>JANQJM010000035.1 GCA_028281635.1 Pseudomonadales bacterium | reverse complement strand
CATTGGATTGGCATTACCACGCTTCCCCAAATTCGCTTCCCATAATATTTCTCCGGTGCTTGCACGCAGCGCCCGGAATCGATTGTCATCGGTTGCTGCTATGAAGAGAAGATCGGTGGTAGTAATCACAGCCGATGCTCTGCCTGGTCGTCCGGTATTTTGATTGCCTTCCGGCAAGGCTTCCGTGATGCCCAGAGGTATGCGCCAGGCGAGTCCCCCTGTGCTCATGTCCACCGCGGACAGGTGGCTCCAGGGCGGTTGCTGGCAGGGCATGCCAGCGCCATTGATATTCACAAGAAAACTGCCGGGCCTTGGGCCGCTGCGCACATAAGGCAGACCTGCGCCGGGCTCCGCATCTTGTATCCAGCCAAACGTGCCGACATCCCCTGCAAATACAAATCCCAGTTGACTATTGGGGTCGAAGGCAACGCCACCCCAATTAGGACCCCCGCCGAGCCCCGGGAACAAAAGGGTGGTGGCTCCACTGTTGTCATTGGGTCGATAACTCCAGGGCGTATAAGGCCCCAGGTTTTCTATTTCACCGACATTGCTCAAGAGCTGTTGGCAGGCCGCCACGTGTTCCGCTGAAGTTTGATCGGCTGTTGCCAATTCTTCTAGAGAGAAACTCACTCGCGCCATGGCTGGTGTCGTGCTGGGGATAGGCTGCGTGGCAGCGCTTGCTTCACCGGGCACAGTGCTCTGGGCTACGGCTCTTTCTTCTACCTCAAAGATGGGAGTGCCGGTCTCACGATTCAATACAAACAGGTAACCGGATTTAGTGGTTACTGCCAGTGCCGGAACCGATTCGCCTTGTCGGTTGATTTCGAACAGCGTAGGCGGTGCCGGTGGATCGTGATCCCATAGATCATGATGAATGGTCTGAAAATGCCAGACATATTCACCATTGTTTACGTTGACAGCAACCAATGCATTGGCGAAGAGGTTGTCCCCGGCTCGATCCCCGCCGTAAGCAAATGGAATGGGAGAGGCTAGTGGCAGAAACAGTAAGTCGCGTTCGGTGTCGACAGTAAAATAGAAAGGCCAGGCGTTGGCACCTAATCTGCCAACCCAGCTATCGCCTGCCCAGGTCTCATGTCCTGTCTGTCCTGGTTGTGGGACCGAGCTGAACTCCCAGAGTTGGGTGCCACTCACGGCATCATAGGCGCGGGGATTGCCGATACCTCCCGCTTGTCCCGGTGGTGTGTTGGCTCCGACAACGATGATGTTCTTGTAAACCAATGGAACCGATAGATAGGGCGTGCCCATATCGACAACACCGGCCGCGCCGAAGTTTCTGTCGACAGCTCCGGTGGCTGCATCCAATGCCACCAGCCGTGAACCTGCTGTATAAAATATCCTGGGCGAAATGCCCTGAGCCCCTTGCCAGTAGCTGACGCCTCGCCTGGAGGGGCGTCCATCTTCAACTTGATGGCGCCAGATCTCACTTCCTGAAACAGGGTTGAGCGCAACGACTGCGTCAACTGTTGGTACAAACATCATGCCGCTGGTAACAATTGGCGTAGCCTGGGAATTAGGTTCTCTTGGATTGTCACTGTCGTCGTTGCGCAATGAATAACGCCAGGCCACTTGCAGATTCGCGACATTGTCCGCAGTGACGGCATCCAGCGCCGAAAAGCCGGTGCCTGAATAGTTGCCTCGATACAGAGGCCACTCTGCGAGCGAACTGATCTCCTCTTCAGTGGTGGATTGTTCTTGCTGTGAGCAGGAACTTAGGCTCAGCGCTATCAATACAAGCAATAGTGAGCCCAGATATTTGGAGTTGATGCGGTGAGTCAATCTGGACATCTGTTATGCGTCTTCTTAATGAGATTAGATCCAGAGAAAAGATACCCCAGCGTCAGGTCAGAAGCGAATCGAATGTGTTGGGAGGTAGCCTTGCGGGGTCCAGTTATCGTGCTGACCCAGCAAACAGCTAACACGCTAAGATGCTGTTAAGGCCAGCCGAATCGATCGTTCCTGGCAAGCAAGTTGTTGTAAATTCCACTCTGCCAACTATTATCTTAGGTTCTGCCACCAACACTATTCAGGGTGTCACCATGAAAAACATCGGTTCACTTACTATCGCGCTCGTTGTCCTTCTGGTTTCCACCAATTCTGCCCTGGCGCAACGGGGAAGAACTCCGCCGGCGCTTCCGGAAGGGGAGGGGAAAGATCTGGTACTGACGGCCTGCACGAGCTGTCACTCGACGGCAAATATCAGTCGAACCGCAGGGTATGACAGTCCGGAGGAATGGCGTCGGGTGTTTTCCACCATGATTGAGTTAAACGATGCCCAGGCAACCACCATTGCTAATTATCTGGCAGAACATTTTCCTGTGGATGAATCCCGGCGTCCTACCTTGATTGCGGGGGACACGGAAATAGAGATTATCGAGTGGACAGTGCCTACCCTGGGCCAACGCTCCCGCGACCCGGTGGAAGCACCTGATGGTTCTATCTGGTGGACAGGCATGTGGGCCAGTCTGACTGGTCGTCTGGATCCGGAAACCGGTGTGATGGAAGAATACAAATTACCACCCACATCCCGACCTCACACCATCGTTCCCGATGCGGACGGCAATATCTGGTACACCGGCAATAGCAACGCCACCGTGGGTAAACTCGATCCGAAGACAGGCCTGGTCACGGAATACGAAACGGAAGCAAGAGATCCTCATTCCGCCGTGTTCCATCCTAACGGTAATCTTTATTTCACAGCACAGGGAGCTGCCATGCTGGGTCGTCTGAATCCTGAGACTAGCGATTTGAAAGAGATCAACGTAGAGCCGCGCCCATATGGCATCAAAGTAGACAGCGAAGGTACGGTATGGGTCGCCTTTAATGGGACTAATAAAATTGGGGCACTGAATCCGGACTCCATGGATATTCGCTATTACGAGATTCCCGATGAGCGGTCACGAATTCGTCGTCTGGATTTAGATAGCAATGACATCGTCTGGTACGTCAACTCAACCATGGGCAAGATTGGACGACTGGATCCTGTTACGGGCGATATCAAGCAATGGGATTCTCCCAGCGGTTCTAGTTCTCACCCTTATTCTATGGCGGTAATTGATGATGTGATCTGGTACAACGAGTCAGGGATGCGACCAGATGCACTGGTTCGATTCAACCCTGCAACCGAGTCCTTTCAAAGTTGGGCGATCCCATCTGGCGTTGGCATCATTCGACATACCTGGGTCACAGAAGAAGGCAATCTGCTTATCCACCAGAGTAGTTCTAATCAAGTTGGTCTGGTGAAGATCAATTAGATTGGTGAGTTAAGACGCAAATGCGGCGGGGTAGCGCTAGCTTCCTCGCCTGGGTCATCCCAGGATTCATTCTGTTCTTCCAGTAGTGCGCCTAATTGATTCAGGGTGGTGAGGATTTTCTCGCGCTCTTCTCTTTCAAGTCGCTCGAATTTCTCCGCCAGTCTGGCCAGTCGTGACTGGGCGACACCGATGTCGTCAGGATAGTTTGGTCGCAACCACAGCAGACCTGAACGATGATTTATTTTTCGTATTGTAGCCAGCAAATCGGCTGTAAGAGATTCCATTGCTGCACTATCGTTTTTCAGACACTAGCAATTAGGACCTAAATTTCGCGAACTTTAGTTCAGAAACATGGAACGCGGAGGACTGGGTCTAGAGATTCAGTACCTGATCTATATCGCTGGGCAGATCGGGCTTGCGGGTGAGCATTGAAACTCCGATGAACAGGATCATTGAAGTGACGAAAGCGACTAATGGACCGGAGATGCCATGGGGCAGAGCGATACCGGCGAGTTGCACGAAAAAATTGATCGCCAATGCGGCGGAAATTGCGGTAACTGCTCCGGCCACTGTCGCACCGCGCCAGTTCAGCCCCACTGCCACCACGGGAAAAATCGATGCGGCGAAAGTTCCCCAGCCAAATGCGCCTAAGAGTGCCACTAAAGTGGCATCCTGAAAGTGTGAGTACAGCGCGAAACTTGCTGCTACCAGTGCAAGTATCACGGTCACGACCCGTGCCCAGAACAACTCATTGTTCAGGCTATGACCGCGCACGGCTTTCGGAATGTCATGAATGATCGCCGCAGTGCCAATGTTCAGGAAGGCATCTGAAGTGGACATGATGGCGGCAAACAATCCGGCAAACACAATGCCGGCTAGCAGTGGATTGGCAAAAACCGAAAGGAAAATCGATGCTGCATCATCCGGTTGATTGAGAGGTGGAATAACACCATCAACCACCGCGGCGCGCATCACCACACCGATAGAAATCCACAGCAGCGCAGCCATGACATAGCCAAACAGGGACATGGGTAAGATGGTCCGATTGTCGGCCATGTTCTTGTTCATCATCATCTTGGTGATGAGATGAGGTTGTCCTGCCAGGCCTAGCCCGAATACGAAGAACCATCCCAGTGAAGCCATTATCCCTGCAGCGCCAAATGGCATCATGGCTTCGCCATCATCGGCAAGAATGATGGAAGTTGCTTCCTGCATGCCGCCGTCGAACACGGAAGTGGCGGTAAACAAAATGAGTGTGCCAGCGATCATCATGATGGCACCCTGTACAACATCTGTGTAAACCGAGGCAATGATCCCGCCGGTCACACAATAAAAAATCAATACCGCTGAAGAAATGAACACGCAGGTAACCAGGCCTATTCCAGCAAACATTGTCGTGCCAGAGAGAATAGCTTGCATGACTACGGCCATGGCGAGTATTTGGGTGGCAAGATAACCCATCACTCCTAGAACGATAGTGATGGCTATCAGGAAACGAACCGCTTCACTGTTGTAACGTGCTGCTACTACATCGGGTAGGGACAGGCAGTCTCTGAGCTCTGCAATCATCCGAATGCGTTTCGCTACCAGGAAAAAACCCATTGCGTAACCGGTGGATGAAATCACAACCATCCAGAAGGAGCTGACTCCAATGGAATATACCAGGCCCGGGCCGCCAACGAATCCGAAGCCACTTAATGTGCTGGAAAACAAGGCCAGGGCTACTACGATTGGTCCCAGCCCTCTGCCCGCAATAAAAAAGTCGCTACTACTCTGAGTGCGTTTCATTGCCCATAGGCCGGTTAGCACACAGAACGCCATATAGACTACGACGGCGCCGACGATAATTTCCTGGCGAAAGGCTTCCATGGGTCTAGCTTGAACTCTCTGCAGACTCTGTGGCTGTCCGTGTTTCTTTCAGTAGCCTGGTGAACGCTGCTTCGTCTTCTTCAGTGTAAATATACTTTCTGAACCCTAAGGAATAGATGAGGACTAACGGTATAGCACCTAACCATGTGCCGTAGACTTGCCAGGCAGTAGCGGTAGGGAAGCCCATGAAATAGCCTGTTTCACCGGTGGCCAGAAATGCTTGATGGCCCGAGTACATCTGCCACCAGACGAACAACATGAAAACCAGACTGCCGCCCATCAGGGCGAAAAGTCGCGGACTACGTCGAGGTTTGCTGACGCCAAGAAGTGAGAGGCATACAACCAAAACCAACAGCAAGCTCTGAAAAAGAAAGGCGAAAATTCCGATTGAGTCCAGTCTGGCTATCCCATCGTCGCCCACCTGCATTCCCGGATGCTCCGGGTGAGGCAAGCCAGCGGAGTTGGGGGCGGTCTCCGCTAGCATCATTGCGATCATTAGCAGCCCCATGAGCAGACTGACTGCGAATATCCAGTTAATCACATTGCGCAACATTGGCATGTTCTCTCTTTTTCTTTTATTCCAGCCTGCATGATGCGGAGCGGCTTTGGTTCAGTGCGGGCGAAGCATAAACACCGAGGGTGCCAGAGTCCAGAAATCGCTGCTGCTCCGGTGATTCACCAGGTGCTCTGCTGGCCCTGCAATGTACTGCGAGAGGGTAGACTTTACTGCAAATGTTACATAGTAACCATCGCCCTTGCATAGCCGTTACTTGGCTTGACAAGCCTGGGTCGACAGTCCATTTTCCCTACTCCATAGCGGCCCCGCTGCGGTAACGGCACTATCCGCCCACTAACGGTTCAAGAAGGGAGAAGTACAACAATGACGATGCCAACACTTCGCTTCCAACAGTTTTTTCAGCCACTAAGCACGCTCAGCCTGGCTGCTTTGATGTCTTTAGTTTTTTCAACGACGAGTGTTGCTCAATCCGGTGCAATTACTCCAGCAGCACATGCTGGCCAACAGCCCATCAACCATTTACCTAATCCTTATGAGACGCAAAGGGATTTCGGCACTTTGCCCAATGGCAGAAACTGGGGGTCAGTGAGTGCTATCAACGTGGACATCGATGGAGTTCATGTTTGGGCTGGCGATCGCTGTGGAGTGAATTCCTGTGCACTGTTTCCTGAGATCGATCCCATTGTAAAACTCGATCCTTCAGGCAGAGTGGTTGCTTCTTTGGGTGGTGGGCAAATCCTCTGGCCCCACGGCATGGATGTGGATGCCGAGGGCAATATCTGGATCGCTGACGCGCGCCTGGCAAACAGCGCCGAGGCCGAAGCCAATCCAGCCTCAAGAAACATTGGTAGTGCGGTGCTCAAATTCAGCCCGGAAGGTGAATTGCTGATGGTGATTGGTACGCCTGGGGAAATGGGTGATCCACCTACTCACCTGACTGAGCCTAATGATGTGTTGGTCGCGCCAAACGGTCGCATCTTCATTGGCGAAACCCATAGCGCGCAGTTCCAGAACTCTCCAGGACCTGACTCGAAGAGTCGCATCACAATCTGGGAGCCAGATGGCACCTACGTTGGGCATTTCGGTGAATGGGGGCAGGAGGATGGCCAGTTCAGAGCGCCTCACTCGCTGGCTATGGATTCTCAGGGTCGCCTGTTTGTCGCTGACAGAGGTAATAATCGAATTCAGATCTTTAACCAGGACGGTGATCATCTCGATACCTGGTATCAGTTCAGTCGCAATAGTGGCATTTTTATCGATCGCAGTAATGACTGGCTCTATGCCATCGATTCTGAATCCGATCCCAACTATAATCCCGGCGGCTGGAGAAAAGGGCTGCGTGTAGGCAGTGCCCGCACTGGTGAGGTCTTTTTCTTTGTACCAGAACACGTTTCTCCTGAACGCTCCTCCGGTATGGGTGGCGTGGGTTCAATGGGTGAAGGAGTGACTGTGGACAATGCTGGGAATGTCTATGCGGGTGAAGTCGGTCCTATCCGGGGAGTGACAAGGTTCATCCCGCGACTGATTCCCTGACTTATAACGTAAACAAAAGGTGTCAGGTGCCAGCACCTGACACCTTTTTTATTGGCTGAAGGAAATTCCATGAGCAGTAGCAGTATCAAAACAGCCCGAAAACAAATCTCTTTAATAGTCGTTGTATTGCTGTTGATGAGTGGTTTTGTCACCAGTGCGCAGGCGCAAACTATAGTGAGGGTTTCGACTACACTAGGAGATTTCTCAATCGAGCTTTTTGATTCGGTTACCCCAGGCACTGTGCAGAATTTTCTCAATTATGTGAATAGTGGCCGCTACACCGATTCGTTTGTGCATCGCATGGTCCCAGGGTTTGTTATTCAAGGTGGGGGATTCACGCTGCCCAGTGGCTCCACAAGCATTGAGTCCATTGATACGGATGGCCCGATTGCCAATGAACCGGGTCAATCCAATGTGCGTGGTACGGTTGCCATGGCGAAAGTTGCGGGCAATCCAGATAGTGCAACCAGTCAATGGTTTGTAAATCTTGCTGACAATACCTTTCTGGATTCTGATAACGGTGGTTTTACTGTTTTTGGTCGGGTCATCGACGATGGCATGACCGTTGTGGATTCCATCGGTGCTCTGGAGCGAGTCTCTTTTGTTGCGTTAATAGACTCTCAGAACGTTTCATTTGCTGAATTTCCGGTAGTCAATTTTGACGGCTCTAACTTGACTAGTAACAACTTTGTTTTCACCAACATGGAAGTGCTTGCTACTTCCCGGGCGCCCAATCGTTTCGATAACAGCAGTGGTGAATTGATTCTAAGGGTAGATGCAGGGAGTTCAGGCATCGTGGAGCTTGCGTTTACTATTGAGTCACAAGATCCTGAAGTTGTGATCCGCGGTCGTGCAGAAACCATTGTCTCACTGCCAGCAGTTGCAGAAGGCTATTCCACTTTCGACAGTGAGACCGGACAGCTTGTTGTTCCGGAACTTGAAGTGGACGGGACAGTTGCCTTTCGCAACCTGATTTTATTGCTAACCGATGCGAATCAACTGCTATTCACTCTGCAGTCTTTCGAGTAGATTTTTGTTCAGGCCTTTATAGTATCGGGTCTCCTCGGGTAATCGCTCGATTATCTGGGCCAGGGTCTGCTTAAAGCTCAATTTATGATTGTTATCATTTTCTGTGGCTTGCTCCATAGCATCAAAGCTATGAAGGAAGATACGAATAGTGAATGCTATTGCCCCGGTTGCTGGCAGCTTCAGTAGTGCTTGTCGTTCAACTCGCCAATAGTATTCGTTGCTGTCCTGGCTGTGATCCTGGTTGCTGCCAGAATGTTCTTGCCAGTTTAGCTCGTTGCTATTTTGCACCGACCAATTGAAGCGCATCACCGGTTGCGCAGGTTTCAGACGCGCAAGCAAAGTGTCCACTCGCTCGCTGAGTGCGTATCGATAGTTCGGTACTGGTTTGTGAATCCATTCTACCGTGTGGCCAATTTTGTCTTCCAGTTGCCAGTTAGAGGGTGAGCAAAGACTGGCAGCACCCAGCACATACGAGCTTCCCACAGGTTGTAGAAGGCAGATGTCGTCCTGAATCCACAACGAGCTTTGCCACAGCGTTGTTGCAGGAGCATCGAATTCCAGTTGGCTCGATTTGTGTTGCAGGCGTTCATTGTGCAATTGAAACTGCCTGGCATGGTGTTTCAGCAAATGCTTGAGTAGAAAGTTGTTGAACTCTTCAATTGCCTCTTCGGCGCCTTTGGTTTCTCTGCTGACTGAATCACCGCTCAAGGCTTTTAGTTCCAGCTTGTGCTGGTGGAATGCCACAAAGTCCTCATCGAGATGTAGCCAATTGTCCAACGACAGGTTTTGCAGCCCCATGCGCAAAACAGTTTGCTGCTCGGGGTCGGGAAAATAGATTGGTTGCACGGCAGTGTTCAGGCGCATGGCCTCAGCTTAACTGATTATCCAGGCAAGCGTCACGAATTGTCCCGTATTGATAGTCTTAGTGCTTTTAGTTTGCGCAGATTTGTATTAGCTTGGCCTTCACGACACTTAGGCTTTCCAGGTTTTCATTATGAAGTTTTCCAGACGTCAGTTTCTTCAGAGTTCGAGTTATGCGGCCCTTGGATTAACACTGAGCAGTGTGCCAGCCGTATACGGTCAATCGAGTGGCGTGAGACCCGCGCCTATGATGCCCGCGCCAACTTTTGTTGATACCAATGGTATTTCCATGGCGGTGTATGAAAAGGGCAGCGGCCCTGCCATTGTCTTTTGTCACGGATTTCCAGAACTGGCTTTTAGTTGGCGGCATCAATTGGATGCGGTCGCCGCAGCAGGTTTTCACGGTATTGCTCCTGATCAACGGGGTTACGGACTGACCGGCGGTCCTGATGATCCGATGCAATATGATATGGGGATATTCTGTGACGATCTGGTTGGAATGTTAGATGCCAAGGGAATCGATCGTGCTGTGTTCTGCGGCCACGACTGGGGTGGCGCTGTGGTGTGGGCTATGGGGAGACTGCATCCGGATCGATGTTTGGGAATCATCGGCTTGAATACGGCGGCAGGCCGTCCTACGGGATTGCCGCCAGCGGATGATGCCGTGCCTAATAACATAGTGATGACCCCAAATTACTATGTGGCGACTTTCATGCCGCCCGGACAGGCTGAAGCGGCATTGGAAGCTGACGTGCGCAAGACCTTCGATTTTTTCTTGAGCCGCGGTGGAGTGGATATTTGGGACGCAGAGAACTTTCCCAACTATCCCGAAGATTCTCCGGAAAGGCAGATGAACTTGCTGGCGATGTTAGAGAGAGACGACCCCCCGGGCGAACCCTTCTTACCCGAAGAGGTGATGCAGTATTTCGCCGACACTTACGAAGCCACCGGCTTTACTGGCGGACTAAATTGGTATCGTGCCATCCCCCGAATGGGGACAGTCATGGCCAATGCGGCATCACGCATTGAAGTACCCTGTCTCTATGTGGGGGCTGAGCATGACGTGATTCTTCCACCTACTTCGGCCAATGGTATGGAAGATTTTATTTCTGATTTGGAGAAGTACACCGTGGCAGGAAGCGGGCATTGGACTCAGCAGGAAAAACCGGAAGAAGTAAATCGCGTGATTCTCGATTGGTTAAGTCGAAAAATTGCCTAGCGCATTACACTTGGTTTGGTGCTCTAGAATCTCAATGGATTGGATCTAGAGCTCGATTGATTTTTTAACCAGTCCTGAAATGGTTGGCGGTAATTAACTCCCGTGTCGAATCCGTTGGGGTCAGCCTCTGCAATCGCGCCAAAATTATCACCGCCTGCGTACATGAAGCTGTTGAGCAAGACGCGGTACTCCTGATCGGCTAGCAGTGGCTCACCACTTCGTTCGACTATCCATTCGCCCCCACGTCTAATCAGTCCGCCCAGCACTGGCCGTCCTCCTTCGTCAATTGCCTGCTCCAATGTTGCGCCAGTTACTGTGGCCGCGATGATGGTGTTGTCAAATGGCATAAGGGCCACCATGGCGCGGACGTCAATCAGGCCGGCAGGCAGATCAGTGCGAATGCCGCCGGCGTTGGTAATCGCAACGTCTGCTGTGGGGTCAGCTTGCAGCCAGGAATTCACAATCAGTTGTTGCAGTTTTTCACTGCCCATTGGTAGCGTGGAAGCGAGATGAGCGATTTCCTCAGAGAGAATTACCTCCATCTGTTGTGACCACTTCGATACCAGGGTTGCAACCGATTCATCGGTGTTACTGTTGCGATAATTGTTGGCGCGAAAGGTAGTACGTAGAAGTTCTTCAGACTCTGTGTCAAAAGTGAAGCGCGCCCGCGCATAAGAAGAGAAGTGGTAGCCGCCTCCGAGCAAAACAGTTTCGCCAATGCGTCTTGCTGCAAGTTCGTTACAGTGGCCAGCACCCATCATGGCGATTTCCAGATCCTGCGTGTTGCGAATCAGCGGCTCTAACTCCGCCACGCAAACGTGGGAAATAACCAGCAGGATGTCCGGATCATTTTCTTCAACGACTGGTACCGTTTCGCGCAGGGCACTTTCGTAGTCGATAAAGTTCAGGTCGGCAACGTAGGCTGGATTGGCGACAAAGGGGGTAGCTCGTGTGGTGAGGCCGATGATGCCAAAGCGCACATCATTCACTGTGATGATGGAGTAAGGAAGAATGCCAAGGTCGCTGGGAACCGCACCATTGGATTTCCAGCGTGTGTTGGCGCTGAGGTAAGGGTAACGGGCCTGTGCGGTACGTCTCTTCAGTGCCTCCAGACCAAAATCGAATTCGTGGTTCCCAACCGCAGAGGCGTCATAGTTCATGGCGTTCATTACTTCAACCATGCTTTCACCCTGTGTCCAAGTAGAAATTGCCGGGCCGGTCCAGTTGTCACCACCGCTTAAAATGAGGAAGGGGCCGTCTTCGGTAAAGCCTTCGCGGGATTGCCAGAGGGCGTACAGATTTGCAGCACCCTGGCCTTCTTCCATGCCTTCCATCCAGCCATGCTCGTCGTTGGTATACAGCACGGTCACTTGTCGTATCCCATCGCTTTCGGCACCGACTCCGACGCAGCCGGCGACCATCAGGCTAGTGAGAATTACTGCAGAAGACAGGACTGATCGAATCATTTTGAATTCAATAGCAGGCATTTAAATCACCAGTTTAAAGCCCCGATGCAAAACCATTGTGACAATTGATAACTTGGGTTAGTCATCTATGCAGCGTATTGGATCTGTGAATAGATGTCGCAAACCGCAGACGATGCTATCACGAACATGATTGGGAATTGATATTTCGATCAACAAAACGCCAAGCAGTTTTTAGTAGAATTCAAGCACTTCTTTGCGATCCCCATCGAACGTTAAGTGAGGAACGAGTTTAATTTACCGGCTGTCTCATGTAGTAAATTGCGGTAGAACTTTGCTGGCTGGCTACATAAATTTAGTTGAGGGGTCGAGACCCTTCGTTTTGTAATGTAATTCCACCCAGATTTCGCGGGATTCGTCTGATAACGCTTTATGAGCTTGTACGAGGGAGAAAATCTCAAGAGGGTTAAGATCTAGCTCACGGGCAATAATGAGGCATTTGGATTCGCCCAACAGAGCATCTCGTCTTGTTCTGCTGATAGCTTGTCTTGAGAGGTTCAGGAAGTTTGCCAATTCAGAATCTGATTTTAGTCCCTTTTTTTTAATCAGAGCGTCTAAATATTTGGTTAAAGGCGCCATGTTTTAAGAACCACACATTTGGGGCTTTGCTGACATGTTAACCACACAATCTAGCGAAAACCGATCAAGTAATGTATCGGGGTAACCCTTAATGTGGTTACAAAAAAACTGTTGAATTTGCAATCGATAGAGCAGCGCGCAATTCCAATCGCAGCCTTAGACCATCAATAGGTTTATAGACAGAGCAGTAGAGTGGGGGTACGGCATGTTTGGAATAGGATCAGCCAAACAAGTCCAGTGACTCCACGGCGATTGGAAACAGATTATCCAGATCACTTTGGACACCGAGGAAATCCCGCAACGAACGATGCACATGCTGTGGCGTAACGATGATGCCATTATCGTCCGGTTGCAAAGTACCTGGGTTAAGTTTGAATGCCTCATAGTTTTCGTCAGTGGCACCAATCACTCGATTGCCGGTGATGCCAGCACCCATCGCCATTACTGAAGTGATATTCCAATGATCCTTGCCATCACCTTCGTTGTAGAACGGTGTGCGGCCAAAATCGGAACCGATAATGACAGTGACCTTGTCTTCTAATCCCTGCGCTTCAATCTGATCCCAAAGGGTATCAATGCCTTCCAATAGCTCGGTCATGGTGGGGGTGTGGTCCAGGTCGTGATCTCCATGGGTGTCAAAACCAGAAAGGCTGAGATTGGCGCTCACTGCCAGGCCACTGGCGAAAGCAGCAACCGCTACCTGCCCCAGACCGGCTAATCCATCGGAGACTTCTTCGGGCAAAAATTCCAGCAGGCTTTGTAACTCTACATCGGTGTTCTTGACCGTCTGTAACTGGTCCATCTGTTGCTGACGCTTGGGTAAGGACTCGGCGATGCGCTGTCGAGTCAGTCGTTCTTCTCTGGCTTGCTGCACCAGGGAATATTGC
>JANQJM010000244.1 GCA_028281635.1 Pseudomonadales bacterium | reverse complement strand
ACCCGAGGATCGACTTGCAGCTCAAACGATTGCACCATGATGCTCTCTCCGACCGACAAACGAACAGTATAGAAACCCGGTTTGGCAACAGGACCGTTCTGGTAGCGACGATCCTCATCCTCATGCCAGGCGCCGAAGTGGCGCATGGTCCAACGGAAGCGATTTAATCCTGAGTCACTGGCTAAAGAATCATCTACCAGATAAATCGTCTGATTGGTGCCCATATCGGTCAATTCGGCTTCATCCTGACCATCCCCGGACCCTTCTTCACCTTCACTAGTGAAACGATTAACGACTATGCCATTGCTATCGAGAATCTCCATCACCAGCCGCTCTTCGAACTCTTCAGGCAGATAGTAATCAATGACTGCCGCGGGCTGTGGATAGTCGGGGACTTCGGTGCGCGGCATACCGCGGGGCCGACGATAACGGATGGTGGTCTTGGGCTGGAATAGCACCGGCTCAGCATCCAGTTCGTTGATGGCATCCTGTTGCAGTGTGGTGATGTTGTCCAATACCCAGAAGGAGCGACCCATGGTGCTGATCGCCAGATCGCCTCGCACAACTTTGATATCCGTCACCGGTGTCACTGGCAGATTCTGCTGGAAATCGTGCCAGGTGTCCCCATCATCAAGGGAAACGAAGATGCCGTACTCCGTACCCGCATAGAGCACACCTTCCTTGTCAGGATCTTCACGTACAACACGGGTGGGGTAATCGTCGGGGATACCATTGCCATCGGTTAACAAATCCCAGCTTCTGCCAAAATTATCCGTTCGGTAAATGTAGGGCTTCCAATCCCCGAACTGATAACGCAGCACGGCGATGTAGGCTTTGGCGGCGTCATGGGGCGACGGCTCCACTGCATCCACCCGGCCGCCGGGTGGCAGGCGGCGCGGCGTGACGTCCTGCCAGCTCTCTCCATTGTCCTGCGTAACATGCACCGGACCGTCATTTGATCCGACCCAAATCACGCCGGCCTGCACCGGCGATTCCCGAATCGAATAGATAGTGCTATAGAACTCTTCGCCGGTAATATCGCGCGTTATCGGCGCACCGGAGATGACCTGCCGTTCTGGTTCGAAGGCTGTTAGATCGGGCGAAATCGTTTCCCAGGTCAGACCTTCGTCGGTGGTTCGATGCACGAACTGCGAGGTGTGATAAATCACATTGGGATCGTGCGGAGAAACATGAATCGGTGCCACTCGCTGAAAACGGTAGCGCAGATCCCTGGGGTTATGGCCATACATATTGGCGGCGCCCACGTAGTAGCCTTTCTCTGTGCCAAGTCGTTTATCGAAGACACCGAAGCGACCTTTACAATCCGCGTACACGATGTTGTGGTCGCCCGGCTTGGGCACGGCAGGACCAGTTTCACAGCCACCACTATCCACGATCCAGCGATTGGAATGTTGCACACCGAACGGCGCCATGCTGGGCACAGCGATAGTCGTGCCATTGTCCTGCATCCCGGCATAGAGCCAGTAGGGATACTGATCGTCTACTTCGACCTGATACAACTCAGCCGTGGGTTGATTGAATTGGGTGGACCAGGTCTTACCGCCATTGTGAGTGACATTGGCACCGCCGTCATTGGCCTGGATATAAAGATCCGGATTGTCGGGATTGATCCACATATCGTGGTTATCACCATGGGGTGTAGCCAGGCGCTCCCAGCTCTCACCGCCGTCTTTGGAAACAAAGTTGCCGGTAGCCATTGCATAAACGATGTCAGGATTCCTGGGATCAACATCGATATTAGCGTAGTAGAAAGGCCGGGTAATAATGCCGTCGTGATCAGACACCTGCTCAAAAGTCTGACCCTGATCGATGGACTTGTACAAACCACCTTCGTCACCAGGCGCTTCCACCAATAAATAGATGATGCTGGAATTTGCCGGTGAGATGGCAAGATCCATCTTACCGATTAATCCTGTCGGCAATCCTTCAGTGATTTTGTCCCAACTGGCACCGCCGTCTACCGACTTGTACAGACCACCCTCATTATTCTCACCACCACTGATAATGGTCCAGGGCTTGCGCTCGGCTTTCCATGCTGTAGCGAACAACACTTCCGGATTGCCGGGCAACATCTCCATATCGGAAATACCGGTTTCGTCGGAGATGTACAGCACTCTTTCCCAGTTGCGGCCACCGTCAATGGTTTTGTACAGACCGCGCTCTTCGTTGGCATTAAAAGCCTGACCGATCGCTGCCACATATACAATGTTGTGGTTAGTGGGGTTAATCTCTACCGCGCCGATATGGCCGGTTTCTGTCAGGCCGATGTGCTGCCAGGTATCACCCCCATCGATGGACTTGTACATGCCTTTGCCGGCAATGACATTACTACGCAGTCCGTCGGAACCGGTGCCCACATAAACGATATTGGCATCGTTTTGCGCGACTGCGATGTCGCCGATGGATGGCGTACTGAAATAGCCATCAGATACGTTGTTCCAGGTAGTGCCGTAGTCTTCGGTTTTCCAGATACCGCCACCGGATGCCCCCAGATAAAACGTCGCCGGAGCGGCAACCGTTCCCGCCACCGCCGTCACTCGTCCACCACGGGTGGGACCGACGTTGCGATATTCCATACCTTCAAAATGTTGGGCATAAATCTGTATAGAAGTAAGAAACAAACTAAGTGTGAGTAAATATCTGGCGCTAGATTTCATGGGACATCATCAACCAATTGCTTAAAGATCGCTGCAAAGTAGCATGCCTGCTGCATTGGAACAATTCAGCCGGGGATGACTTGTCGCGGCTATTGGAAGTCTCGATAAAAAGCCAGAATCAGGCGCCAGATAGTGGCCACCTCAACCCCAATTTCATTTGCGTTAAATGGCATTGCTTGCCATATTGCTGCGGTCACAGAAATAAGGCAGGCATCGCCAGCCGCGCAGGTCAGGAGCAGAGTCGTGAGTATCAACTGGAATGTCTTAACCCGAAAAACCCACTACTGGGCATCATTGGCGATCTTGTTGCCAGCCATGGTGATCATCGGCAGCGGCGTGGTCTTGCAGCTAAAAAAAGACGTGCATTGGATTCAACCGGTGACCCAACGCGGTGCAGACAATCCGCCACAAATATCTTTTGAGGAAATCCTGGCCGTCGCCCGCTCGGTAGAGGAAGCGGAAATCGATGACTGGGGCGACATTGATCGCCTTGACGTGAGACCAGACCGCGGCATGTTAAAAATCCGCAGCCTTAACCGCTGGGAAATTCAGATTGATACAGCAAGCGCTGAGATTCTGCAGGTAGCCTACCGCCGCAGCGACCTGATTGAAACGATCCACGACGGTTCATTCTTCCATGACAACATCAAACTGTGGATATTCTTTCCAACCGCAATCGTTCTGTTTTTGATGTGGCTGACTGGTGTTTACTTGTTTGTTATTCCCTTCATGGCACGCAAGAAAAAGCGCGAGCGATTGGAACGCAAAGCGGCGCTGGAAACTTAGAATCAGTCGGAGTAACTCACTAACGCTCTACTTCGTTCAGAAAATCTGAGAGCACATCAATATAAAGTTCAGTCTGTCGGCTCAGTGTGCCATGAGCTGCATCAGGAATGATCTCGACTCTTGCATCTTCCATAAGAGATTGGAACTCCTGCATTCTTTCCGGTCGCGCTTCGTCATGCTCACCAGCCATTAGCAGCACCGGCACATCGATCTCGTTGAGCCTGGGCCTTAGATCAAAATCTAGCAGCGTGCCTGTCGCATTAAACTCGGTGTTGCCCCACATGTATTCATAGATCATGGAATTGCTGGTTACGCCAGCGCAGGCTTCCAGCGGCGGCAGCCGCTCGCCCCCGCGAACGTGGCGGCGATAAAATTCCTCCGTTGCGGCCTGGTAGTCCTCGTGATCCATCGTGCCTTCGGCCTCGTGCTTATCCAAGGCTTCCTGCATCTCGACAGGCAGTTGTGCGCGCAGGTAGTTGGCATCTTCCATCCAGGCAGGTGAACTCAACAAAGGAGACGAGAGCGTTAAGGACACAATGCCATCTGTCCCCTTCTCCAGCACGTAAGCTGCAGCCAGGGCTCCGCCCCAGGAATGACCCAGTAAGTGCATCTGCTCCAATCCCAGTTCGTTGCGCAATGAATGCAGGCGCTCAACAAAACCTTCAACCGTCCACAGTTCCATATCATCCGGCCGCCCTGACCTGCCTCCGCCCAACTGGTCATAGCGAACTACTGATCGAACTTCACCAATCGGCGCCAGGCGCGTGTAGCCGCAAGACGTGCCACCGGGACCGCCGTGAAGTACCATTAGCGGAATACCGACACCGTCACCCATGACTTCATACCAAACCGGGCCGCCCGCTACAGCGGCGAACCCCTGACCGGGTTCAACCGCCACAGCGTCTGACAAGTATAGAAAGTAGCCAGCCAACAATGTGAAAATTAGCCTGTTCATTCTTTCTGAATGCACCTTGTTTTTATTCTGACCTATAACTTACAAGGCTTCATTCTGCAATAAAGGCTTCGCAGTAGGCAAAATCTTTAGGTGCCACTACATTGGTCTTACATTAGCCAAACAATTCGACAACCAAACTCCAGACCTACTGTGAACGCCATCACATAAAATCTCATCATGCTATTAGAAGATTTACGCCGTTTCCAAGCCGTCTTTGAGCTTTCATGTTTTTAACGAAAATTAGTGCTGGTATTGAGATGACTACAATTAATCGCACACACCGATATTCGATCTTCGCTGTTCTACTCTGCCTCAGCAGCCTGTCTTATTCTGCCACTCCGTTAGAAGTCGCGGGTACCGCAACCGCCACAGCGATCAACTCAGGTGACTGGAGTTCTGATACAACCTGGGACGGCTCAGTACCGACGAGCGGGGCACGGGTACTCATTCCGACCGGGATTGCGGTTACGGTAGATCGGCAGATCGATGCAAATTACAAATCCATACGCATCGAAGGTTCTCTGAATTTTAGCACCAGCCAGGATACAGAGCTGCGCAGCGAGTACATCGTCAGCAGTGTTGGCGGACGCCTCGAAATCGGCTCGGTGTCGAATCCTGTTCCGCAAAGCATTACCGCGCGATTAATCTTCGTGGACTTAGGCGGTACTACCACCAGCGAAGACCTCGAACGATTCGCTCCCGGCGCAGTTTTGATGGGCCCGACAACAATGCACGGCGCCAGCAAAACAGCCTTTACCACTCTGGCCGTGCAACCTGCCGCCGGTGAGCAAACGCTGAGCCTGGACGGTTCAAGTAGTGGTTGGCAAAGCGGTGATCAGCTAATTGTGGCAGGAACGACTCCAGGCGACTTCACCAGTGATGAAGTAGTCTCAATTGCCAGCATTGAAGGTAATAGTGTTGCACTCACCAGTTCCCTGTCCAAAGCACATCAGGCACCAAGTGAAGCAAGCGATCTGGCAGTACACATCGCCAACCTTACCCGAAACATCAAAATCAGTTCGGAAAACACCAGTGTTTCTGCGAAAACTCGTGGTCACTTGATGTTCATGCACAATCTGGATGTTGACTTACGTTATGTTGAGATTACTAACCTGGGCCGAACCGACAAATCCATCCCTCTGGATGATTACCTCTGGGACGACCTGCAGGAAGAAGCCTCTTACCAACCACCTCGAGGGGATTTCACTAACCCGCGGGGCCGCTACTCTGTGCACTTTCATCGTGGCGGATTCGATCCGGGCTTACAAGCCGCTCATGTCGAAGGCGTTACAGTGAATAATGATCCAGGCTGGGGCTATGTAAATCACTCCAGCCGGGTCGACTTCATTCGCAATGTGTCCTATGAGGTAACGGGTGGCGCCTTCAATACTGAGGCCGGTGACGAAACGGGTTCATTTATCGAAAACATCGCTATTCGAACAGTTAACTCCAGCGACCCCTTTTCCGATCCTCGTGCTGAACCCGCGCTTATCGATCTACGGGAAGAGTTTCAGGACTTTGCCTGGCAAGGCGATGCATTCTGGCTTCACAGCGCTGGGGTTACGGTCCACGGCAATGTCGCTTCTGGCGTTACCGGCTCCGCCTTCGTGTATTGGCCAGAAGGACTCATTGAAAACGGGCTGGGCATGCGGCGCGGAACGGTGGATTCACATATCACTTCTGCCGCTCAGAGAGCAGCTCTTTCGGGAGTAGCAGACGATTTCGTCCTGGAATGCTGGCTGATTCCATCAAAACCCTTTACTGACAACACCGCTTACAACATGAGCAAGGGTGTCACCGTGTTTTACATGCACACCCGGTTTTTGGATACCACTGACTTCAAAAACAATGTGGTTCCTGAAGCTTTCCGCGACACGTTAAATTTCGCCATAGAAGGTACCACCCTTTGGAATATCAGAAACAAAGGCATGGAAATGCTCTATTCCTCTCATGTCAGCATTAGCGACAGTCGAATCGTTGGTTATAACAGCCCTGGCACTGCCGTTGGCATGGACCTCGACCATTGGCATAACTTTGACAGCTGGCAACTCAGCAACAACGACATCGAAGGATTCGACAATGGCAATATTGGCCTGGTCACACCAAAAAATGCTGATGTCACTATCTCAGGCGGCACCTTCAACAACAGCTCGACTGATATTCAGATCAAAGAAACCAATATGCAGAATCCAAAGCGCGGTGAAGATGTCTCTTTTGACCAGCCTAACCGCAGTATGACCATTTCAGATGTGAGCTTTCTTAACGCCAATCGCAATCTAGTGCTAACACCGGATTTGACCTACAGACAGGATCTGGAAGATGGCTTTGATGAGGCTGACGACGAAAAGTTCGAACTGTTCTTCCTCATGCCGGACAGCATTACTTTGAACTACGGGCCGTTCCAGCAGGCCAGGCTCTACTTTGATCAACAGAGCGCCAGTTTCGTGCCCCTCACCCAGAGTGCCATTAGCACCTTTGCTGGCGAAGAGGACGATGAAGAAGGTTCACAGGAGTCACTCAGCCGATACATCGGAAAATCTAACGCAGAGCTGCAATCTTTAACCAACCCCAGCACTTCATTTGGCGGCGCAATACTGCCAACCACAGCGGTCACCCACCCGACTGTCATTGGTGGCTGGGTCAGTGCAATAGTACCTGGATCCGCTCCCACCGACCCGACAGGCAACGGCAGCGAAACAGATGCAAACGACGATTCAGACACAGCGGACCCCGGTAATCCGGATTCAGATGAGGAGAAGAACTACAATGGAGTTTCACCGAATCCAGGGCTGAATTTGCCCACCAACAACATCGACTTTTTTGACACAATTAATATGACGGCTTTTCTTTGTGTCTCAGTGCTTGATGAAAACGGTGAAATTACCGTTGATGCAGACAATCAGGAGCAGTACTTCAACGTGAGCATGCGACTGGTCTCTGAATCTCCTGCCCTGCTGCAAGTAAGTGAAGCCACCCTGTTCAACCCCGATTCTCTGCTCACCGAGTCTGGCGAAATCCCGGACTGCAGCGGCGAATACAATCTGGCAACTCAGACTTACTCCAACTACATCCAGATCGACAATGAAGTGAGTCTGGTCAGGTTAAAACTCGAAGATCAGGAACAGGGAATATTCTCAGTGTTGGAGCTAAGTGCTATTGAGGACTAACAAGTGGGTCAGCGTAAATTTCAAGTTCTGTACTTTTACTCTGACCCTGCTTTTGATTATCGGTAAAGTTCAGTTAGGCGGCCAGGCCCTGGCGGCATTTAGCAAACTTGTCCTGGATGATTGTCTTTGCTGCCGATGTAACAAATCCGGAACAGTCGCGATCAGAGTACTCTGATCGCGTCGATTACCTGATCAGTCGATCTAAGGACAGCTCCTTTCTCAGCAAGCAGCCCATTCTGGCGCTCAACCAATTGTTCGGCAGACAACCCCGCATCTGGCCATGTGCTGTGGGCATCCCGGACCACTGTAACTTTATAATCCAACTCCCGAGCGGAAAACGTGGTGTTGCTTACACAATGCTCGCTCTGAAGGCCACAGACAATAAGTGAATCTATGTGGAGTGATGTTAGCTTTTCATGTAGATCAGTCTCTTCGAAAGCACTTGAATGGCGCTTCCTAACAATAGACTCAGTATCGGCAGGCGCGATATCCGGGTGAAACAGCCACTGCGCTGAGCCCTCCTCATACACTTCGCCGGTCGGCGCACAGTGTTGAATAAAGATGAGCTCAACATCAGACACTCGCACTGCACTGACCAGGCGTGCAACGTTTTCCAGCAATTGATCGGCCCCCGGAATCACAGCGCAACGTTCTCCATCAAACGCCCCCATTTGAACATCGATAACTAGTAGAGCAGTTGAGTTCGGCATGTAGATTTGGGTCTCACCCTTGATAAACAGGGTCAGAGTTCTCCCAAGCTCGGCACAAAAGTATGCAGCGTGTCCCGCCAAATGGGTCCACTGTTCGCCCGGTATCGATTAATAAACATGATGACTGCCAGTTCCTCATCAATGAATCGATGGAACTGGGCGATAAACCCCGCCACCTGGCCACTATGCCCAACTCTGCGCATTCCCCGGTAGTCACTAACAACCCAACCAAAACCATATTCCTGCATTATTCCATCTGGTAAGGGCGTTGCTGCCCACATAGCCGCCTTGGAGTCGCTGCTGACAATCTGCTCGCCGTAGAGCATTTCGTCCCAGCGCATTAAATCCTGGAGAGTTGACAGGATACCCCCGGCGCCAAGTGTTGAAGATGTCTCAGTTGGTCTGCGATTAATCAGGTCGCCATTTCTATTTACCCAATAACCAGCCGCACGATTAGCAATGATCGCCTCAGGATCTGCCAATCTGGTACTGCGCATTCCTGCCGGATCGAAAATTCGATCCTTTAATACCTGATTCAACGGAGCGCCTGCCACTCGCTCAACGATCATGCTCAATAAGTAGTATCCGGTATTGCTGTAGAACCAACCAGTACCGGGAGCGAAGTCCATCGGTCGTGAATGGGCGATTTGAATGACCTGTTCCGGTGTTATTCGCTCACCATACACATCGTAGCTTGCGATTAACTCATAATCGGGAATGCCTGACGTATGATTCATTAACTGGCGCACAGTGACGCCCAACCACTCACTGGGAATATCGGCTATGAAGTTTTGTATCGGGTCATCGAGCCCAATCATTTCCTCCTGAACCAACTGCATGACGACCGCAGTTACAAACTGCTTACTGATAGACCCAATTTCAAAAACAGAATCCAGAGATACGTCGACTGAAAGCTCAACATTGGCCAGACCGTAGGTTGCTGCATGAATAATTTCACCGCGCGAGACTAACGCCACTAGCGCTCCGGGAATATTTTCTTCTTCCATGTGTGCTGCAATTCGTCCATGCAGGGCTTCAAGCTCCCGCTCTGTTGGAAGAACGACTTGCGCAAAAATGGGGCTGGTGAGCAATCCAAAGCAGAGCGAAAAGAAAAGTTTCATAGGAGTCAGAGTACTCTCGTTTGACGATTAATCAAAAGCTGGGCAACCAGGGCCAGCACCAGCAAAATCAAACCTACAGTCAATGACAGGCTGCTGGCAGCCAATCCAGTCATCGTTGGATATGCGAAGGTTTTTTGGATTGCCGCAATTTTGGCGTCGTGAAATCTCACAAAGTCCGGATCTGTCGCCATCTCTAACATGACTCGGCGACTTCGGTAGCGCACGAGCCCTGCACTGCTCCAAAGCTCAGCGTTATCAATTCCCCACACTTCAAGTGAATCGAAAACTGCATTGCCAGTCCACAGTGGATAACTGCCCCTACGCAGTAAATAACCAAACACAAAGCGTGAATACTCATTCAATGCAGCGGCAGATGAATCACCAAAATCCCTACCGTTGACAGTAACAGGCCTGTCATGAAGCTGTATAGCATTGACCATGACGACAGGTTTGCCGTCGTCCTCTTCCAGAAATTGCCTCAGACCCATCTCGTCTTCGTCTGGGTTGAGTTCCATATAACGCGCAACAAGTCGCTCCACTTCCTCATCAGTTAGCGGGCTGTCAAACGCACCATGCCAAATCAGAAACGTTACAAATAATAGTCCGCTGACGCTCCACACTAACAGGGCAGATAATTGGTGTTTTTTCACGAGCTTCCTCCTGGTGCGATGATGTAACTATCTGCGGAATAAACCGCCTGGATGAATGATGATCAGAGTGGTTAATCATCACCTGATTGGCGCCGCTCTAACTTAATCATTGCATCTTCACTCTAGTCCAGTTTATTACGATTTCTCTCTGTGGGTTCAATTGGCAATTAACCCATTGCAGGAAACCCTAAGATAGCAGCCCCAGACCGAGTAAGTGATCGAAGTAAACCAGGGTGTAGGGTATATCGAACACAAAGGAAAACAAAATGACAAACGTCATGAATCCAGACCAAACGGTATAAATGGAGCGCTCTTTCAAAAAAGGACGGCGCGAAAGGAGCACATACAAGGCTGGTGACCAGAACAGAACATGCAGCAAAGCGATGAATCCAGAAAGTGGTACGATATCAGTCAGCGATTGCGAAAGAACAGCGGACGCAAACACCCCGAAAAAACCGCCCACAGCCCAACGTGCCTCAACGTTTCGCCTCATAAAAACCAAACCACTGATAAAAGTTAGTTGCAGGATGGTGAGCCAGATTCTTACCCACAAGGGCACCCCTGCTCTGCCTGCTTCATCCCATACTTCCAGAGCACCGTGCCCGGAAACATAGTCTTGAGCGGATGCCACTTCAGCAAGGCTGAGCAGCCCGAAAATCAAGATAACAGTGGAAAACCGGCGATGCGCAGTCCGATTCATGTGCGTTTTCCTCATAATGCCAGAGATTCTGTAGACCTCCTCCTGGCCCTTTATACGCCACGTTGCACAGAATTTGTTCATTTATATCTCTATCCAATATGCACTAAAGATTGACTTATGCTAATTTTTTAGCGTAACGTTAATTTTTTAGCGATATTTAACTTTTCTGGACGAGCAAATAACGCGTAAACCTTCTTCCATGTCCGAACGTCGAAGAAAGATAAACACGCTCAAATAGAAACACTCTTTAGCTATTTCAATCGTGATATCAGGCTGGTTTTTATGCTGTTGACTGTGATTGTAAAAAGCAAAACCCTGCTCCTTCTTCTTAGTAACAGAGGAAATTCATTTGAATCCTGCTTGTTGGACTCTCTGGCTGAAGCCAGAAAGAGCCAGCTCGTGTCCTACCTGGTGATTGCCTGGCCTTTTATGACCAGCATTGCCAATGCGCAGGACGAAATCGACTCACCACTGCTTGATCTTGAAGTACAACAAGAAGCGAATGTAACACGCACCTACACACCAGAAGACTTTTCGCGTTTCGCGCCAAGAAACGCGCTGGACATGTTGAATCAGGTCCCTGGCTTTTCAGTGCAGCGAGGTGATCAGGGTCGTGGCTTTGGACAGGCGAATACGAATGTGTTGCTCGATGGGCAACGCTTCTCAAGTAAGTCCCAGGGCGTGTTCGATCAACTGCGGCGAGTCGCTGCCAGCAACGTGGCGCGGATCGATATCGTGGATGGTTCCACAGTCGGTATTCCCGGACTGTCAGGACAAGTCGCCAATGTAATCACCAATGGCAATGCTGTCAGCGGCAACTTCGAATACCGCACTATTCATCGCCCCAGATATGCCGAACCGGGCTGGTTCGGAGGCGAAGTGTCAATTTCAGGCACAACTCCAAGACTTGAATGGAATGCCGCTTATAACCATGGGTTTGGTCGCGGTGCAGCTGGCGGGCCCGGAATCATCACCGATCAGTTTGGCAATATCACTGAGTCACGTGACATCCACTCCCACTTCGAAGGCGAATTCCCCAGTCTTTCAGGCAGTCTGAAATGGTTTGGTCCCAATGACCTGGTCGCCAACCTGAATCTCAAATACGCGGAAGACTTCACCAACTTCTCCAACGATGAACAGCGCAACCTGATCGACGGAGTCAATCGCTTTCGCGATTTCGACAACCGCGGCCGCGGCTTCGACTATGAGATTGGCGCCGATGTGGAATTCGGATTAGGGCCTGGCCAACTGAAACTGATAGGGCTGGAACGTTTCGAAGACAATGATTTTCGCGCCGATTCGAAACTAATCTTCGAAGACGAAACAACAACCACCGGCGATCGTTTCACCCGACAAACCGAATCAGGAGAACGCATCGCCCGCGCCGAATACCGATGGGACATGCTGGGTGGAAACTGGGAAGTCGATCTGGAAGCAGCTTACAATCGCCTCGATCGTGAATCGCAGTTGTTCGATCTTGATAGCAATCGCAACTTCATCGAAGCTTCATTTCCCAATAGCACCGGCGAAGTCAGCGAAGATCGCTATGAAATGCTCATCACTCATGGGCGCACATTACCGAATGGCATCACCATGCAATTGGGTGTCGGCGGCGAAAGATCCACCCTCGCCCAAACCGGACCCAATGGCCTGACCCGGAACTTCTGGCGCCCCAAAGGCTCGCTGAATCTGTCCTGGACTCCAAGAGAAGGGCTGGACCTGACACTGAATGTCGCCCGCGTAGTCGATCAACTCTCATTCGGCCAATTCCTCGCCAGCGTCGACCTGATCAACCAGAACACCAATGCCGGCAACGCGGATCTGAGACCAAGGCAAAGCTGGGAAAGCAGTCTTCAAATCCAACAAAACCTGAATGATTGGGGCTCCACCACCCTCGAACTCTTCATCAATAACTTCGATGACTATATCGACATCATCCCTCTCCCCGGCGGCGGCGAATCCCAGGGCAACATCGACAGCGCCGAACTCTATGGCATCGACTGGACCAGCACCGTCAACCTCGACCCCATGGGCTGGACCGGCGTCCGAGTAGACCTCAGCGTCGAGCTGGAAAAGAGCAACATAAAAGACCCATTAACCGGCGAGGAACGCTACTTCAGCCGCCATTTCGATAGAGACATAGAACTGGAATTCCGTCACGACATACCCGGCACCGATTGGGCCTGGGGATTAGGTGTGCAGAACATCCATGCACAACCTTCTTTTCGCCTTTCACAGGTGAGTCTCAGCTACGAAGGACCAACTTACACCTTTGGCTTCGTAGAGCACAAAAACGTATTCGGGTTAACAGCGAACCTGAATGTTTTCAATCTGACGGATGGGCGAGCGATTTTTGAACGTACTGTTTGGGAAGATCTTCGCACTAACTCGGCAGTACGATTCAATGAATTTCAAGATCTGAGCGTGCAGCCGATTTTTCGGTTTGAGCTTACCGGGAATTTCTGAGATAGCCAAAAATACGACGTGACAGGTTGAGCAGGCCGTCGTAGCCAAACCCGGTATTGTTCAGAAGCACAACGGTGAGCTCAGTATCGGGAATCATCATAATCATTCCCTCGTACCCCTCCAGCTCTCCATCTCCAACGATCACAATACTGTTCAGGTTCTCTGACAATTGAATGCGGGAGACATCCCAGGCAATGGAATCATCTGGATCCAGCATGGTGCTCAACGCTGCCTCGCTTAGTATTTCTCCACCAAGAAGCGCCTGCGTCCATTTATATAAATCTCCTACCGTTGAATAGACAGAACCCGACGCAATGAAGTGCTCGTAGTTGACGTATCCTCCTTTGCGATACCCACTCCCTTCACCTATATAGTTAGCAGCGAGGCTGGGTATCACTTCTGTATTTCTACCCACTAATCCAGAATCATTCATGTCAGCCGGCTTGAAGATTGAATCCTCCAGAAAATCTGCATAGGGCTGGCCGGTAATGGACTGAATAATGAGTCCCAGAAGCAGATAATTGGAGTTGGAGTAGATTCGATCTGTTCCAGGTTCAAACTCTAAAGGAAGCTCGGCAACGACAGCAGCAAAATCTGCGGGCGGTATGGAGTTCAAGTATTGTCCATCGAACCACCCAGGTATCCTTGAAAAATTTGGGATTCCTGAAGTATGTTTGAGCAACTGCGAGACCGTTACGCGCGCAGAATAATCAGCCGGATACTCCGGGAGTAGATCATCCAGCGTATCGTCCAGGCTGATTTGCCCACTGTCCATAAGCTTCAAGACAAGGGCAGCGGTCATGGGCTTGGTTAGTGAAGCGATCAGGAATCTGGTACTTCCGGAGTTAGGAATGCCCCAGGTTCGATTCGCAAGCCCCAGGCCATCTTCATAAATGACCCCTTCTGGTCCAGCTACTAGTACAGCACCACTAAACCCTAAACTCCCTTCGAAGTCGGCTATAAATTCTTCAAGATCTGTTTCTTGCTGCGATTGAGCAGCCAGAAGAGCCGGCAAGACAATTAAAGCCAGCAATAGTTTGAGTTGAAATAGCTTCATGAAGTTACTAGTACCCCGATTTTTGATTTTATTATCTTTCTTTTTTAATCGACCTGAGCAGATATCAACGCAGTGTCCATATACTCCATTAGCTGCACCGGAATGTCATTCTCAAAAAACCAGAAATGCAGAAGCGTAGTATTAAAGGTGTCGCCTGTTTTCGATGAAGTGAGGTTTACTCTAACCTGAGCAGCAGCCCTGGCCCCTTCGACTACGATATTAGATGCACGAAAGCTGTTGAATTCAAATTTCGAAGCCAGATCCTTTAGCTGTTCCGCGAACTCAAGTTTTCCTCTTCTGCTACCAGACAATTTAGTTACTTTCTGATCGTAAGGCCATTCGAAGAGAAAATCATCCGCTAACGCGTCGAGAACTTTCTCAATATTTCTTTCACTATAGTCAGCGTAGATTCTTTCGATTGACTCTCTGATAGACATTACTCGCACCTCTTTTTGTTTGTGTTGAGAACCGTTGGAACAAAAGTATTCTGGGTCTTTCCTGCTGTTTATCGAGCCACCGCTCATCTGCGACGTTTTCCACCTTTGCTGCCTCTGCCAGATTTGCCACCTTTGCCACCTCCGCTACGTTTGTCAGAGTGCTTGCCGGAACCTGCCCCGTCTCCTGCCATCCACTCCGCACGTTTTGCGGCTTGCCTTTCCCGATATCTCTGCGCCTTGCGTTCCGCAGCGGCAGCCTGCTCCGCTTCAGTATGTCTTCTGCCGCGTGAGCTGGATGGTGCCGCCCCACTTCCACCACCACCTGCCGCGGCACCGGAACCTGCTGCTGCCGCGGCCCCGGAGCCTTCTGCTGCAGCGGCAGATGTACGTGGACGGTAGGCCTTAAGCGCTCTTGTTAAGGTCTGCATATCCTGGTCAGTTTGGGCACTTTGTGAACCCCCACGTTTACCGCTTGCATGCCCTCGCACTCGCAAATCGTTTTTGAGTAAGACAGCGCGAATGGTCTCTGCACCATATTTGACTATCGTAGCTGGAGAGTACGACGCTATATTCCGCATTGAAGTAGCGATTTGTTTTTCGGTAACTAGCTGAATGGGTGATTCAGGCTTCGGCGCTATGCTGCTTTCAACTATTGAAGTTCCTTGATCTACCGTCTGCTGCATTTTCTGTTGATGAGCATGATCAGGCCGATTGTCTGCAATCCCGAATTTGGGTGTCCCAGCAGTTTTTGCCTGGGCAACAGAATCGGCAACCGATTCGGGCTTGTTCTGCCTTGTGCCGATGTGCTTTCTGCTCATGCCCATATATCACCAATTTCATGGGAAAATTTCAACGGGACAGAGGTCTTTAAATTGAGATAGTTGAGGTCAGGGCAAATTAGCAGGCAACTGGGGTCGGAAACGATAATCTCTTTCGGGTTGCCACTTTGCCATGGGCTGCGGGATTAGCAATGGAAGATGGGGGCTAACTTCGGCAGCCATTCTTGTTCTTTCGAGACGGCACTGGCATACATTTCCGCACTCGGCAGGCGCGCAGACATCTCACTGCCGAGATGAAAGGTTCGATTATCCCAGCCACTCATTTTTACCGATGAAATCGGCAAAGCAGCCCATTGCGGGAACTGTGTAGCCACGAGATGGCGTACAAGCGAAACATCAATTTGCATCGTAAAGAGTGGCCGATCGGAGCTTGCGGCGCATCAAAAGCCAGGTACTGAAGTTCGACACCGCGTGCGCCAATATAGGCAACCAAAGATTGCCAGTGAGTGCGTAGGCAGCAAACAGCAGAATACCGCCAACAAAGGCCATGACTATCATCGCCGGTTTGAAGTGCATCAGGGCAAAAGCCAGGGTAGTGATTACGCCTGCCATCAGCAGTCCCAAAGGCTCAAAGATGAAAAGTCCCCAGCCGCGAAAAATCAGTTCTTCACCCACAGGCGCGACTAGCACTAGAGAAGGCAGTTCACGCCATTGTACTGGCATATGCGCGGCATCTTCGGGTTTGATCTCTTCACCGATGAACCGCCGGTTCAGCAGTTCGGCGAAAACAGCCATCACCCCGCCAATCAAAACGGCAAACATTAGCTCGACAACATTGAGACTGCGACCTAGACCCAACTGTCGTATTGGATCGCTAAGCTGACTCCACAGTAGCCAGCATAGCCCCACTATTGCCAAAGGATGAATGAGCCAGCCGTTAACCTTAAAACGTTTACCCGCCTCGGCTAAGTCGGCAGTGGTGCGCACACAATAAACCCAGAAGCCACCGCCCACCACGAAAGCAAATAGCGCGGGAGTGAAGAGGAGTAGCCAGCTTAACCAGGAGATCTCGGACATGAACTAGAGCATAACTCAAAAAACTTAGGGACACTGACAACGTAGTAACGTAACACTCGGTCGAGACCAATCCACCGGCATAAGTAACTAAGTTATCGGTGGCCTCAATCTCTTTTTACTCTGACCCCATTTATAGTTTCCATGAATAGAGGTTCCAGTTCCTGCGGTAAGGCTATCCTGCCTGCCAGAACGAACTCCTGGCCGTGCGATGACATCTTGTTCCAGGTTTTCGTTATGATGTCGCCTAATTTCTCTTCACTGTAGTTCGGGTGTGAGTTCACAAAATCTAGCAGGTACCATTCAAGGAATACCAGCGCAGCGACGTCTTCCAGCATTTGCGTGTCGATGCTTCCTTTCAAATTTCTTTTTGCAATCATGTTGCTGACCCGCGCCATCGTAGCGTCATCGCAACCAGCCTCGCGGAGTAACTCCACTGCAGTATCCGCTTGAATCTTGTATAAGTCTTTGCGCCATGTCAGATAGCCGATTCGTCCCGCAGGATAGGAATCCCGCGGCGTTTTCCAACGTTCAATATGTTGCGCCCTCACCGCCAGTTGCACGGCTTGGTCAGCGTCGGGAACGAATCGCTCCAGCATATTCGTCATGCGTTCGGAGTAGAGCAGCTCTTTAGGCCACTCCTTACCTGCCGATGTTGCGATATTAGGGTCTCTACGATTGGCTTCGTCGATGAGTAAAAGTGCTTTTTGAAATGCGATGTGATTGTCTGTCATCTTGGCAGTGACATGGCTGTGAATACGCACATATTCAAAGGGACTAGAGTTGTTTGATCTATCTCTCAAGGTCACAGATCAAAGTACTCTGACCTCTTTGATTTATTTCATGCGCTCAGAGTTTTTACCGCGGCTACCAATGCATCTAATTCATCTGTTGTTGTGTAGACATTTGGAGTAACACGGACTCCCCTCACACCCGGCCGGTTAATCGCAGCCGTATAGATTCCATGCTCGTTCATCAACCTTTCGGCCAGCTCTGCAGGTTCCAGGCGATCCACCCCAACGTTACCAATACCGCCATGCCGGTGGAGTTCTCTTGGCGAGTTGACACTGATCCCTGGCAGATCTCTGAGTTGACTGGTCCAATACTGCTGCAAATACTGCAACCTGGCTGCCTTGCGCTCCAGGCCCAGGGTATTCTGATATTCGATGGCGTTAAGAATAGCCAGGTCGGTGTGCACTGGGTGGGTTCCAATATGATTCAGGCGCCGCATATCGTTCGGCTCAAGATCACGTTCCGCCAGCAGCGGCCAGATCTGGTCAATTTTCTCTTTCTTCACATACAACATGCCTGAACCCAAGGGCGCACTTAACCACTTGTGCAGGCTGGTGCCGTAATAGTCACAGTCCAGTTCTTGCATTTGAAATGGCACGTGGGAATAGGCATGGGCGCCATCCACCATGACTTCCACGCCTCGAGCGTGAGCCATGTCAACAATCTTGCGAACCGGCAGAACTTGCCCCGTAATATTGATCATATGGCAGATCATGAGCAAACGCGTTTTGTCGGTGATAGCGGACGCATACAAGTCCACCAGCTCTTCGTCGCTTTTGGGATGGTTGGGCACAGAAACCAGACGATTCACGACGCCGTAACGGCGCTCGACAAGTTTGAACTGATTGAGCATGGCGCCGTAATCCTGCTCAGCCATAACCGCCTCGTCACCTGCCTGCCAGTCCACGCCACTGATGATGAGATCCAGGGACTCGGTGGTGTTGCGGGTAATTGCTACTTCTTCTGACGTACAGCCAACTATTTCCGCCACTGCGTTTGCCACTCTGTCCTTATTCTCATATTGCACCGTGCGCATGTAGTAGGAACCTTCGCGATTCACTTCACGCATATGCTCTATGAGGTGTTCCAGGGTTTGCTGCGGCAGAAAGCAGTAGTAGCCATTCTCCAGATTGATGTAGTCAGGCTTGATCTCATAGTCACCGCGAACCTTAAGCCAGAAATCTTCATCGCCAGCGAGTGCTGATAACGGTACGTTTTCAACCGCCGCTACAGCCTCTTGCAGACGAGTAAAGCTCACTGTCATAGCCGCACTCATGATACCGAAGTTCTTAATAAACGATCGTTTGTCCATTGGGATGCCTACAGATAAATGTTGTGATAAATGGGGCCAGCCTAAGTTGTCAGTGTCCCTAAACCTCCATAAACTACCGAACTTTTACTCTTACCCTGTTTTTAATTTCAGGGCTGCGCCGCCTCAGTTTCCTGAACACGAGCACCTCGAAGTGCGCCGATCATACTGTAATTGCCTTCATGACAGGCGTACTCGTAGATGTGGTTAACCTCCTCTCGAACGAATGAAAACTCGCCCTGGAAAGACCCGGTGTAGTAAGTTGGATCCTCGACTGTCCACTCATAAAGTAACTCTTCCTCACTTAAGCGCGTGAAGCGTTCGGTAACTTTGGCCGCGCTGCTCAGTAGAATGGGGCGTCCCATCGCCGCGCGTTCCGGATTCACATCATCGTAATGAGTCGTCTCCACCACTAGTGAGTCACCCTCGAAACGGCCAACCGAATAACCATCAAAGCTGGTATAGGCTTCCGGTCGCTTCGGCTCGCCCAGATGGATGATGCGTACCTGGGAAGCTTCTTCACTCACAATGGCTATGGAATCCGGTGTTTGTACAAAGCCGTGATAAATCTTGTAGGGCAGCCCTCCCATGGGTGGTGATGCCCAGGCTTCAGTGCAACGCTCAACACCCGGACGTTGCTCCGGCCCGTTATAGCCTCTGCCGCCAAAATAGTTATGTGCCGAACGCATGGCACCC
>JANQJM010000218.1 GCA_028281635.1 Pseudomonadales bacterium | reverse complement strand
GTAGTGTAATACCGTGCAGGGTTACTTTGGGCGTTCCGCTTGGCCCGGGATACCGTAGACAGAAACCGGGTCATATCATCCAGTAGAAAGCGATGTCGTGAACTCAGATCTGATTGCCTGATACGGGTACTAATTCTTTCGATATTCTCTAAGGTCGTCACCACCTCTAGTTGAAAGTTCGTATCTCGATTGTCTTCTGACACCATCAGTAAATCCAGCTGCAGCAATTCATAAGCCAGTTGATGCATGCCGGAGCGCAATTCTTCACCGTCGGCATAATCGAACGGTGGAGGGCTGGCAATGGGTGGAAAAGTACCGTTATTGCTTGCGCATGCCACCGCAACAAACAGTGTTGTAATCAGTAGAATCACCCGACTGACTGAAGTAAAAACACGTCTCTTCATAATGAGTTCCTTCATAAAATAATGTCAGCTTACTGCATTTCTCCGCAGCGGATTTTGCTCTAAATCAAGGAGCTCCGTTGAACCGATACGTCTGACCAAGCGTATCAAACCACCTAACTCTTACTCTAGTGAAAGACGTCATGGATACTCAGTCTCTGGCTCGAAAACGAGCATTCGCCGCCTTGCGGTCAATGTTTGTAGCAGATGCTCTGGCTATGCCAGTGCACTGGTACTACAACCCCATGGATATCTTTAGGCAATTCCGAGGGGGCATCACTGGTTTTGAGGATGCACCGGACCATCATCCTTCCTCAATTATGTCGCTGCATTCCACCAAGCAAGGTGGCAGAGGCTCACGCCATAATAATGGACACGCAGAGATCATTGGTGATGTCATTTTGAAGGGCAAGCGCGAATTTTGGGATCAGGCCAATGTGCACTACCACCATGGCATGAAGGCAGGAGAGAACACACTCAATGCCCATTGCGCCAGAGCACTAATACGCAGCCTCATAGCCAATGATGGTCGCTATGATCAGAATCGGTTCCTGGACGACTACATCGAATTAATGACCGCTGACCCAGCGCAACATCCAGACACCTATGCCGAGTCCTATCACCGCGGATTCTTTGCCAACCTCGAGGCTGGCAAGCCAGCCAATCTTTGTGGAGCAGTTACCCATGACACCGCATCAATTGGCGGGCTGGTCACTATAGCAGCAATAGTCTTCTCTGAACGCTTACTTGGCACTTCCTTGAGCGATGTTCAGTCATTATGTGTTGCCCATCTTTCGCTTACCCATCCTGACCAACATCTGGCCAAGGTCTGCAAAGACTATGTTGCATTGCTGAATGAGTTGCTGTTTCGAGAAGACCAATCAGCGGCGACCATAATCAGTGCCTGGAGTAAACGCAGTATCGGCATACAGTTATCGGAGATAATGGAGAAGATCCACAGTGATAACGATGTGGTAGGCAAGCTATTCTCTTCAGCCTGCTACATCTCCGACTCCTGGCCCAGTGTGCTCTACCTGGCCTATAAGTATGTTGGGTCACTCGAAGCCGGGTTGTTATCCAATACTAATTTAGGCGGTGACAATGTACACCGGGGCGCGGTTTTAGGGGTTCTGCTGGGACTGGCAGAGGGTGAGACGTCAGCAAACCTGTTCAGTCAGTTGGCTGACTCAAGCGTCATCGACGATGAAATCTCCGCTCTGCTGCTGCAAGCCTGATTGTAGATTCGCACTTCGCCCCTTCAGTCGTGTCTTTAATCGCCACTTAGACCACTACCTGCCTCACAGTCCTTTATTCTTGGGCGTCACTGATTTACCCTTGCAGCATCGTTTTTATGGCAGAGCGAAAGCTGCCCTCAGGAATCTGACATGCCCAAACTCAAGACCACGATTTCCCTCATAGCTGCCAGCACTTTGGTTTTGGGCATCCAGTCAGCCTGCGCCCAAGATGACTACACGGTACCCCTAACTGAATGGGGAGTGCCTGATGTACAGGGCATCTGGAATTATGAGACTCGCACCGGACTGGAACGTCCTGACGAATACGAAGGAGCTCTGGAAATCGATGAAGCCACCATGCTGGAAAAGATGGTGTCGACACCGGACTACATCGCGTTTTTGGAAGCCACGGGTGCCGAACGACCCGGCCCACAAAATGTGGGAGGCTACAATGGATTTTGGATTAGTCCTGGTTTATCTCTAGCTAACATGAACGGCATGTATCGCACGTCTCTCATAGTTGAACCAGAAGATGGCAAGATTCCCTGGCGCGAAGGTGGCCAGGAGCAACGCAGACAACAGCAATCTGAGTTGGAGATTATGGGTTTCGCCGAGAGTGATGGACCCGAAGGACGTACACTTTCAGACCGATGTTTGAAGAGCTTTGCTTCCACCGCTCCATTCATGAGCAGTCTATACAATAACACCATGCAAATCGTGCAATCCCCTACCCACGTGATGTTACTTGCAGAAATGGCCCATGATGCGCGCATTGTAAAAATCGATCAGCAGCACAAAGATTTGCCTTATAACAAATGGCTGGGTGACTCCGTTGGTTATTATGAAGGCAATGAGTTAGTTGTCGTTACGCGCAATTTCAATGACTGGCAGGTAGCCAAAGAACGATTGGCTTCGCCCAATATGACACTCACTGAACGCTTCTATCGAGTGGCAGAGGATAAGATTCACTATTCCTTCACAATCGAAGATTCTGATCTTTATACTCAGGCATGGACCAGTGAGATGCCCATGTACACCGCAGAAGGGCTTTATGAATATGCATGCCACGAAGGCAACTATGCTATGCCAGCAATCTTAGCTGGTGCACGGCGTCTGGAAGTAGACGAAGAAGTGAACGGTTCCGATTAACAGCCCGTTTATCAAGACTCAAGATTTGGAATTGCCGACAAGGCAACTAAAATAAGAAAAAATACAGGGAAGTAACGGAAGTGAGTAGTCGTTTAGCGGCGTTCAAGCACGCGGAAGATCGCTGGCCAGTTTTTATCATTCTGTCTCTAAGTATGGTTGATTTCGCACTGTACTTTTGGCTCGACAATCCCTATCTGCTTGGCCTTTATTTCTATTTGATGATTATTCCCAAGTCGCAGGTCTGCGCCTGGAATCATCATCACCAACACGCACCAACCTTTCGACAAACCTGGCTTAATCGACTGCTGGAATTTTTCTATGCATTGCACACCGGAGTCACAACGAACCTCTGGGTACTACATCACGTGTATGGTCATCACCTGAACTATCTTGACCAAAGCAAAGACGAAAGCCGCTGGAGACGAAAAGATGGCAGTCAAATGGGAGAGCTGGAATACAGTCTCTTGACCACGCTGACCGCCTATTCCAGAGGTTATCAGGTTGGCAAACGACATCCTGCCGAACAGCGGGACTTTCTGCTCTTCACCACCATAACATTCGTTATCGTCATTGGGCTGGTGTTGATGAAGCCGATAGCAGGCCTATTACTATTTGTGTTTCCGATGATCATGGGTTTATTCATGACTGCCTGGGCAACCTACGAGCATCATGCAGGGCTGAATACTGACGATCAATATGAAGCATCGTTCAATAATCTGAATCGTTGGTACAACCTGTTTACCGGAAATCTTGGTTACCACACCGCCCATCACTATAATGGTGGTCTGCACTGGTCAAAATTACCAAAGGTCCATGAACGCATTGCCGATAAGATTCCACCGGAGCTGATTCGCCATACCTGGGTCTGATCATCTAAAATAGCGCTTCAATACTAGAACGAGTTGAGGCTATGAGATTCATAATCACAAACCGTTGGTGCCTGCTGGCTTTGCTGTCTTTGACAGCAATAACCTCGCAACCTGCAATCGCACAGCAAGCAATTGAACTCGAAAATACTTCCTGGCAACTGGTCGCTATTCACGCTGCCAATGACACGGCGTTTGTTCCGGCAAATCCTGAAAACCATCTATTGAGATTCCGGCTGGATAACCGCTTGCAGATCGAAGCGGACTGCAATCAGGCGGGGGCAACCTATTCCCAGGACGCCGACTCCCTCACCATCACAGAACTGGTTACCACACGCAAACTCTGTGTTGCTCCCTCATTGTTCAATCGCTATATCCTGAATCTGATGCGCACCCAGGCGCTGCGCATCGAGGGAGAAAACTTGATCATCCTGACGGATTTGCCAAGTGAGTGGATGGAGTTTGAGCCTTATGTATTCACTCCTGGAGGCTTTTGAATTCATCTAAAATTCAAACCAAGAGTATCTACTACTCTATATTCAAGCTTTGCTTCTGATACTAGCGCCAGTCCTCTAAAAATTTCACCAGATCTTCGCTACGCATTGGCTTGGCGAAATAGAAGCCTTGCACATAATCACAGCCAACAGATTTCACCAGCTCAAGATCTTCCTTTGTTTCCACACCTTCTGCCACAATCTCCATGCCAAGACTCTTACCCAGATCGACACTGGCTTTTAGAATGGCATTGGCACTTATGTCTTCAGCGGCGCCATTGACAAACGCTCTATCAATTTTCAGTTCGGTAAATGGTATGTTCTTGAGCTGAGCCATCGAAGAGTTTCCTGTCCCAAAATCATCAATAGATAATCCGAAACGCTTCAATCGCAGTTTCATCAGCGCGCCCATGCAATCCACGGGCAAGGTAATCGCTTGAGTCTCCGTTACTTCAAGCAGGATTTGCTCTGGGTTTAGATTGCTGCGAGTAGCTGTATTGATGAGAAAATCACAGAATTCCGGATCGTTGAATGAGTTGACCGAGAAATTAATGGCTGTCCTGAGACTGTATCCCAGTCGCTCCCATGCGACGACTTGTTCAAGTGCTTTCTTGTAAATTTCGTTGGTTAACTCGTCAATGAGTCCACATCTTTCGGCCAATGGAATAAATGCCGCCGGACCAAGTGCTCCCTGCTCCAGATTCCACCAGCGTGCGAGGGTTTCAACACCTGTGATTCGTCCAGACGCCAGGTGGATTTTGGGCTGATAAACCAATAACAGCTGGTTATCTGCGCTACCCCGAATTCCCGCCTTCAAATCTGCTTCGGTGATCGACTGTTGACGTCCTGCTGTTCGCTTCTCCGATTTGACGGGTTTAAATTCAGAGAGCAATCCTTTTAGCGCGCCTGGATTCAATGGTTTGGTTAACGCTCCGAGTACATACAGATTCTGCACACGAGCAAATCCGAGTACGGTATTAAGAACTCGCTTATCCTCGCCACTGAGAAAAATGATACCTCCGGCGAAACCACTTTGACTGGCGTGACGAATAAACTCAATGCCATCCATCTCCGGCATATTCAAATCACAAATTATAATGTCGTAGGGCCTGTCCTGACTGATCAATTTCCCGAGAGCTACCTGGCCATTGTTCGCCGTGTCAACGTCGCTGTAGCCCAAACCCGCAAGTGCACGCACCGCCAAATTGACAATAAATGCTTCATCATCAACTAGCAGAATTGAGGTCTTGTTCTCACTCTCTGTCATAGCTATCCCTTAGTTAACCTGGAATAAGTGGACACGTAGGCAATCGAAACCAGCTTCGGCAGCACACTTTCCGATTACTATTTTTGCTCGCCCTACTACTACGACAGAAATGGCAAATAACTGAACGCATTTTCGTCGCAATCCCAGTATCGGGGTACACAGAATACGTCCAGGCAAATGTCAGGGAACTAACGCGATGTGCACTAAAGCCAGGCTCCACAATTGCCGTAATAAACCCCATGTCGAATTTCTCATGCGTGAGGCTAAGGAGAAATTTAGGGCATGGAGGTTTGCTGCATGTTGTTCCTAACAAATCTGCATAAGATTAGTCTTTCTTAAGTATTTGAGATGCTCCCCGCCGTGGAACTTGCCAAAGCTTCAGGCTTACCGCCCAAGATACTTCTCGTAGATGACGAGGATTTCGTTCTTAGTTTATCGACAAGCGCCCTCAGAAGCCTTGGATTTCAGGATATAGATAATGCGAACAACGGCGTTGAGGCCTTGGAGAGGCTCAATACCAGTGAACGTTCCTATGACATCATAATTTGTGATTTGAATATGCCGGAGATGGACGGTGTTGAATTCATGCGCCGTATCAAGGCTGATAAATTCTCGGGTGGGCTTATATTGCTCAGTGGCGAGGACGAGCGCATCCTGAAGATTGTCGAAGAACTGGCGACAGTGCAAAACATTAATATCATCGGACGAATTTCCAAGCCGGTAACAACACAAGGACTGAAAGAAATAATTGAGAACTACCATTTAGACGAAAGAATAACTGCCCACACCCCAGGCGTTTCACATAACACCGTCAATGAACTGACCGCTGATTTAAAGGGGAATCTGGACCAGCTCAGGCTCCACTATCAACCATTTGTACACATTGCATCCGGCGAAATCAGAGGGATAGAAACACTGATTAGCTGGCAATATTCAGATGGAGAGGTTTTGAATGCCGATGAATTGTTGAAAGAAGCAGACAAGTGCGGCTGTCTAAGCAGAGTTGTCCAGCATATTTATCAAAACGCTGCCAGACAAAGCGCCGTATGGTCCAGTCAAAGACTCTTTCTTCAGAATGTCATTCGTCTGCCTATTGTTGTACTGGACTGCGACGATCTCAAGACGTTCTTTCTTAACCGGACGGAAAACGTTAATCAATTCCGCCGTCAACTCATACTGGAGTTTCCAGAACACCCATTGGCCGAGCATTGGTCCGACAGGTTGGATATTCTCAATCAAATTCAGCTACAAAAGATCGGCATTGCCATAGGAAACCTGGGTGAGTCAGGTCTGAAATTGGGACAGATAAATGACTTCCCTCTCTCACTACTGAGGATAGACTTGCCGCAGCTGACCGGTGAAAGCCAGAACAATGAAATCCTCGCAACTGTCCGAAGCGGAAGAAATTTCGGCAGGCATCTCAGGCCTGAGGTGGTGTTGAAAGGGGTAGAGAAGCGTGAAGACTGGGAAATCGCAGAATCTGTCGGTGCCCACTATGCACAGGGGGCCTTCTGCTCGCAACCACTGCCTGGCAAGTCAGTGTCGGGATTTATCGAGAGCTGGATTCCACCGCGACGGCAGAACAATAGGCAAGTCAGGCCTGCCTTAGCCATCGCCAGCCCAATCTAATTCTGCGCGCTCACGAACTCATCACAGAAAATTTCTTTGGAGGATGCGCCCAACAAAAAGCAGTGTTTCTGCAACTGCTTCACGAACTTCGGATTGCCACAGAGATAAACCTGCCATCCTTCCAAACTGGTAGCAAGACAGGCAATAGATTCTTCTATTGATTTTTGGGATATGCCGCGTTGTCCGGCTTCGCTGCGGACCACTGGATGGTAGTAGAACCCATCGTTGCTGGAATGTAACAAATCAAACTCTCTATTCAAATACAATTCCTGTTCATTGCTTGCGCCATGAAACAAATGAATGGGACCCTGGTGATTGTTATGCAAGGCATCTCGCAAGATACCGTACAGTGGAGCCAAACCCGTACCAACACCGGCCAGCAGCAGCGGTTGTTCGACCGATACACAGGAGTAAACGCAGGTGCCGACAGGCATTTGCATGGCTACTGATTCGCCTTCGGCCAGACTATCATGTATCCAGGCACTGACCTTGCCGCCATCCACCAAGGCGATCTGCAGTACCAGATCTTCGTCGACTCCAGGGTGACTCGACAAGGAATAGCTTCTGACAAAATCCTCATCGTCGATACGGCATAGCAAGTTGATGTGCTGCCCGGCTCGATAGGGAATATCTGTCTCCGGACTAAGGTGCAACTCAACCACTAGTGGCGATCTTGCAAACTTTCGCGTCACGGTTGCGGCAACTTGCTTTCGGCTATCATTGCCAATCTGCAGATCCGCTTCAGGGAAACAGATGCAGGGCAAAAAGAAGTTCTGCTGTTTGAGATTAAGCTTTAAGCCTCGCTGGGAGTCCGGTGGCGGACTACCGTGCAGTGCTTGTAGCATACAGCTCTGGCATACACCTGATCGACAGCTATGATTGACCTTCGCACCAGATACGATTAACGCATCTAAAACGCTCTGACCAGGCGCAACAGTGGTCTTTATGCTTCTAAAACTAACTAATGGCAACGGCAACGAGCTATCGACAAGGATGTTGTTAGTGATTTAAGACATCGCCACGCACAGAGCCAGCAATTTCGCCGACTTCAGCGATATCTTCCGCAGCAACACCAAGTTCACCCAAAGTATTTGCCAGATTTTCCACGACAGCATCGAAGTGATTTTCGTCTAAACCTCTTGCGACCAGATGCTTGTGCGCGTCACGCATAGATTTGCCATCGTAGTTGTTGGGACCGCCAAATGCCATAGTCAAAAAAGCTTTCTGCTTACCGATTTGACGATCCATATCAACATCCTCAAAGAAATCACTGATGCGATCGTCAGCAAGCACTTTGCGGTAAAAAATATCTACTGCCGCGTCTACGGCAGCCGCCCCGCCGATTCGTTCATACAAGCTACTCATTCGATTTTCCTCCGAATATTAGATTGTTAATCATCCATCCAGATATTTCCGAAACATGGCAAGGCTTACCCGGACTAACTGGAACCAGCTTATGTGCTGACTCATTACGGTTAGCACATAGGCAGTTATTGCTGCCTCCGCCACCTGTGACGGCAATCAGCTGTTAACTGCAATTCAAGACATACCGCTAATAATCACAGTACCAAACACTGCTAGCCAAATAATTCCTTTCAAAAAGAAGAACAGGAAGGATGCACCTAATAACTTTTTGAGTAATGACCGCCCCTTGGTCAGGTCAAGTTTGAATTGATTGGCTAGTTGACTCATAGGTTTCCCCTATCTGTGAAACACATGACTCTCATTTACTTGCTACTTTGATTGAGATGCCATTGCATGTGCCTTGGTTAAGCCCCTGCGAATGCATTCTGCAAGTGGGCACTGATGTTTTTAAGCGGCATGACTTTTTCCGCCGCGTTGAGTTCAACGGCTGAACCCGGCATTCCCCACACAACACTGCTCGCTTCATCCTGTGCAACAGTCTTGGCACCATTGTCCAACATATCTTTCAGCCCCTGGGCTCCGTCCTTACCCATACCAGTAAGAATTATTCCAAGCGCATTGGGGCCAGCACTATTGGCTACCGAGCGGAATAACACGTCCACACTAGGTTTATGCCGATTTACCGGTACGTCGTCAGATAACTTACAGCGCCACTTGGCACCATCTTTGACAATCAGTAAATGTTGATTACCCGGTGAAATATAGGCATGCCCCGGCACAATCAGGTCACCATCACGTGCTTCGCTCACCTTAATCGCACAACGCTTGTTGACCCGCTCTGCAAATGCTTTGCTGAACATTTCAGGAATGTGCTGCGTAACGACAATGCCAGGGGTGGTGATGGGTAAGGTCTCCAGGATTTCGCTTATGGCTTCGGTACCACCTGTGGACGCCCCTATAGCGATAATCTTATCCGTCGTGCTGAAGTGTTTTTTGCGGGAAACATCCGGGATGATCTTGTCCACAGAATGTCTTTCATTATTTGCGCCATTGAGACCAGATTGCCGCTGTGCTGCTCTATCTTCGTATCTTCTCACACGGACGCCGGAAGCTGCTTTCACCTTCTGGATAAGTTCTGCAGCGTATTGATCCATGGTGTTTGATATATCGATCTTTGGTTTACATACAAAGTCTACGGCCCCATATTCCAGCGCATCCAACGTCACTGCGGCTCCTTTCTCTGTCAGAGTTGAAACCATGACAACCGGCATCGGGTGCAAGCGCATGAGATTTCGCAGAAAGGTGATACCATCCATCTTTGGCATTTCCACATCCAATGTGATCACATCTGGATTCAGACGTTTGATCTTGTCTCTGGCCGCATGTGCATCAATAGCCGTGCCTACTACTTCTATGCTGGAATCTGAAGAGAGAATTGACGTAAGCAGCTTTCTCACCACGGCAGAATCATCAACGATCAAAACCTTAATCTTTTTTCCTATCGCCATACTAAATTCCTGTTTGTCGATACCACTGGAAATTTCTAGAACAATTCCACATCACCAGACAGTTTCTCTTTGTTAATGGATTCCATATATCGTCTCTCCCGATCCTGGATCGTCGAGTTGTGCAACGTCTTGAGCCGTTTTACAAGCACCTTACCTGAGTCGGGAAAAAAGTTAACTTTACGTGGATAGATTAGCCCCACATCCGAGCTTTCTAACGGTATCCCTTCGGCATAGAGAAATGTTTTTGCAAAGTGAATATTTTTACGACCAATATCTGACATTTTTTCGATTATCTGCCCTCCACCAAATAGCTTAGCCTTGAGCTTCTCCTTCATGCAGCCACATTTGAGAACTTCGTTGATCAGGTTTTCCATGGCGTAGAGCCCGTACCTGGCAGAGTTGTCGTCTCCGTCTGCAGACTCCTGCCCGGGCAACATAAAGTGATTCATGCCGCCAATTCCGGTAGCTGAGTCGTAGATGCATGCTGCCACACAGGAACCAAGGACGGTTGTGATCATTTCACTGGTTTTGGTTACGTAGAATTCACCAGGCAATAATTTGGCGGTGATGCAATTGTTAGTCTTATCGTTATAGCGTTTTATGTTAGTAAACAGGGGGATACACGGTTGCATACTGAATCTATAACCTCTACTTCTTATTCACGCACATACGTGGTTTTACCGATCAGCCTGTATCCCACTGCATGGGGATTCGAGATAGATTCAGAATGACCAAGGCAGAGATAGCTTCCCCGGACCTGATACTTTGCAAAACGCTCGAGCAGTTCCGCTTGAGTGTCTTTGTCAAAATAAATGAAAACATTGCGGCAAAAGATCACGTCGAACTTGCCTTTCATCGGCCATTTAGGATCAATCAGGTTCAATTTATTGAAGCTGATAATTTGTTTCAGACTTGCGCTCGCTCTCACCTTGGGCTTGCGAGCACCACCGTTGCTCTGTGATTCTTCCTCAAAATATTTTGAGATGAAGTCTGCCGGCATCTTGTCCAACCCCTCAGGGGCATAGACGCCCTGCTTCGCAACCGCCAGACACTTTTCATCGAGATCTGTAGCCAGAATTTTTGCATCCCAGCGCTCGAATCCTTTGATGCTGCTGCGCAAAATGGAGGCCAAACAATATGCCTCCTGTCCAGTTGAGCAACCTGCTGACCAGACTCGGAGTTTGCGACCACCCGCCGAGTTTCGTCGCTCCAAGGCAGGAAGTGCCTCATTCTGCAGAAACTCATAGTGATGATTCTCACGAAAGAACGAGGTCAAATTCGTGGTAATAGCATTGCAGAAATTGGAAATCTCTTTCTCTAGATTGTTCTCCACATAATTTATGTAAGAAGCGAAACTGCTTAGCCCGAGCTCTTTGATTCTCGGGGTAAAGCGTCGCTTCACCAATTCTTGCTTGGAGTCTGCTAAAGAAATACCTGTATTTTCGAAAACAAGATTCCTGATTCCAGCAAATTCAGCGTCACTGAGGTTTAGCTTTGCAAAATCGTTCATTCGTATCCCAATTAGAAATTTCAGGTTCGTCGATCGTCGACCTAGAAAAGCTCTACCAACTTACCTGACTCAAATTCCTCATACTCCGGGAAGATATTTTTCATTACTTCGAACTCCGACTGAATGGAAAAAATCTTCTTTATATTGTTGAGCAGCACCTCGGAGTTCTGCGGATCGCTAAGAAAGCCTTCCTTATCCGACTGTATCTTGATTAAGTCTACAATCTTCAAGATATGCTCCATGCGCTGCGACAGTTCATCAAAGAACTGCAAACTCGTCAGAATCTCGTTAACACTCTGCTCCAGACTCGAGCACTTCTTAATCTCAACTTTACGAGAATGCTCTGATTCATTAAGCAGCTTGAAGAGTTGATCGCTCTCCTGGACAGCCACAACTGCGTTGTCAGTCACTCGCTCAATGGATCTACCAGCCTCTTCAATTATTGATAGCAATTGCTGTTCGCAAAGCGCGAATAAGCGATCACTAATTGTGTCTTGTTGCTTACGGCTCATAGCCCTACTCCCGGACAAACTGCTGGTCTTAAGCGTCTATCTGTTCTGCAAGCCCAAGTTCTGCGGCCATCTGATATATTTGGACAGAATCATTTGTCCAACTGATTTCACAGTCTTTGGCTTTCATGAGATTTAGAAACCAAACCAGAAATTGGACCCCAGCGGTATCGATTAGTGCTACTTCACCGGCATCAAGCACGAACTTGCTGTACTTCTTGCGTGTGTGCTTCAACGCCTCCTTTTTAAACTCATCGATGTCAGCAATCTCCATATGCCTTGGTAAAACAAGGCTACCTTCCTGCGATTTAGCTGCTGCTTTTCTTGGCATATTGCTGTCTCCGCTAGCGGTCCAATTCCAGATCTTGATGGGCTGTGATCGGAGCTCTAGAAACTAGAACTCTGACCAATCCTTACCATCATCATTAGTTGATGCTGCAGGCGCGGGACGTGCTGGCTTATCAACACTCGCCGGCTTGCTAACTTCCTGTACTGGCTTTGGCTCCACTCGGGCGGGACTTGAGCTGGATTGCGCAGTTCCAGTATCGAAGAAGGAAATGAGGCTATCCAGATTCTCGGCCTGGTTACCCATGGCCTCACTGGCAGCAGCGGCTTCCTCAACCAGGGCTGCATTTTGCTGAGTCATTTCATCCATCTCACCAATTGCTTTGTTAATTTCTTCGAGGCCAGTTGCCTGCTCATCACTGGCGGTTGAGATTTCAGCCACGATGTCATTCACTTTCTTGACAGCAGTAACGATTTCTTCGAGTGTTTCACCAGACTTGTTTACCAGGTCGGACCCTTCCTTCACTTTCTCGCCACTGTCCTTAATCAAGTCTTTGATTTCCTTCGCTGCTGTTGCACTGCGGCCAGCCAGGTTACGAACCTCATCAGCAACTACCGCGAAGCCACGACCCTGATCTCCTGCACGCGCAGCTTCCACTGCGGCATTCAGCGCCAGCAAGTTGGTCTGGAACGCGATCTCGTCGATAACACCGATGATGTCGTTGATCTTGTTGCTGGATTCACTAATTGCCTGCATGGCCGAAACAGCGCGCCCTACTACAGCACCACCGTTTTCTGCTGTTTCCCTGGCGCCTCTGGCAAGAGTATTTGCCTGTGAGGCATTGGCAGCGTTTTGCTGAACGGTAGTAGTGATCTCTTCCATGGCAGCAGACGTTTCCTCCAGGCTTGCAGCCTGTTCTTCCGTGCGCTGGCTCAGATTTGTATTACCACTTGATATCTCACCTGCCGCTTCTTTCACGCTGACGCTCGACGTGGAGATTTCGGATACGACTTCCACCAACTTGTCGATAGTCTGGTTAACATCTGCCTTTACACTGTCATAACGACCTTCATATTCAGTATCTATCTTGCGCGTGAGACGACCTTCTGCCATTTCGCTGATTGAGGCAGCGGTATCACTAAGAACATTCTCAAAAATGTCTAATAGCTGATTCATGCCTTTCGCAACCTTGGCAATGAAACCTTCTCTGCCACTGAGGTCTATACGATTACCTAGCTCACCGGCAACCGCTGACGAGATAGTTGAGTCAACAGTTTCCTCGAAAGTGAGTTCTGCAGTACGGTCGTTCCACTCCACTACAGTGCCCAGCCGTTCGCCATCGCTGTCAAACACGGGATTGGCAATTAAAGAGAAAGTTCGTACGCCGACTTCAATTTCTGAGCGATATTCGGCTCTCAGCGAACTCACCATGCTGCGCTGGTGAGCGGGATTGCGATGAAAGATATCGATGTTGCTCCCAACCACGTTGTCGGCACTAAAGTTGGGTAGCACCTGTCTGATGTCTGCTTCAGCTACACGCAGCATGTTGAGCACGGCAGGATTGGCGTAAACAATAACGTTCTCTGCATCCGCCATCATTACGTTAGAAGACACATTGTCGAGGGCCGATCTGATGCGGGCATTCTTCATTGCCAGCGCTCTTTCTTCTTCCGCACGCGCGCGTTCTGCTTCTTCAGCAGCAAGCTGCTCGGAAATATCTTCCCACTCTACGACGGTAGCAACACGTTCATGCCCAGTATCGAATACAGGATTGGCTACCAGGGCAAATGTTCGCCCCCCTACTTCAATCTGCGTCCTGTAAGTGGATTGCAGGGCGGCAATCATTCCGCGCTGGTGAGCAGGGTTCTTGTGAAATGAGTCGATATTGCTACCGATGACTGAAGCCGCTGTGAAATTCGGAAGGTCTTTACGAATATCCGATTCCGCTGCCCGCAACATATTCATGACCGACTCATTGGCGTATATAACGATGTTCTCTGCATCCGCCATCATTACCGAGGAAGTTGCCACATCAAGAGCAGCTTTGACCCTCGCGTTATCAGCGTCATTCGCCGCCAGTTGTTTTTGCTCAGTAATATCAGTCGCAAATTCTACAACCTTATGGAATCTGCCTTCGGCATTCTTGATCGGGTGGTAGGTTGCCTGAATCCAGACTTCCCTGCCTCCCTTGCCGATCTGCTTGTATTCTCCTGAATCGAATTCACCTCGATTCAGTTTGGCCCAGAATTGTTGATATTCAGGGCTGGTACGATAGTTAGGCTCCACAAACATACTATGGTGCTGACCTTGAACCTCTGACAGACTGTACCCAATTGTATTGAGGAAGTTCGAATTAGCGGTGATGATGGTTCCATCCAACGTAAACTCAATAATTGCCTGCGATTGATCCACTGCATGCAGTTTCTCAATGGCATCAGACTCCTCATTTGAGTGTTCAGTGACGGTTGCAGCAACTTCAACCAGTTCTTCATTCTCTATATCTTTAAATGCGCCCACTTGTATCTCCTGTATCTTGCTTCTTTCAAATTGTCGTTAAATTCACTTCGTTTAGATTACGCCGCTTCAGTTTCTGCCTGTTCTACAACAGCACTTTCATTAGAACTTTGCGCCACACTTTCCACCTGGTTATCAACCGGCACCTTGCGCCAGTCAATCAATTGATCAATTTCCAGAATGATCACCAGCTTCTCGTCGATAAGCCCAAGGCCACGCACAAACTCATTGTTGATCTTTTCTCCAAAGTCTGGAGTGCTACGAATATCTTCTGAATTAATGTCATGAACATCAGCAACGGCATCGACTACCAGGCCCACAGTCCGCTGTTTTTCTCCCTGGCCAACTCGCACAACGATTACCACTGTATGTGGGCCATAAGGAACTTCTTCGAGGTTGAATCGTCTTCGCAAGTCCACGATGGGTACGATTTCTCCCCGTAAATTAATTATTCCCCTGATGTAATCAGGAGAATTCGGTATGGGAGTCGTTTTCTCCCAGCCCTGGATTCCTCTGACGGTCAATATGGGCACTCCATATTCCTCGTCATCCAGAACGAACGTCAGATACTGGTTCAGTTCTTCGCAGTCATTTGTGTTCTCAGCCATTTATTAAAGCTCCTCTAGCAAAAGGGTTGCAGTTGAAATTTACCTATCCGCTAATGCACAACCTGACCTTCAGGGGTCTTGACTGCGGGTTCGGCTAGTGTCGTCACATCGACAATGAGTGATACATTTCCATCTCCAAGAATAGTTGCTCCCAACATTCCGGGAATTTTCATGTAATTTGTTTCCAGGCTCTTGATAACAACCTGGTGCTGATCCAATAGCGCGTCAACAACAAGACCAATGGACCTGCGTTCAGTATCAACAATGACCAGTTGTTTGTTTTCGAAACTTTCCAGGGCATCCGCACCGGAAACCCGATACAGTTTGCGCATATCTGCAACTGGAATAACCTCGCCGCGAAGGCGATAAACAATCTCATTTCCAGAAATCATGTTGATCTTGTCTTCTTCCACTTGTACGGTCTCGACAATCGATAGCAACGGGATGACGTAAACCTGATCACCCACTTTCACCAGTTGTCCGTCCAGAATGGCAAGGGTCAGTGGTAGTGTGATTTGAAAAGTGCTTCCTTTACCCGCTTCGGAGTGAACTTCCACCCTGCCTCCGATTTCCTCGATATTGTTTCTGACAACGTCCATACCGACGCCGCGACCGGATACATCGGTCACTATATCCGCGGTGGAAAAGCCTGGTTGAAAGATCAGGTCATTTATCTGCTGGTCAGTAAGAGTATCTTCCTTACTGATGACACCATTCTGGATGGCTTTTTTACGAATCTTTTGGGTGTTTAGCCCGCCACCGTCGTCCGCGACTCTGATGACAACACTGCCACCTTCATGAGAGGCGCTTAGATGAATAGTGCCTATTTCACTCTTTCCTGCCTTAAGCCGATCTTCGGGAGATTCAATGCCGTGATCGAGGGAATTCCTGATCAGGTGAAGCAGCGGATCACCAATTTTTTCCAGTACAGTTTTGTCCAGTTCGGTAGTCTCCCCGGTGATTTCCAGTTCAACTTTCTTATCCAGTTTGGAACCCAGGTCATAAACCAGCCTTGGGTAACGATTAAAGGTTGTGCTGACTGGCAACATCCGGATCTTCATCACTGCTTCTTGCAGTTCGCGGGTGGTTCTCTCCAGTAGCGAGAGGCGTTGATCCAATTCCGCACTACTCCCTGCCGCAGCCGAATCACCATTGACACTATTAAACTGACTGAGCATGGACTGATTAATCACCATCTCACCAACCAGATTCAGCACTATGTCGATCTTGTCGATATCGACTCGAATCGAACCGGCATCCTTTTTCCCTGAACGTCGATCCATTTTGCGTCGATCACCACTGTTGGCCGGAGCTCTTCTATCTTCTTTATTGACTGGTACCGGGTGGTTTGAGCAAGGAAGCTCAGAAATCTCCACTTTGCATTCAGATTCCACCCAATCGAACTCCTCCAGTATTTGTTCCTTGCTGACATCGGCTTCCAATTCGATGCTCCAGCTCAAGTACATGGCTTTAGGATCAAATCTGGTATCGCCCGGTATCTTTGAACAATCTGGGTTAAGTGTTACCTGCCCCAATTCAGACAAGGCACGGAAAATATGTTGTGGTTGATTACCTGACAGTAGAAATGAAGACTCGGGAACAAAATCAATCTGCCAGCGTTGTGCACCAGATACTGTGGCTGAGTCCACTTCAGCTGAGCCTTGTCTTTCGGCTTCTTGACTCTCCTCTGCCGCACCTTCAAGCCAGCCAGATAGCTCTGCCTTTACTCGTTCCGTCTTCTCTTTGTCAAAATCCCCGCTATCCATAGCCTCTACCATAGCTCGAAGACAATCCACGGACTCCAGGAATACCTTCACCAAGGGTGGAGAAACTTGAAAAGTTTCAGATCTCACCTTGTCTAATAGTGTCTCCATGACATGGGTGAAGTCGGCGATATCGGTGTAGCCGAAAGTTGCAGCACCTCCTTTTATTGAATGAGCACCACGAAAAATGTCATTCACCGTATCGAGGTTGTCGTCTCCGGCCTCCAGCGCGAGCAATCCAGACTCAATCACGTCGAGCCCATCATTACACTCGGTCTCGAACAAAAGCCTGATTTCGTCCATGCTGTCGTCTTTCGTATTAGTATCTGTGTTCGGCATTTCGCTCCAACCTGTTTGCTGCAGTCTATTAGTCGCTCGGTATTACTTGAGAATTCTCGAAATCACTTCGATCAGCTTGTCTGGGTCGAATGGTTTCACCAACCAACCAGTAGCTCCTGCGTCTTTTCCTTTCTGCTTCATCTCACTTGAAAACTCAGTCGTCAGAATAAGAATCGGTTTGAAACTGTACTCAGGAAGTTTGCGAAGATTGCTAAGCAACTCGATACCATCCATCTCCGGCATATTCACATCGGTAATAACCAGGTCATAGGCGGCAGTTTTTGCCGACTGCAGGCCAGATTTGCCGTCGTTTGCGCTAGTTACATCAAATCCCGCTCGACTTAGAACACTGGTTAGCAATTCTCGAATTGAATGAGAGTCGTCAACAATCAGCACTTGTGACATCGCCTGTTTCTCCATTGATCATCTGTTAGGTATTCTCATAACAATCAGAACATCGGTGTTTCAAAACGTCTCTGATCTCTATGAACTTGGAATTGCAATTTCTGTGCCTAGATAAACTGCAATGAAACTGATTACGGAAATGACTGCTTTTTACTTTAGCCAGGACATGCAGAAATTCTGCAGAAAATAGGGGAATCTGGCCTTGGTAAAATTCTTACAGCACCCGTCAAACTAATCTTCGGGTTATCCATAGTTTCGTAAATAGCCAGGTGTCACTAAAATGACCTGCGATACTTTCTTGTACGTCACAACTTTGACAATTGAGATTTATTGAATTGCAGGGCGCAGAAATTCTAGGTTCTATAGCTGGCCTGATAGTTGCTTAGGTTCTAACCAGACTTTTTAATATAAGCAACATTATGGAGACTTAGATGCCGGCGGATTTAAATATGAAGATTCTCGTAGTTGATGATCACGAGAGCATGAGAAGAATAGAGAAACAAATACTTAATGATCTGGGCTACCCTAATGTCGATATGGCAGACGATGGAGCGACTGCGCTACCAATGCTTAAATCTGGCGACTACGATTTCGTTATCACGGACTGGAACATGCCGCAAATGGAAGGTATCGACTTGTTAAAGTCAATCCGCTCAGACGATCGAATTGGCAAGACACCAGTATTATTGGTGACTGCAGAGTCGAAGAAAGAAAAAATCGTCGAAGCAGCACAGGCCGGAGTTAACGACTATGTCGTCAAACCTTTTAACGCTGATACCTTAGCAGCCAAGATTTCACGAATCTTCCCGTAGGAGAGCAATGACCATGGGACAACAACAACGGGATTTTACCAAGCAATCTGAGGATAGCGTTATGATTGAGACGCAAGACTCCGAAACGTCACCCAGCCTGATAAGTAATATCGAATTGGATGACTTTCGCGAAAAAACCGACCGGCTGATGCTTGATCTTGAAAACAATGACATCCCAAATGCACTCAAAAGAATTAATGAAATTAACGAAATCAATGGGAAAAGTTTTTACAGAATAATCGGAAAACTGACACGCGGGCTTCACGACGCCATTTCGGACCTGAGCATTTCATCGTCTCAGGATCTCCCCGAAAATGACAAGACTCGTGTCGACCTTAACTACGTGATCAGTTTGACTGACGGAGCTGCCGAAAAGACTCTCGATATGACAGAGCAATCACGTGCGCACATTGCTGACTTAGGCGCTGCCAACGCGAAGCAAACTGCCATGCTTGAGGAATTCTCTTCGAAACGCTCGCTAGACAAGGAAACCATTGATTTCCTGCAAAAGCTCACGGATTGTTGTAAACAGAGCAATCAGAGCATCTCGCAGTTGAATTTCAATATATCCGAGATAGTTATTGCCCAGAATTTTCAGGACATTGCAAGCCAGTCCATAACCAAAGCAATAGGCATTATCGAAGAAGTGGAAGATTCACTGGTAGCGTTAACCCAATACGCAAATCTGCTTACGAAGATTTCTCAGTTTTCCGGCCATGACACTGAAGAAATCGATTCAGAGGACAGTGAGGAATTAAAGACAGATATTGGACAGTTCAAGGGGATAGGCAGCGCCGAACACCTCGATCAATCGGAAGTTGATAATCTACTTTCAAGTTTAGGATTCTAGATGAGCAATAATAATAATGAAAAAAGCAGCTTTACTCGTTACGGATAATGAAAAAATAGCCACCAGCTCGAGCGCAGTGCTTGAGTTTATCGACTACAACGTTGTGGTTGCCAGCAATGCTGACGACATAGAACACAAATTGCTGGATGACGAAGGTTATATTATTGCGCTAATAGCGCTTTCAGATGAGGATTCCTTATTGGAGGCAGTTTCTCTAATAAATCGGAAAATGTCATCGCTTCCCGTCTACCTACTGGTTACAGATGAACATTCCTCGACTACGTTCAAGGGTGTAACCGGCAGCTTAAAATACCCAATCCAATACAAGGACTTGTTGAGTACGGTCAGGCATGTAGAACTCGAGCGCAGATCCAGTCGAAACCGCAAAGCTCTATCTACGACACTGACCGGCATTAGCCCTCAGATAAAGAAAGTCGAAGCGATGATCCGGCACGTTTCCATGACCGATGCCAACGTGCTTCTGCTAGGCGAATCTGGTACAGGTAAAGAAGTCGTGGCAAGAGGAATTCATCATCTGTCGTTACGCACTGACCAACCTTTTGTTGCTCTAAATTGCGGTGCGATTCCAGCAGAGCTGCTTGAGTCTGAACTCTTTGGTCATGAAAAAGGCGCCTTCACCGGTGCAATCAATGCCCGTCGAGGACGCTTCGAATTAGCAGAGGGCGGCACCTTATTCCTGGATGAGATTGGCGATATGCCAATGTCCATGCAGGTAAAGTTACTACGAGTATTGCAGGAGCGCACTTTCGAACGAGTTGGGGGCACTAAGACCATCCCCTGCAACGTCAGGTTAATTGCTGCCACTCATCAAGATCTGGAGAAACGTATCGGTGAAGGAAAGTTCCGCATGGATCTATTCTACCGACTAAATGTGTTTCCTATTGAACTACCACCCATTCGCGAACGCGAAGGGGATATACCATTACTCATTGAACAATTCGCTTCGCGCATGGAACTCGACCACCGAAGCCCAATCGAATTTGATGACTCTGCCATCGAGGCTCTATCGAATCATCCGATGGTAGGCAACGTCAGAGAACTGGAGAACCTGGTAGAAAGGCTAGCCATTCTCTATCCAGGCGAAACTATCACCTATGAGAAGCTACCAAAAAGGTATCAGTCACCGATTAGGCCGCAACCCGAAACTGAAGAAACGAAAGGTACCTTGCACGTGTTATCGAAGCCAATGACTGATGTGATCGATCTTAAACAGCACCTGACTAGCATAGAGAAATCTCTTATTTATCAGGCTTTGAAAAGTTCGGATTGGGTTGTGTCAAAAGCTGCCAGAGCCCTTTCATTACGAAGAACGACACTCATTCAGAAAATTCGCAAACTGGATATCAAAAACGAAACGCCGGACGCGAATAAGCCAAATGATCGCATGGCGCTGCCTCTCTAACTCACTAGCCTGCCCAATAACAAGTTCACCCCAATCTAACAGACTCGGCGGCATCTTCCCTCCGTCCTGCTCGACAGCTACTAATCGATAGTTACCGGGCAATTCAAAACAACTCCTTTTTCACCGCTGCTAATTCTGTAAACGGGAATTTTCAGCTAACTCGGCACTCCTCTGTCACTCTGTAAAAGAAATGACAGCGTTCAAGAAATGTAGTCGCAAAGTTGACTGTGCATCGCCACACGCCTTGATTCCAGGGAAATTTCTCCTGGCATGAAGATTGCTATTCCTATTGGAAAGAGTTTTGCGATGACTGTTTCATCGAACCGGGAAAGACGAACCAAAAAGTACAATGCCATCTTCAACTGTAATCAACACTGAACCCTCTATTGCACAACTGGAAAATGCATTCGTTGCATTCAATAAAGTCTCTGCAGATCTGGGAACTTACTACAAGGGATTGGAGCTAAAAGTTTCAGAGTTGAATGCTGAACTGGAAAGCTCTCACTCTGAACGCATAAAGGAGTTAACGGAGAAAGCGAGACTCGCAGCACGACTTTCCGCTCTTATGGATGCACTCCCCGGAGGCGTATTGGTTCTGGATAAGCGAGGCTCAGTCTTACAAGAGAATGCTGTCGCCAATGGTATGTTAGGTGTCAGCACCGTCAGAAAGAACTGGTGCAGCACTTTACGAAGTCTAGATTGCTCCGATACCTCACTCGATAGCGAGTTCACGCTCTCGAATGGAAAAAGAATTGCGGCCAGCTATAGCCCTTATGGGGACGATGAGGGCACGATTGTGCTCCTCACTGATGTCTCAGAAAGCCATCGAATCAATTTACTGGCAAACAGAGAGCAACGCCTTACCGCACTTGGCGAAATGGCGGCGCGGCTAGCGCATCAGATTCGCACCCCACTCAGCGCTGCAATTCTGTATTTGTCCCATCTAGCAACTCTACTCCGTGGTCACAAGAACTCAAAAGGTACGGTCAAAAAGGTCCTGTCACACCTGCAGCAGATTGAAAACCTGGTCGAGGGTTTGCTCTCTTATATTCGCGGAGACAGCAATGAGAAGCACGAGTTCTGCCTTGCCAGTGTCATTAGGGAAGCAAGAGACGCAACCCTGCCTAAGCTAGATGCGGTGCAAGGCACGATCCATTTCAGGCAGTTTGATCGAAGTGAATATCGTATATGGGGAGATCGGGCGGCTTTCTTCAATGCATTGACCAACCTTATCGAAAATGCGGCTGAGGCAACACGCGCATCCCCGGAAATCAATATCAATCTCAAGACAGATAGCGGCCAATATGTGATTGAAGTTGGGGATAACGGCGCTGGCATCGCAGATTCAATTCGGAACCAAATATTCGACCCATTCTTCTCCACCAGAACCCATGGAACTGGTCTTGGCCTGGCTGTAGTTTCATCCGTTATAAAGGCCCATAACGGAAAAATCGAAGTTACGGACTCTGATCAGGGAGGAGCACTGTTTCGAATAACTATTCCACCAGGAATAGAAGAACAGGAAGCCTATTCAGGAATCTGGAGCAATGCCATTGAGCACACAAAACCCGAATCTATTTGATTCACAAGAAGCCAATATCGTAGGAGAGTTGTTATGAGTCAAATTCATCCGGTTCTAGTGATCGAAGACGATCGGAACCTGCGAATTGCTTTGGTTGAGACGCTGAGACTCAGTAACTATCCAGTTTTAGAGGCGGAATCTGCGGAAGATGCACTGAAAATACTGAATGAATCTCGTATTGGCCTGATTATCAGTGATGTACAAATGCCCGGCATGGATGGGCATCAGCTACTTACAGAGGTCAAGCGGAGTCATCCGGATATTCCGTTCGTCCTGGTAACCGCCTATGGCGATGTTAAAAAAGCCGTAGCCGCCATTCAGTCTGGCGCAGCTGACTATGTGATGAAGCCATTCGAGGCTGAAGTACTGATAGAGATGGTAAACCGCCTAGCGCTCGTTAACACCGATGAAGGGGAAATGATTATCGCTGACGAACGAAGCCAGACACTGGCCGATCTCTGTCGGCGCGTCGCAAACACCGATGTCAGCGTGATGATTAGCGGAGAATCGGGTAGCGGAAAAGAAGTGTACTCAAAATATATTCACAACAATTCACAGCGCAGCGAAAACCCTTTCTTTGCAATTAATTGCGCTGCGATTCCTGAGTCGATGCTGGAATCTGTTTTATTCGGCTATGAAAAAGGAGCCTTTACCGGCGCCTATATCGCCAGACCAGGGAAGTTTGAACAAGCCAACAACGGTACCCTGCTCCTGGACGAAATTTCCGAGATGGACATTGGTCTACAGGCAAAACTTCTGCGTGTTCTACAGGAAAAAGAAGTGGAACGCCTTGGTGGTAACAAGACTATTCCCCTGGATGTCAGAATCATAGCGACTACCAATCGCGATCTAAAAGAGGAAGTTTTGGCCGGGCGCTTTCGAGAAGACTTGTTCTACCGTTTAAATGTCTTTCCCCTACATCTGCCACCTCTGAGGGAAAGAGTGGGCGATATATTACCGCTAGCCAATAAATTCATAGAAATTCATCAGGGTGGCAGTGGTATTCAGCTCAGTGATGAAGCCCAGACTACACTGCTGGCACATGACTGGCGAGGCAATGTTCGTGAACTTGAGAATGTCATACAACGAGCGTTGATTTTGAAAAATGGCAATACGATTTGTGCCCAGGACATCGTCATTGAAGAACTTGGTGATGCCATAGGCGCTACAGAGCCAACTCAACCAACCACACTATTAGAAGAACACGAATCGAATCCACTTGGCTCAGACCTCAAGAGCAGGGAGAAAGAATTGATCATCGATGCGGTAACTACCAACAGAAGCCGCAAAGAGGCGGCAGAGAAGCTTGGGATAAGTCCACGCACACTGCGCTACAAACTGGCCCAGTTCCGCAAGGACGGCATTGCAATCCCGTGTTTCTCTGAAACGGCACAGGCTTCCTGAGGACAAGACTATGAGTGAGATGAGTGTAGATCAGGTATTGGCGCAGATGCGCGCCATCACCCAGAGCAGTGCAGCACCGGAAAACGTGGCGGCCCAGAGACCTGATTTTTCTGAACTGCTGAAAGACTCCATCGCCCAGGTGAACGACCTCCAGCAGAATGCCAGCGAGATGAAGACCGCATTCGAAACTGGTCAGAACGCGGCTGACATCTCTGAGGTCATGGTAGCTGTACAGAAAGCGTCGGTGTCGTTTGAAGCGGTTGTCGAAGTGCGCAACAAACTGCTGACCGCCTATCAAGAAGTGATGAACATGCAAGTTTGATGGCTGAGAAAGATCATCCTATGAAAATGAATATACGGATCTGGCAGTAGAAGTAATGGAAAAACTCGCTCTCAATAATACCTTGTTCTCACAATTGAATTCTCTGAGCCAAATGCACATTGTGCGACAGCTCGGTTTTCTGGTGTTACTGGCCGCGAGCATTGCACTAGGTGTGGCGGTTGTACTTTGGTCTACCAGCCCGGACTTTGTCCCATTGTATATGAGCCTAACGAACCAGGATTCCTCTGAGGTTGTCGCTACTCTCGAGCAAAATGGCACACCTTACAAGATAGATTCCGGCAGCGGCTTCATCATGGTACCGGCCGACGTCATACAACAAGTCCGGATACAACTGGCCAACAATGGCCTACCGCGTTCAGCAAGCAGAGGGTATGACATTCTGGAAGACGAACAGAGTTTGGGAACCAGCAATTTTATTGAGCACGCCCGGTACAACAGGGCACTGGAACAGGAACTGGTTCAAACCATCAGGCACATTCAGGGCGTCAGAAACGCGCGAGTACACCTGAGCATTCCCAAGCAAACATCCTTCATTCGCGCTACCGGCACGCCAACTGCATCCGTTATGGTGGATTTGGTGCACGCTCAATCACTGACCGAAACCCAGTTAATGGGCATCACTCACCTCGTTGCTTCCAGTGTTTCCGGTCTCGAGACGGAACAGGTTTCGATCGTTGATCAGTTTGGCAATCTAATATCAAAGAGTTCAACAGATGGCTTTGGCAACAGCAGTGACAACATACGCTTTACACGGGAAATCGAGCAAGAATACAGCAATCGGATAATTGAAATTCTGACTCCAATTGTCGGCGCTGGAAACGTGAGAGCGAAAGTATCGGCGGATCTCGACTTCACGATTATTGAGACTACTGAAGAAAGCTATGACCCCAGCACTACCGTGGTTCGAAGTGAACAATTGCAAGAAGAATTCTCCGGCAACGCGAATACCGCCATCACTGCCGAACCTGGCGCCTTGGCATCCCAAGCCCCTGTTGACGACCCTGAGCCAGCTCCAAGCAATAACCTAAATCAATCTCGCACTAACAGTACCCGCAATTACGAAATCGATCGTAGTGTAAGCCTTATTCGAACTGTACCAGGAAGTATCAGTCAGCTATCGGTGGCGGTGTTGGTAGATCTCGATGCGGCAGCGACCCAGATGCAGGAGCCACCGGAAGCAGGAGCTGAAGCAGAAGTCGTCGCTCCGGTTGCAACAGATCCTGCACTGCAAGAACAAAAAATCGAACGCCTGACTCAGCTTGTAAAAGATGCTATCGGTTTCAGCGAAGTTCGAGGCGACAGCGTAAGCGTTGTCAACGAACAGTTCTTCCCTCTACAAGAGTTAGAGCAGCTGGAAGCACCACCGATCTGGGAACAATCTTGGTTGCAATCTGCTCTGAAACTGGCCGCGGCTGGTGTCACCGTACTGCTCATTGTGCTCGGCGTCTTGAGACCTGCGATGCAATCAATCGTCGCCCCAGCAAACAGACTGGCAGGCCCTGCTACTGGATACACGTCAAATATAAGTACCGACGAAATCTCTGACGATCAGGTAAGCCTTTCCGGTAATACAGAAAACCCGGCATTGGCGGCCCCGGCACCACCAGGCAAATCTGTCTACGACGAAAACCTGCGTCTGGCACAGACACTGGTACAAAACGAACCTGCGCGCGCAGCACGCATGATACAAAACTGGCTGGCCAATGAGTAAACCGAGTATTAGCACTGATTGTCAAAACATTTCCAAATGGGAAACGCCACGTTTGCTCAGCAGCAGTGAGGATTCTTCAGGCGAAGAGAATACAGAGGAAATCAAACTTGCCGCCTATAACGATGGCTTCAAATCTGGGTATGAAGAAGGATTATCCAGGGCGACCGGAGAAATGGATGCGCGCCTGGAGATTGTAGAGAACTACCTGCAGGCGCTATCTCATCCGTTTAACGACCAGAATCAACAGCTTGCTGAATACATCGCTGCCCTGGCGGGCAAAATCGCCAAGAGTCTGGTTCGCAGAGAATTAAGGACCGAACCAGAAACGATTGTGGCTCTGGTCAGGGATACGGTATCTGCGCTAAACACCAACGAACAAGAAGTCTTCATACATCTCAATCCAGAAAATGCCAAATTGATAAGGGAACTTATTAATGCTGATAGCGAGGAAGAGAGCTGGAAGATTGTCGATGATCCAATGATTTCTCGTAGTGATTGCAAAGTGCGCAGCAAAGATTCATTGGTCGACACTGATTTGCAGTCACGTATAGATCTTATCATCACGCAGTTTTTAGGTGACGAAAGAAGCGAGAGTCGCGCATGACACCCAACACTACCGGATCAGCAGACACTGCTCGCTGCGCTTTTTTGCAGGAGAAGCTTAAAAAGTACACACAGTATGCCAGCCCACCTGCCTTGCCGGTCGAAGGCAGGCTCAATCGCATGACAGGGCTCACGCTGGTCGCATCCGGCTGCCAGGCTTCAATTGGCAATCGCTGCAGAATCATTTCTGCAGATCATGATGAAATCGAAGCTGAAGTAGTGGGCTTTTCAGATAACAAGCTCTTTCTGATGCCGATCGGCCGGGTGCAGGGATTAAATCCTGGCGCAAAGGTTGTTCCACTGCAGCACTATCCTGAAGTGGGCGTCGGCGACGAACTACTAGGCCGGGTCATCGATAGCAATGGCAAAGCCATCGATAAAAAAGACGAAATACACTACCACCAGTTTACTAATCTGATAGGTCCCCCCATCAACCCGTTCGCCAGGAAGCCGATCTGTGCTCCGCTGGATGTAGGCGTACGGGCAATCAATGCACTGTTTAGCATCGGTCGCGGTCAGCGCATGGGTTTATTCGCCGGCAGCGGCGTTGGCAAGAGCGTATTGCTGGGGCAAATGACCAAAAACACTGAAGCCGATGTTGTTGTCGTGGGCTTGATTGGAGAGCGGGGCCGGGAAGTCAGAGAATTTGTGGAAAACATACTGGGCCCCAATAATTTCGGAAAAGCGGTAGTGGTTGCGACTCCAGCAGACGACCCCCCTCTAATGCGATTACATGGTGCCTGGCGCGCGACCGCTATTGCTGAGTATTTTCGTGACCAGGGCAAGCAGGTTCTATTGCTGATGGATTCACTAACCCGATTCGCGCAGGCACAACGGGAGCTTGCACTCGCCATAGGTGAAGCACCCGTCACCAAAGGATACCCTTCCTCTGTCTTCGCCCAGATTCCTCAGCTTGTGGAACGTGCAGGAAACGGAGTAGTTGGCTCCGAAGGCTCGATAACTGCCATCTACACCGTACTCGCGGAAGGGGATGATCAAAACGATCCAATTGCCGATGCAGCGAGATCTATTCTCGACGGCCATGTGGTTCTCAGTAGAAGTCTTGCCGAAGCTGGCATCTATCCGGCGATCAATATCGAAGCCTCCATCAGCCGGGTAATGACTAACATAATTGACCAACGCCACGCGCAGGCGGCAGCCACCTTCAGACGGCTTTACGGTACTTACGCTCAGAATCGCGATCTGATCAGCGTAGGCGCCTATCAGACCGGTTCCGATCCGGAAATTGACATGGCAATTGACTACTTTCCGCTGCTACAGAAATTTGCTCAACAAGAAAGCTCGGAGAGAGCCACCTATCAGCAAAGTCTGGAACAGCTTTATGGCGTCATCGGCGATCAGGAGATGTAAATGAAACGCTCAAGCAGATTCGAAAAAATTGCACACATCAATCAAAGCATTCAAAACGCATCCGGTGCCTTATTCGCTAATGTGATGTCTAACTATCAGTTTCATGAGAATCGATTGAAGCACTTAAGAATCTATCGTGAGGAATATCAAGATCGCCTCAATTCGAAAATGCAGGAGTCCCTTTCGGTATCAGAACTACAGGATTACCAATACTTTTTCTCATCGCTTGAACAAGCCATAGAACAACAGGCAGAGAAAGTAAGTGAAATCGCTGCCGAACTTGAGAACGCCAAATCAACCTGGCTCAAGCACAAGCGAGATACAGATAAAATATCACGCGCTGCCGAGAACATGCGCAGCCTTGAATACTCAATCAATGTAAAAAACGAACAAAAGGAACTCGATGAGCTAAATAGTCGACGCCACATGAAATGAATCTACTGGCACTGCAACCTAAAAATATGGCGCGATACTTGCAACTTAATCCAGAGAGAATTAGTCGAGACTAACTGGTCGTAACGTTGAGCTAAAAACTATTGCCATCATACAAATGAACACAGCAAACACATTTTTATTCGCTCCGGCTGGTACTAAAAACCAGGCAAGCAAGGCTTTCACCCTCGTCGAGCTCGACAATAGCTCAAATCAGGTCTCTGAACACGCGTCTGATTTCGAGGGATTTGCAGCACTGTTCTCGCAGCATAGGGATAAACTGGGTTTTCAAGAGGAAATTGCTG
>JANQJM010000161.1 GCA_028281635.1 Pseudomonadales bacterium | reverse complement strand
GCAGACCTTTTGCAGAGAATTCTGGTTTCACGGTCGCCGAGTCAGCTCAGTTTATTGTGCTATTCGATGACCAGCTCGCCATAGAAACCGGGGCCAATGTCTACGGTGCGATCAATGACGTTTTTGTTAATGCAGATGGCCACAAGAAATCTATCACCGGACCAGGTCTGGGCAACTACCTCACCATGGCTAAGGCAACCTCAGCAACGAGAAATATTATTGGGGAAGCGCGTTTACGCCACGCAACCTGGGTGCAAGCCCACGGCACTGGCACTCCGCAGAATCGCGTCACCGAAGCTGCCATTCTTAACAAAGTGGCGGGAACATTTGGCATTAGTGACTGGCCCGTAGCAGCGATCAAATCCTACTTAGGGCATTCCGTTGCCTCGGCCGCAGGAGATCAACTCCTGACTAGTCTGGGTGTATGGAAGGACGGCATTCTGCCGGGCATTCTGACCACCCACAAGCTGGCGACAGACGTGGAGGATTCCAATCTCGATTTCATGCTTCAACACCGGGAAGTCGACCCTCTGCAAATCGATGCCGTGTTGATTAATTCCAAGGGATTTGGTGGAAACAATGCGAGTGCTTCAGTATTAGCGCCACATGTCACTCAAAGAATGCTGACTAAACGTCATGGTGCGAAGCTTATGCAACAATACCAGGAACGCAACGCCGAAGTTCAGGAACAAACAGCAGACTACATCAGCGCCACCAATCGTGGAGACAACCGCACTATCTATAAATTTGACCACAATGTGCTTGATGCCTCTGTATTGGAAATGAGCGATCACTCCATCGGCATCTCGGGTATCACACAAGCCGTGAACTTGGACCTTGCCAATCCCTACGCCGACATGTGCGACTAGACTCGCGAAGCTATTTCACTTCCAAGCTACTTCACTTCAATAGCGTGCTCTTCAGCGATCTTCTGCTTCCAAATGGCAGGACCTGTTTGATGCACAGATGTGCCGTTGACATCGACGGCCACGGTGACTGGCATCTCTTCCACTGTAAATTCATGGATTGCCTCCATGCCTAAGTCCTCAAAGGCAACCACCTCAGCTTTTCTGATGGCCTTGGACACCAGATACGCAGCACCTCCAACAGCCATCAGGTAAACAGCAGAATGCTTTTTAATCGCGTCAATCCCAGCTGGGCCCCGTTCTGCTTTACCAATCATGCCCAATAAACCAGTTTGCGCCAGCAGCGGTTCTGTGAATTTGTCCATGCGGGTAGCGGTGGTAGGCCCGGCAGGCCCAATTACTTCCTCTCGCACCGGATCGACTGGCCCTACGTAGTAAATGAACTTACCTTTGAGGTCCACCGGCAGACTCTCTCCCTGCTCTAACATACCCAATAAGCGTTTATGTGCTGCATCTCTGCCGGTCAACATGGAACCAGAAAGCAGGAGGGTTTCTCCGGGCTGCCATTCCGCGATCTCTTCGGCAGTCACGGTATCCAGATTGACTTTTCTGGCCCGGGGACCCGCATCCCAGGTAATCTCGGGCCAATCATCGAGGCTTGGTGGGGCCAGTTCTGCTACGCCACTGCCATCCAGGGTGAAATGAGCGTGTCGTGTTGCCGCACAATTTGGAATCATGGCGACGGGTAAGGATGCTGCATGGGTGGGGTAATCCAGGATCTTTACGTCCAGTACCGTGGTTAATCCCCCAAGTCCCTGCGCACCGATACCCAATGCATTGGCCCGATCCATTATTTCAAGACGAAGCTCTTCCACACGATTGGACGGCCCTCGCTCGCGCAACTCATGGATATCGATGGGATCCATCAGTGATTCTTTGGCCAGCACTGCGGCCTTTTCGGCAGTACCGCCGACACCGATTCCCAACATGCCAGGTGGACACCAGCCTGCGCCCATACCAGGCAACGTCGCTTCCACCCAATCGGCAATACTGTCGCTGGGGTTAAGCATCGCCATCCGCGCCTTGTTTTCAGATCCCCCGCCCTTCGCTGCCAGCTTCACATCGACAGTTGCGCCGGGCACCAATTCCATATGAATAACGGCAGGTGTGTTATCGCCAGTGTTTTTTCTTGCACCGACCGGATCGCTCAATATGGACGCTCTTAAAACATTGTCGGGCAACAGATAGGCACGCCGAACTCCTTCATTCACCATGTCGGTGATAGACATATCACCTTCCCATTGCACATCCATTCCAATCTTGAGAAACACAGTAACGATGCCTGTGTCCTGGCAAATTGGTCGTTTGCCCTCAGCACAAAGTCTGGAATTCAAAAGAATCTGAGCCATCGCATCTTTGGCGGCTGCTGATTCCTCTTTCTCATAGGCTTCGTGGACGGCCTGAACGAAATCAATGGGGTGGTAATAGGAGATGTACTGCAGCGCATCGGCAACGCTCTGAATAACATCTTCGTTGCGAATTAAGGTCATGGCTTGGCGAATCCTGAACACTAAAACTGGTGCCGCCTATTCTAACACTTGGCGACAGTGATTATCCGTTTGTTCTTGCCATTGAACGATCTGTTCTATTTCAGCAGAAAGTCTTTCGCCAGATTAATCTTCTTCGCCAAGTAGTCAGACCCTCCCCGGTCGGGGTGCAGTCGCTGCATTAAGGTGCGATGAGCGTTACTGATGTCTTTTTCACCAGCCCCCTCCTCCAAGCCAAGTATTTCCAGCGCAAGCTCGCGAGTCATTGTCGACTCATCGACTTCAGCAGTGGTTTTCTCTTGCCCACTTTGAGCTCGCCATTTCTCTTGTGTCCGATCCAGATAGGCTTCAAGCACTTGCAGGGAATCAGAATCAACGATATAGATCTCTCGCAGCTCGAGAAGCTGCGTAAGCGTTAGTGCGCTGAGCTTTTGATTAGCAAATGCGCCTTTCAATACCGTTCCATCCATGTTTCCGGTGTCGTGTTGCAACTCCATAGCCAGGAACTCGGTGCGAATAGTGGAATTCTGATTGCTGCTGCGGGGACGTGCCGAAGCAGTCCGACTCTGCAGCATTTGCCAAAAAGGCAACAGACGTAACAGGGTGGGTAAGAACCGTAACAAGAATGCACCAGCAGCACCCAGCGGCGCGAGAATAAAGTGAATTGGCAGCCTACCCATCAATATAAGTACAGCGACTACCAACAGCGCTGCCATGATGGCGAATAAAATTTGTGTCTGTCTGGGATTGAGATTGAATCGAGTTCGAGCGGACTTCACCGCATAGTAAGCCATGACTGGCAGCAGGATCAGTACCAATAATCGAAATATCATAGCGGGTAATACAATCTAGAAATCAATTCAGATTTACTTGGACATTAGGGCTTTAATTGTTGCTCTAACAATTTTACAGCCTGATTGGATGTCTTGCTAAAATCTTCCAGCGCCTGCAATCCACCAGCCGCATACACAGCAACCGCTTGCAGAAGCTCTTTAAGCTGGCCCGCACTGGCCGCATCGAACTGTGAGTAGGCACCACCGGAGAGGCGGCAAAGCTCCATAAAGACTTCCCGCGCCAAAGGGTCGCCTCGTTCTTGAAACATAAACAGCGGCACATTCAATAAACCAAGCTTGCCAGCCAGTTGCGCCAGGGTGTCGCGATTTTCCTCCATGGCGTCGCCAATAAACACCAATCCCTTTAAGCGGTTCACTTGATGTTCGCTGATGGCATGCCTCAAAACTCTGGCAAGTTGCGTGGCCCCGGCCTCACAATGGATACGTGTCATTAACCCCAACAAACTATCCCCATCAGACTGCCAATCGCTGGCAAAGAATTCACCGAAGCCACGAAAGTAACAAAGCTGCAGGTTCAATCCCCCGAGCGAATGGGCGGAACTGAACATTTCAGCTTGTAGCTGGGTTGCGATATCCCAGGTGGGTTGGCGACTTGCCGTAGCATCTAACGCAAAAACTAACCTAGCCTCACCACCCGTTTTCGGGAGACTGGCTACCTTACTCAGGAAATTAGCGACGTCCTGTTTGCTGGAAACCAGATCGCCGCCAGATTTTTTATCGGGGGTGGTGTTTTTGGAAGTAGATTTGAAAAGGTCTTTCATGTGAAAGATTTTCTCCACTATGCAGCAAGTTATTTGCTGGATTATAGCCTATGTGGGAGTGGATCGTTTTTTGAAATAATCGTGGATGCCCTTCAACAAAGTCTAGCAAGAGATGCTCTGTTGCACTTGCGATTGGCCAAAACGCTTTGGAAATGCGTGTAAACTAAGGGGGTTGATGCGCCTGGAATCACTAACCTCAAACTCCTTGATTGAAGCTCTACTGGGGTGGAGTGAGTCTTTACAAGATATCTCTTTGTTAAAAAAAGAGGGTTTAAAAAGATGTCGGTGTGCCATCACTATAAAAGTGTGTTTATTACAGACAACTAATAGAGACTGGCAGATACCTGCGGCAGACCTCTCCACTAATCATAGGCGGGATATACCCGTGCCCAATGGCGGGCAATGTCTTCACGTCGACATACCCATACGTTTTCATGTGATCGCACATAATCAAGAAAGCGAGCCAACGCCATTGTGCGGGCTGGGTGTCCGCTAATACGTGAATGCAGCCCAACGCTCATCATTTTCGGTTGTTGCTCACCCTCCAGCCAAAGCATATCAAACGCGTCTTTCAGCAGCTGATAGAAATCCTCGCCGGATGCGCAGCCGTTCGGCATCAGATAGCGCGCGTCGTTGTTGACAAGCGTGTAAGGAATGACGAGCTGAGGTGGCTCGGTTCGCAGCCAGTACGGCAAGTCGTCATTATAGGCATCTGAGGTGTAGAGAAAGCCACCTTCTTCGCGAATAAGCCGACGCGTGTTTTGACTGATTCGGCCTGTATACCAACCGACTGGACGCCTACCGCAAATCTTCTCAATAACCTCGACGGTTAGCTGTATATGACGACGTTCCTCCGATTCCGGCATGCCTTGATAGTTAAACCAGCGGTAACCATGTCCGGCTACTTCGTGTTCAGCTTCAGCTAGAGCGCGTCCAATGTCCGGGTTTAGTTCAAGCGCTTTGCCAACAGCAAACGCGGTTAGCGGTAATTTGCGCGCCTGGAATAACTGCAAAATGCGCCAGAAGCCTGCCCGTGAACCATATTCGTAGAACTGCTCTACGCTTAGATCACGCTCTCCCATACGCTGTGGTCGACCGAGAATTTCGTGCAGATAGCTTTCCGACTGCTGGTCGCCATTGACGATCGTTTGTTCTGCACCTTCCTCGATGTTCAGAACAAACTGTACGGCCAGCCGGGCACTATTCGGCCATTTGGGATGAGGAGGTTTGCCGCTATAGCCTGCTAAATCGCGCTTCTGCATCAGCCAAGCTCAAAGGTTGTGACGCCATAGATGCGGCTATGGTCCAGCTCAGGCGCATGACCCAAATACATACGTGCGCAGCCAAACACCTCTTCCATACCGAGTTTTTCAACCAGGGCCATTGCCGCCCCATTGTTCTCAGGCGCATCCAAAAAAACCGGTCCACCAACAGCAAACTCGGCCAATCGGGCATAGAGCGCTTCGGCAATATCGCCATTGTCGGCGAATAGCGGGCCGATTTTGCAGCCAACCTGACAACGGCGAATAACGCCAAACCCTTTTAGTTCGCCATCTTGCCTGTAGCCCAAGGCTAATGCATTGGGCTGGCCGATCCAGCGCTTGATAAAATCAGTGCGTTCGGCCGGGAAACAGCTTAGATCATAGTTAGTAATCTGCTCGAGCGATATTTCTGCGAGCGGGACGACGTATCGGTCAGTGTCAGTAGAAATCTCCGGCGCTTTGTCGATCTTGATTTCAAAGCGCATGTTACGATGGGAAAAACTGAAGCCGCCTTTGGCGTAGTAATCCTGCATATCAAACACACCATCCAGACCAATGGCCGCACCCGCATTTAGCCGCGAGAGAAGACGCTCGCGCCGAGCGTGCCAGAGTTGGTCGCCGAAGCCATGGCTGCGATGTTCTGGCTTAACAATGAAGAAACCCATGAAACCATAGTTGCCGCTGTAAGAGGTGATCGCCCCTCCGCCAATCAATTCGCCATCAAGTTCCGCAGCAATATAGGCAGCGGGGTCGGTTTCCCAGAAAAGTTCGGCGTCATCAAGGCCAGGATTCCAACCCTCATTTGCGGCCCATGACACAAGTTCGTCGACCTCATTGCGGGTCATATTGCGGATGGTTAATTCATTTGTCATGGCTGTTGTCCAGCAGATGGGGCTAAGAAGCTGACTGCATTCTCCATCTCGAAGCGGTCAAGAGTATAGGAAGTATTAACACTATAACCAACCCTGCCCATAGATAACGAAACACCCTCAAATTAGAGCAAATAAAGTCTATCGCTTAGCGATACAAAGATGTGGATATCCTATCTGCCACTCCCTGACATCATCGGCAGTGCTATGAATAAGATCGGCGCGGAAAGTCGCATTGGATGAGCAAACTCAGCAAAGGTAGGTAGCTGTACTGATTGTTACTCAGGTAACCCCTGAGTCTGGCCAGCTCTCTAGACAGGTGTACATAAACTGATTGGGTTGGTGCGCCTGGGGCAACCAACCTCGAACTCCTTTCAGTGCCAGTGGCTCCAATAGAACGAACCAAAACGCGTAGTCCGTTATCGACTAGATGTGGACATTTAGCATAAGTTAGGCTTGTCACATCCTTCGGATGGCATTTCCGCCCATTTAGAAAGATATTGCCAAATTCCAATAATTTTTGAGAGGAGTAGAATCGAGCCATCTCCTTCACTAGTGGTTCCAATTTCTTGGAAAAGGGGCGAGAAATGGGGAAATATAAAATTGGACTTTGTTTACTTGCCGTTCTGATTCTGCCGATTTTTGCGATACCGTTCTTCGCAGTTCCAGTCGATTCACCCTATAGACCTTACTGGTTTGGTCCAACTCATGAATTTCAATACCAGGATATAAACAGGGATGGGGAAATATCCCGAGCAGAGTCGGAATATTGGGCCCTTCAAACCAATTTATTGAGTAATAGCGGATCAGTGAGACCGTTCATCTATGCTGATTGCGATGAGAATGGGCGGTTGACTTGGCGAGAATACTATAATTTCCGATTTACCAACGATCGGCAGTGCGCACAAGAAATATCTTATAGATCTGTTGTACAAGATATGTCTTCTCAATATCGAAATGACAAATACCCTTTCCCTTTCATCCTGACTGATTCGCATACAGTTTACACGTCACCAGATGTCACTGACTATACAAACTACGATCTATTCGAAGACCCAATTGAGCCAAGCAAACATTCAGGCATTGACATTGATTGCGGAGATATCACGTTTGGGCTTGTACCTGAGCACCTTGAGATTTATGAATCTAGCCCAGTGCAATATGTGGATTGTAAACTTGGAAATCAGCTAGGGAATCTCACCATCACGTCTTTCTTACTAGAGATAAGCTACTCAGATTTCTTGGGGCCCATTAATTCCGCTAACTTAAAGTCAGCTAACATCCCTCCAAATGGCTCTAAGCCATTAAGAATTTATCTATCAAGTGGAGCAAACTTTGAAAGCGTAAGGGTTATCGAGGCAAGAGGGATGAGCATGTGACATTCAACGTCTGTTGTCGACCCAAAGCAGACTTTCGTGAATCAGCACGCCGAGCACCTGCAGGTTTCGGTCATTCTTCTAATGTGACCTCTATCACTTACCAGTGCATATTTGAATTAGAAAAATTGCATTCAAATGTTATTTTGATTGCGAAGAGACTTGAATTGTCATGCAGCCAAAAACCTACTGAGGCGCACATAGAGAATGGATGCAGCTTACAAATCGCTATTTCTGAAGTGGCTGTTTCCGCTAATTGTAGGAAATATGCTGCCATTGTCCGCCAAGTCGCAAGACAGCATCTCCGACCTCTCTTTCACCGACCCTAACTTCTCACTATGCGTTTTGAACACATCCCAGGACAAAGGATGGTCAGCCATTTCCGAAGTGGTTTCACTTGATTGCTTCAAGATGGATATTGAGTCGGTTGCGGGCATTGAGCAGCTCACTCAACTCCGAAATCTGAGCCTGGTCAACAATGAATTGGCAGATATTGATCTCTCAGAGAATACTCAGCTGGAAGAGCTTGATCTCAGCCTCAACAGTTTAACAGCCATTGATCTTAGCAATAACTTGAAGTTGGTGAATGTTACGCTGGAGAGAAATAGAATAACTACAATCAGCGCAACGGAGATGCCCTCTATTCAGTCGCTGGGTCTAAGCGACAACGAGCTATCCAGTATCAACCTCAGATATTTTCCAAACTTGATTAGTTTCTCAGGCAGCAACAATAACTTCGCTGAGATTGATACTGGCAGTAACCCCTCTTTGTTAGTGCTTGACGTTGAGAACAATCAGCTAGCTTATGTCGATTTGACTGCAAATCCCGCGCTTACCACGATCGAGTTGGATAACAATCTCATAGAGACTCTGGATCTTGGCAACAACTCATTGATCAAAGCAGTTTCAGCAACCTCCAATTTGATCCATACAGTCAGCTTTGGAGGATCCCAGATAGATGTAGATATAAATCTGGCAAATAATCTGCTGACTGAAGTCGATCTGGGCACATTACCTGGCCTGAGGTCGATAATATTGGACGAGAACTCAATTGCTGAAATTGACCTCCGTTCCAACCCTAGATTAATGACTTTTTCAGCAGCCGCGAATGCACTAGGCAACCTCGATGTTTCGGCCAATACCAGCTTGGGCAGCTTAAACCTGGCGAGAAACAGTATCTCGACAATCGATCTAAGCTTTAATCCGGTGCTGCACTCATTAAATTTGTCCTACAATGGCATAGAATCCATTGACATAAGTGGCTACTTAGCCTTGGGAATACTCGAACTGGAAGGGAATTCCCTGCAATATATTGACCTCACCAACAATACCAATATCACCACTCTCAATTTGAAGAGAAATTTGCTGTCGTCAGTTGATGTGAGTGCACAATGGAATCTGATGCACCTGTTTCTCTCATCGAATGAGCTGACAGAGATAGATATCAGTGAGAATCTCAACCTTCAGGTGTTGGAAATAATGAGCAACCAACTGGAGGTATTAGATATTAGTTCCAACACTATTCTTGGCTCCTTGATTGCTTCCGATAATAAACTAACAAACTTATCACTCAATCCAGGAAATGCGCTCGTGTACCTGTACCTAGACAATAACCCCATCGGCGCAGGTCTGCGCAGCGAATATGAGAGCTTGGACGGGCTGCGAACCCAATTCGACACTCCAGTCTTCGCTGATGCCTCTTCCCGTTACTGGACAGGGTCTGTATTCGGTGACGAACATTTTCTGATTTTGCCCACTGTAAAGGTTGGCCCCGATTACTATCGAGTAGAGTTTTCCTGGAGACCTAGTGCATATTTTGATTTCGTGGTGCGTTCTGGTGAACTGCTAAAAAATCCCAGTGTTGAGAGTGCTACGCTATTCGACGGCGAAATAGTTGAGGCCCCGCAAGTAATTGTGAACGACACAGCGTTTCGCATAACAATTCAGTACCAGGACGGACAGCAGCCTTATTTGTTCAAAGTAATCGATGTGGAAGAGCTTCAGTGAGCCCTGACAACAACTTTGTCGATACCAGCCATTGGGATACGAATGGATTTCTGGTTTTTCGAGGTTTGTTTGACCAGAGACAGGTTGACGAAATAAACCTTATTCTGGATCAGGTATGGGAGCGCAAAGTACTTATCAACACGACCGTCACTATTGATGCCTATCTGGAAAGCCCCCGTTATCGCCGAATGCTGCTTTCCGAAGCATCAGTAGAGGCCAGAATGCACCCCTATAAAATTAATGACCTGTATCTGGAGCTAGAAGAAATCAGATCCCTGGTGCTCGACAACAAACTGCGAACGATTCTCAAAACGCTATTGGATGGAGAGCCGCTGGTTTGCAATACACTGAACCTGGGATTCGGAGCACAGCAGTGTGATCATGTTGACACGCTTTATACGCCGCCGAGAACAATAAACAAACTGGTAGTTTCATGGATAGCGCTCGATGAAGTGACTGATTGCAATGGTCCAGTCCGATACTACCCAGGCAGTCACAAAATTCCGCCATACTATTTTAGCGATGGTCGAATGAACGCCATTGATGCCGAGATGCCAGATTTTCACGCATATATTAAGGCTGGATTGCAGGACACTAACTCATCACCTGCACGTTTCCTGGCGGAACCTGGCGATGTGCTTATTTGGCATGGCCAACTTGTTCACGGGGGAACTCAGATTCTCGATCCAGCAATAAATCGGCGATCGATCATCACTCACTACTTCAGGAAGAAAGACTACCTGCATCATTTTTGGCGAATAGTAAAATCCCAATCTGGTGGTTTTTACTACAATCGAAGCCATCCGAGTGTAAAAAAGTCGAATTGCCGCATTGATTGAAAATACTGTTGAAAGCCTGCCACCTCATTGAAAACTGAGAATCATCGAAGCTTTACTTAATAAATGGGGTCAGAGTAAAAATGCAGTAGTTTTTCAAGAATGACTTAGTTGAAAAACAGCCCTTCGAGATGGTCTAGCAACAGATACTAGTGGGCAACTGAGCTGCCTACGCGTCAGTTTAGGTGCTAATAAGCTAAGGGAGCTGGTGCGGACGGAGAGACTTGAACTCTCACACCTTGCGATACTAGAACCTAAATCTAGCGCGTCTACCAATTCCGCCACGTCCGCAGTGTCAGATCAGGGTTGTGGATACCCTTTGAAGGGCGCGTATTATACCCGAACTGCTTGTATTTCCAAGGAACTCCCCGAGCTTACGCGCACTTATCTAGCGTGCTAGCCAGACTCAAGAGTTAAAGAGCATCTCTTGCTAGACTATCTCAAAGGGTTTGCATCCAAACAACTCCCACATCTCCACTTAGGCTATACTTGCCTGGCGAAAGCTATCGCTAACACAAAGGAAGTCACCATGGCTGATCTGGAAGTATCTCAAGAAGGCAGTATTGCCACCTTAACAATGAACAGACCTGAAGCACGCAATGCACTCAGTATGGACATGCGAGCACAGCTCAACTCAGCATTACATGATATAGAAAGAGATCAGTCTATTCGCTGCGTCGTGTTGAAAGGTGCAGGTGAACATTTCATGGCAGGTGGTGACGTCAAGGGCATGGGCGAATCCATCAAGCAATCTCCTGAAGAAATTCGCAAGGAATTCATCCTGCGCATTCACGATCTGCATCCAATCATGTTCGCCATGCGCCGAATGCCGAAACCGATAATAGCCAGTTGCCGGGGTGCAGCAGCAGGTGCTGGAGTCAGTATGGCTCTGGCTTGTGATCTGATCATCGCCTCAGAAGACGCTTTCTTTACCCTGGCCTATTGCCGCATCGGCACCAGCCCCGATGGCTCATCTTCCTTCCACTTGCCCAGAGCAGTAGGCATCAAAAAGGCGATGGAGATTGCGCTGCTGGGAGACCGCTTCGGGGCTGAAGAAGCCAAGGCCATCGGCATGATCAACTTTGTCGTGCCAAACGATGACCTGGAAGCCGAAACAACTAAATTAGCAACACGTCTCGCCAACGGGCCAACTCACGTTTACGGCAACACCAAGGCACTGTTCTACCGATCACTTGAAAGCGAGTTCGAATCGCAGCTGCAAGCGGAAGCAGAATATTTTGCAGACTGCGCATCGCGCAGTGATTTCAAGGAAGGGGTAACCGCGTTTATTGAAAAGCGAGAAGCTAAGTTTACTGGGGCTTAAGCACCACCGGAATTGACCAGCGAGCGCTGCAAGGCTTCGATGTTTTCCTGCAGACGAAAAAGCGTTTCATTAATTTGCAGCCGGTGCGCGTTGACCGATTCCATCGATTCTTCTATGTACTCAAGACGCCCAACCAATCCCAAGACTGTACTATCGCCACTGGTTAAAGCCTGCCGAATCGATTCGAGGTCGTTGCGCATCGCACCTAATTCTTCCACCTGACCGTTTATTGCAGTAACGGACTGACCTAGTTGCGTTAAATCCTGATCAAGTGCATTTAATTGAGTTTGAGCCGTTTGCACACTTTGATTGGTAGTCGCCAATGCTTGAGAAGTGTTGGTGGCAATTTCATCCTGGCCCTCATTTGCCAGCTTAAGTCTTGCGATTTCACCTTGAATCTCTTCAAAGGTACGGTTATTCGCGCGCCAGTTTGCCCACAACAAATCGTACTGCTCAATTGTCTTCTCAATATTCTCCATCAGGGTATTGTCGGACTCGGCGGCATTTTCATCTACCAATGCAAGTCGCAGCTCGAGATCACTAATGCGAAGGTTGGTTTGCCGCAAGTTATCTTGATACAACTCGTAAAAATAGTAAGCACCATAGCCCCCAGCACAGGCAGCAAGGAACAACAATCCCACCATAATGCGCATGGGCCACGTGCTCACCTTAACCGCTTGAGTATAGTAGCTGGGGCGTACGATCTCCTGCCCCTGGGCCCGCTTGTTACTCAGATGCGTATCCACATCGTCCCGGTCCGGAACCATCGGTGGAATATCTGTTAAATCGTCAGAATCGCTCATAGTCGCCATTATCCTAAAATTGCCGTTTTTGCGCTATCCCCCGCGCCATGGCACCTGACTTTGCGCAGTGATACCATGGATACAGCATACCTGACCCGCCACCCTGAAATAGTGTTGGGTTTAACAATAAATACTAAATACCTAAGAGGGTATCGCCATGGAACTCGAAAATTTTATCGCCTATCTATTCCGCTGGATTCACTTCTTTGCCGGGGTAGCCTGGATCGGACTCCTGTATTACTTCAACTTCGTCCAAACTGAATATTTCAAGGAAGCGGACGCCGCAGCGAAGTCATCAGCCATCAGCAAGTTAGTACCCAGGGCACTACGGTGGTTCCGTTACGGCGCACTTTTTACATTTCTTTCTGGATTGGCTCTCGCTGGATTTCTCGGGGGTACAATCAATTTTTACATAATAATCGGTATGCTTCTCGGCACTCTGATGTTTCTGAATGTCTGGTTGATCATTTGGCCAAATCAGAAGACTGTGATTGCTTCCAACGAACAGGTGCTCGGAGGTGGGGAGGCAATGCCTGAAGCTGCCGGAGCTCTGGCCGCTGCCGGACTGGCTTCTCGAACCAACACACTGTTTTCACTTCCCATGCTGTTCTTCATGGGCGCTTCGGCTCATCTGGGTGGCTATGGCAGGGTCCCGATGTCTTCCGAGGGCGGAGTGAGTACCCTGGCAATGGGCCTATGCATACTTATCGTGCTGGCGTTGGAACTCAATGCCATCAAAGGCAAGATGGGGCCGATGGCATCAGTGGTCGGCGTCATTCACTGCGGTGTAGCCTTGGCCGCAGCACTCTTCCTCCTCATTCAGTTTCTTTAGCTTCTGAATTATTGCAGTAATCCCTCATGATTAAGTAATCAATGAGGGATTACTGCAACCCTGCAATCGCGACTCTGTTATAATTCACGCCTCGTAGTACATCACTTCCCTAGGGTTATAGATCAACTCCTTACTTTCTGTAAGGAGATAGAGGGAGTCGTGCTGCATATTCCCGTTTTCGTATTCAAGAAGAGGATATTATGAAGTTAGAACTGCCTGATCTCCCTTTTGCGCAGGACGCGCTAGAACCTCATATGTCAGCCGACACGCTGAGTTTCCACCACGGCAAACATCACAACGCTTACGTCGTTAAAGGCAATGAGTTGCTCGCCGAAGCAAATCTGGAAGCAGATACCCTGGAAGATCTTGTCGTGGAATCTGCAAAAGTTGGCGGACCTCTATTTAACAATGTTGGTCAGTGCTACAACCACAGTTTCTTTTGGAACAGCATCAGTGCTAACGGCGGCGGTGCTCCAACTGGCGCTATCGCATCCGCCATCGATGCCAGCTTTGGAAGTTTTGATAACTTCAAGACCGAGTTCGTGAACGCTGGGGTTGGTCAGTTTGGCAGCGGCTGGGTATGGCTGGTAGCAGATGGTGACGCACTCAAGATCGTCAAAACAGCGAATGCAGAGACTCCCCTCACCGAAGGTTTAAAGCCTGTGCTGGTTTGCGATGTTTGGGAACATGCCTATTATCTGGATTTCCAAAATCGACGACCCGATTTTTTGTCCAGCTTTATCGACAATCTGGTCAATTGGGACTTCGCAAACGAAAATCTGGCGTAAGGTGACGCAGCAATCCTGGCCGAAACAGTGACTACAGCTGGAAAACATTAGCAACCAGCTGTAGTCAGTTACTCCAGCGTTCTCAGTAAGTCCATCAGTTGCGGATCATCGCCATAAAGCATGCGCAGCTCCGCCAACTCTTGCAGTGCAGTCACTGTATCGAGTTGCGCCCAGGCTTGGACCAGTAGTAATCCAGCCTCAAAATGCTGCGGCATTGTTGAAGGCACAGCGGCCAGTGATTCAATAGCTGCCTCCAGTTCCCCTATTACCAACAACAACATGCCCCTGTTCAACAAAACGGTCGGTAGTCCCGGCTGCAGTTGATGAGCCATTTGCAAATAGCTTTCCGCCGCTTGTTGGTCTCCCGCCAGTAAATGAGCCCGCCCTGCTCTGCTTTGTATTGCGGCGTTGTCTGGGTTGGATTCGGCACCACGGGCCAATACCGCAAGTGCTTGCTCTTGCTCACCAAGAAACTCATGAATTGACGCCATATTAATGTAAGGTGAAACTCCCTCAGGTCTGATAGCGATGGAACGTTCATACAATTCAATGGCTTGCTGATAGGAAGCTGTAGAAGCATAGCTGTTAGCAAGATTATCCAGCGGAGTTGCCGCAACATCGGGATAACTCTCCACTACCGCTGACCAGAACACCAGATCATTCTGCCAGGTGTGCTTGTAGGCAAAGGACTGTCCAGCCAACACCCCTATTGCCAGCACAGTGATCGCAGCAGTGAGCTGCCAGGATATTTTTAAGGCCGCAACAACTAAGTAACCGGCAACTAAGTAAAACCCCACCATGGGTATATAGGAGTAACGATCGGCATAAGCCTGCTCACCAACTTTCACAATGCCAATCACTGGCGCTATAGTCACAATAAAGAAAGCCACAAATAATGCGGCTAGCATCAATCGGGAGAAAGTGCCGAACTTCCCCAATAGCACGACGCCAATCCCGACTACTAATAGAAGTGGAACAAAGCTCAGTACACTCTCGTAAACAATTTCTTGCGGATAGAATGGAACGAATCCCCAGGGCAGAATGAACGACAATACATAATGCTGAAGTCCCGACAGACATAAAGTCAGGGTTTCTGTCAGTGAAAGAGTCTCTAACTTGTCTGCCGATTGCGACTGAAGAGTTAACAGTATCAAGCCCAAAGTTATCACTATAAATGGGAGTTTCTCGACTAACAGCACTCTGATAGCGAATTGAATGTCTCGATGATTCCAGAGTCTGTTGGCATGCAATAGAAACACATCCAGCACCACAAGAATCGCTGGCAAGCTTACTGCCATAGATTTGGACATGGCTGCCAGAACGAAGAACAACATTGGCAAGCGATAGTTTTGCCAGTAGCTATCTGAGCGCGGTCGACAATAGGTGATCACAGCGAGGAAATAGAACATTCCACAAAGCAGATCTTTACGTTCTGCTATCCAGGTTATCGATTCCACGTGCTGCGGATGCACCAAGTACAAGAGACCACTAAAAAGTGCCGCCCAGTGACGCTGACTATAGCCATAAATCAGATCATCAGATTCGCGCCACCAACCATTGACGCTAATAATATGTAATACAAGCGCGGCAAGTATTACGACCAGGTAGGAATTGATTGCATGCAGAGTCGCATTGGTGAGCTTGTAGCAGATTGCAGCATCCCCACATAGCGCATATTCCGGTACAAAGCTCAACCAGGTCAGGGGGTGCCAATTAGACATCCTGACCTGGGTAAACATGTCGAGGGTATTGCTTAAGTTGGGATTGGTAACCCAGGGATTGTTACTAACATAACTACGATCATCCCAGTTCAGAAGCTCGTGCTCGCCGACCCCACCAAAAACAAGCAGGCTACCAAGCAGTAGCCCTGCCATGAGCATTACATGAGTTGCCGGACTAATCTGCCGCACGAGGCTTGGCGCGAGGAAACCGGGCACTCTTCTTAAGACCGATTTGACTAAATTTGTACTCCAGAGTTGTGGTGAGTACGCCGAGACCATATTTGATTGAACGCTTCAGGCTAATCGAAGAAGAGTCTGGCATATAGCGAGTCGGACAACTCAACTCTCCCATGGAAAATCCATTGACGATGACCTGGACCAACATCTGATTGTCGAAGACAAAGTCATCCGAGTTTTCTTCCAGGGGGAGTTTCTCCAACACCTCTTTTGAGAATGCACGGTAGCCACTATGGTACTCCGAGAGCTTATAGGGAATCAGAAAATTCTGGTAAGCGGTCAACAAGCGATTGGCTATGTACTTATATAACGGCATGCCCCCGGCCAATGCTCCTGTTCCCAAAATACGCGATGCGATAACAGCGTCGTAAACACCATTGGCAATCATGGATGCCATGGCAGTAACCAGGCGTGGCTCGTACTGATAGTCTGGATGCACCATAACGACTGCGTCCGCCCCTAACTCCAGTGCTTTTTTGTAGCAGGTTTTTTGATTAGCACCGTAGCCACGGTTAAGCTCATGGCGAACTACGTGCACATTAGGGAGTCGTGCCGCCACCTCAGCAGTCCGATCACCACTGGCGTCATCCACCACAATGACGTTATCTACTGTTTCATGAGGAAGTGCGTGGTAAGTCTTTTCGAGGGTCTGCTCGGCATTGTAGGCCGGCATAACCACTACTACTCGCTGCCCGTTAATCATGGTTTTCTCGATTCCTTTTGCGTGCGTGAATTGAGATTACTGCCCCGCTCCCAAACAGATTGCTCACGGCTAGTTCCAAAACTGCGAGCATACTCAAAACACCGACAACGGGAACATAAAGTAAGAGTAAAAACATCCGCCACGGTGAAGCCCCCGGCTTTAAAAGAGTATAGAGATGGTTGTATGGCAACAATGGGATACTGTTCAAAAGACTTTGTAAAAAACCATACAAGTTTTGATCGAGCGAAAAGGTATGCATCGAGATAGTTTCGAAATCCTTACCCATTAACTTCTGCTTCAGAGATGCTGGTGTGAAATGGAAAAGATGTCTTGGCACATCTAAATGGAACCAGTTTTTTTTGAATAGCCGGGATTGCAAACTCCCAAAGTTAGGTACTTCAATAAAGAGACTACCGTCATCGGCAAGCAACAGCTCAATTTGGCCCAACATCTGCACCGGCTCTGGTAGATGCTCCAGCACATGCCATAGAACGATGACATCGAATTTGCGACCCTGTCGCACGAGGTCCTCCACGGTCATCGTTTCAACACCGTCGATGGCTTCAAATCCGCTGCCTGGTCTTTCTATACCAAGCGACTCCACTCCGAGTTGCTGGAATCCAGCCAGCAATACCCCGCGTCCACAGCCAATATCCAGGACCCTTTGGGAGGCATCGGTCTTACCATGTTGCCTTAGCAAGGCTCGCGCTCGGCTACGACCGCTATAGCGTGTCCAGGCTTCGATAATGGGGTTGAATTTAGTTGTCTGGGACCCGTAGTAGTCTTGTTGGTACGCTTCGTTCAGGAGTTGCTCGTCAGGCATGGGGGAGTCCCACACCAGCCCGCAACGTTGGCAGCGATCCAGAGTAAACTCGCCACCTACATCGCCTATCACACGAAACAAAGGGGCAACAGAAGCACCCTTACAACTGCAACTAGAATCAACCAATTCCGGCTCCAGGCCCAATCCTCAAACCCACGAATAGTATATCGGCACTCACAAGCGGTCTCGAAACAGTTCACAAAACAAAGTTTCCACCCACAAAAAAGCGCAACCCCAGACCCCTCCAGAATCGCGCTATTTAAGCTTATGGGACGAAATTTCCAGTAGAACGAAGCCACCAAAAATCGGGTGGCTGGGAGAATTTACGTGCTCTCAGACGAGAAGGGCCGCTAGTTTTGAGCGCAGTGTATACAAACATACATGAGCATCAAAAGTAGCGGCCCGACGAAGTATGGGAGTGCGTAAAACTCCCAGGCACCAGATTTTTACATCATGCCGCCCATTCCGCCCATATCCGGCATCCCACCACCAGCCGGCATGGCAGGCGCATCAGCCGGTAGTTCAGAGACCATAGCTTCTGTAGTGATCATCAGACCAGCCACGGAACCAGCAGCCTGCAATGCAGTGCGAGTCACTTTGGCTGGGTCGATAATGCCCATGTCCAGCATGTCACCGTATTCACCAGTCGCTGCGTTAAAACCGAAGTTACCTTCACCGGCTTTAATCTTATCCAACACCACTGAGCCTTCTTCACCGGCGTTCTCAACGATCTGACGCAGAGGTGCAGTTACCGCCTTAAGCAGCAAACCGATACCAACGTTCTGGTCTTCGTTATCGCCTTGCAGACCTTCAATCTTTTGCAGAGCTCGCACTAAGGCGACACCACCACCAGGCACAACACCTTCTTCGTTGGCAGCACGAGTAGAATGCAACGCGTCTTCAACACGAGCCTTCTTCTCTTTCATTTCGATTTCAGTGCCGGCACCGACCTTGATCACCGCCACACCGCCGGCTAGTTTCGCCACACGCTCTTGCAGTTTTTCACGATCATAATCGGAAGAAGTTTCTTCAATTTGGGCACGAATCTGATTCACTCGACCTTCGATGTTTTGAGCATTGCCCGCACCATCGATGATAGTCGTGTTTTCCTTGCTGATCTGAACGCGTTTTGCACTACCCAGATCTTCAACAGTGGCCCCTTCCAGACTTAAACCGACCTCTTCTGAAACGACAGTACCACCAGTAAGAATAGCGATATCTTCCAGCATTGCCTTGCGACGGTCACCAAAACCTGGCGCCTTAACTGCAGCGACTTTAACAATGCCGCGCATGTTGTTAACAACCAATGTAGCCAGCGCCTCACCTTCAACGTCTTCGGCGATAACCAGCAATGGACGGCCAGCTTTTGCAACGTTTTCCAATAGTGGCAACATGTCACGAATATTAGAGATCTTCTTGTCGAACAAGAGAATCAGCGGATTCTCAAGATCGGCCATCATGTTGTCCTGGTTGTTAATGAAGTAAGCAGACAGATAACCGCGATCAAACTGCATACCTTCAACAACGTCCAATTCGTTCTCTAAACCAGAACCATCTTCAACGGTGATAACACCTTCTTTACCAACCTTGTCCATGGCGTCGGCAATGATCTGACCAACTTCCTCGTCGGAATTAGCAGAGATGGTACCCACCTGTGCGATGGACTTGGAATCTTTACAAGGAGTGGACAGACTGCTCACTTCAGCGACAAGTGAAACAACCGCCTTGTCGATGCCTCGCTTAAGATCCATCGGGTTCATACCAGCGGCAACAGACTTCAGACCTTCGTTCAGAATAGACTGAGCCAGTACAGTTGCAGTAGTTGTTCCGTCACCTGCAACGTCTGAGGTTTGTGACGCGACTTCTTTAACCATTTGCGCGCCCATGTTTTCGAACTTGTCTTCCAGTTCGATTTCTTTCGCAACCGATACACCGTCCTTAGTGACTGTCGGTGCACCGAATGATTTGTCCAGAACTACGTTTCGACCTTTTGGTCCGAGAGTTACTTTAACGGCGTCAGCAAGTACGTTTACACCTGCCAAAAGTTTCTGACGCGCTGAATCGCCAAATTTTACGTCTTTAGCCATTTCTAAAATTCCTGTCTTTTTTCAATGATCTCGTGTGTCAATTGTTTACGTTTGAGTGAGCGATTCCCGAATCAGGATTCAATCACACCGTAAATTTCACTTTCGCTAAGAATGAGTAACTCTTCTTCGCCAATTTTTACTGTGTTGCTGGAATACTTACCAAACACAACTGTATCGCCAACTTTCACATCAACAGGTTGGGTGTCACCGTTTTCCAGACGCTTACCTGGGCCGACAGCTAGTACTTCACCCTGAGCTGGCTTTTCAGTAGCAGATCCCGGCAACACGATGCCTCCCGCTGTTGTTGTTTCTTCTTCCGTGCGTCTAACGACGACACGATCTTGCAAAGGCCGGATATTCATTTCAAATCACTCCTGATTCCTAAGATTTGATTAAAAACACCAAATAAAAATAGGGTCTCCTCTGCTGGAGCCGCAGAGTTCAACCGCTTCCTCTCAAATTAACACTGCCGCGTACTTCTAAGGGCCGCTGACAGCGGTTTGTGATGTACCGCTTTATGGGGATAAACACCGAGATTTCAACACCAATTAGCGATCTGCAATGGATTTTTTTCATCCGTTACAAGCTATTGCCTTTATCTCTTTGTTTTATATAGAAATAATTGAGGAGTATCAGCGCTGATCTGAGCCAGAATCGGGCTCGTCCAGCCTGGAATCTGATTGTTTTGAGTACTCTCCTTCGTACACATTGCCCTGCCCTGGAGGCGGTGGCCGGGAATTTGACCAGGTTTGGAAGCCACCAGCGCTCGCTCCCATGCTGGTCACTACACCGGCCTTGATAATCCGCCGAGCCATCGGTCTCCGTAGCGGCCCCGAAAGCAACACGAATCCGATCGTGTCAGTGAGAAACCCCGGTGTCAGTAACAAGGCCCCGGCGGCCGCCAGCATCATACCTTCGATAATTTCCTGAGCGGGCAACTCACCGGACTCAAGTCGTGAACGCGCCCGCAGCAGAGTAGAAAATCCCTGTTGCTTTAAAATTTGAATCCCGATAACGGCGGTGAGTACGACCAGCGCCAGCGTCCAAAGGCCACCAATACGATCACTGACTTCGAAGAGCAGCAACATCTCCACCAACGGGACGGTCAAAAAGGCGAAAAACAGAAATCGCACTCAAGTCTCCTGTTCATTTCGTAAAGACGACTCTATGATTATGAGCCTACTATGATTTCATGCCCAATCGCAGTGTACTTGATATGACGAACCAGGAACGAATTTGGCAAGTTGTACATCAAATACCTCGGGGCAAAGTCGCAAGTTACGGACAAATTGCAAAGCTAGCAGAACTGCCCGGATATGCCAGATATGTGGGCTATGTGATGAAAAATCTACCGGCCGGCACCAAATTGCCCTGGTATCGTGTCGTAAATTCTCAGGGCCGAATATCATTCCCGCGAGACAGTTCTTCCTATCAAAGACAAAAATCCCTGCTGGAAAAAGAAGGCGTGGTCTTTGTGAACGGCAAGTTTTCGATGAAAGAGTTTGGATGGCTTCAGGATGAAAGTTGAGAAGCTGCGCTTTCAGAGTATCTATCCATCAGTTTTCCTACCCATAGTAACAGACACAGACCTGGCACTACCATCAAGGTAGTGAGCACGAAAAAAATCACCCAGTCTCCATTCAGGAAGTCAATCACGAAGCCACTGCCGGCGGCCAGAGTCGTGCGGCCGAAATTTGAGATTGATGCCATCAGTGCATACTGAGTTCCAGTATAGGTGCGACTGGTGAAATAGGAGATGAATGAAATAAACGCAACCGCAGCAAACGCCTGGAAAAAGTTGTCGATTAGCAGCGTAAGCATTAATAGATTCACATTCGGTCCGACAATGGCAATAAGAGCAAACAATAGATTCGCTCCAGCCATCGCTATGCCAGCCACAAACAGACCACGAA
>JANQJM010000015.1 GCA_028281635.1 Pseudomonadales bacterium | reverse complement strand
TTGGTTTAATGAACACTCAATCAACTTCAAATTGATTGAGTCCTCCTAGAGCTCGACCCCGCTCTACTTTGGCCCTCTCCACGAGGGCCAATTTTTTTTGTGTTATGAAAACTAGCTGAGTTTGATGAAAGCTTAGCGAGAGGGCAGACGATCGATAGCACCCACTCGACGGCTGTTTAAGGCAATGAAGTCAGCCAGAATGCGTCCGCTTTCCAGAAGCAGGGGATCGTCCTCTTCAACTTCCTCTTCCGCTTCATCCGGTTCGACTGCATCAGTGGCATCATTGTTAGCGACAACTGAAGTTTCCTCGTCGTCGCTCAGCTCATCTTCTTCAACCCACTCATTAAGAGGCAGACCTTTCAGGAAGCGACGCATATTTTCAGCATCAAACTCTTCACGGCGAGTGCGTTCGCGCTCTTCTTTAACTGCAACTTCATTGAGGGATATCTGCTCCCGTTCGCGATAACGGCGAGTACGCTCGATCTGATCTAACAGATAACTAAAGTCTGGAGAGGCTTCTGCACGCTCTTCGTACTGCTCCTTTAGCTGGGGCAACATTGCTTGAATGGAGTAGTAGGGACGATACTCAACCGGACGCACAGTATCCCAGGGCAGAGCACCATCAAGACTGCTCTCACCAATATCTTCGTAAGCATCATAAAAATCCGGGAACTCAATATCAGGAATCACACCGCGATGTTGAGTGCTTTCGCCGGAAATACGATAGAACTTGGAGCGGGTAACTTTTACCTGACCAAAGTCCATTGGGATGATTTCCTGCACAGTGCCCTTACCAAAGGTTTGGCCACCAAGCACGATTCCGCGTTGATAGTCCTGAATAGCGCCAGCGAAAATTTCTGAAGCTGAGGCACTGGTGCGATTGACTAAAACTGCCAGAGGACCATCGTAGGCAACTTCAGGATCATTATCACCAAAGGAGCGAGTAAACCCATTGCGAATACCGGAGTAGCGAATCTGAACAGTGGCACCTGTTTCTATAAACAAACCAACCAATTGATTAGCTTCGCTGAGGCTGCCACCACCGTTGTTACGTAGATCCACCACAACAGCATCGACTTCCTGTTCTTTTAAATCTTCTAGGATTGCACGTACATCACGGGTAGAACTCTTGTAGTCTTCTTCGCCCCGAGCAGCAGCTTCAAAGTCAAAATAGAAAGTGGGAAGGGTGACCACGCCGATCTTGTAGTCTTGATCACTATAGCTAAGCTCTAACACTTCTCCTTTGGCGGACTGATCTTCCAGCTTGACTGTGTCGCGAGTGATACTGACAACGGTCGCACTGGATTCACTGATTGCGTCGGCAGGGATGACATTTAATCGCACTGTCGTGCCTTTCTCGCCGCGAATCTGTGACACTACATCATCGAGCCGCATGCCAACCACATCCTGAATTTCACCATCGGTTCCCTGACCGATGCCGATGATGCGATCTCCTTCCTGCAGTTCACCACCGCGCTCGGCGGGGCCACCTTTAATCAGCTCGACAACCTTAGTGTATTCTTCTTCAGTAGTGAGCTGCGCACCAATACCTTGCAGAGACAGAGAAAGCTGCATGTTGAAGTTTTCGGAATCGCGGGGAGAGTAGTAGTCGGTATGTGGGTCAACTGCTTTGGCAACAGTAGACAAATACGCCTGGAAAATATCCCGCTCGTTAGTCTTCAATACCTGACTTAGCTGATTACGATAACGCTTGCTGAGTTTGTCCTTGATCTCTTCATCCGTGTCGCCAGTCAGCTTCAGACTCAGAACGCTGTTCTTGATGCGCTTGCGCCAGATCTCATCCAACTCAGCAACAGAAGTCGCGTAAGGATCATCTTCCCGATCGATGTCGATGTACTCATCCACGGTGAAGTCCATGTTGGGAACTTCATTCTCCACGCGATCGATCGCATAGATGAGCCGTTCTAATACGCGCTTGTAATAAACATTATAGATTTCGAATCCAGGCTCAACACTGCCTTCCTTTAAAGAGTCGTCCAGTGTGTAGCGGTAAGTGCTTAACTCATCCAAATCTGCTTTCAGAAAGTAGAGGTGAGATCCATCCAGAGCATCCAAGTAGCTATCAAATACGGTGGATGAAAAACCGTCATCGATTTCTACCGAGGAATAATGTTTGGTCTGCAACTCCCTGAGCAACTCGGTTGCGGTTTCTCCGTGTACTGGCAGGGAAGCGACTTCCTGATACAGAGAATTGATATCTAAGACTGTGTTTAACTGAAGCGGATCATCCTGTGCCTGACTGCTCGCTCCGAATAAGATGACTGAGCCGGTGATGGCTGTGAGAAGGTTCTTGAAAAAGCCATCAATTGAAATCCTGATTCCCATATTGCTCCACTCTTGATCAATGTGATCTGTTATACGAACAGACAGGCTACTACCCAATGGGCTTTCATCTAGGTTTAACGCCAAGCCACCGCAACTCAGATCAGTAAGATAGATCAGCGAGTCAGACGAAACGTAGAGACTAAGCTAATTACCGCACTCTGAGAAGTAATAAACTGCAACTTAGACCGCACAAAAACAGGGCTTTTTACTAGCGAATTTGTTTATGTCGGGCACTGGCGTGACGCTCAGCACGTTCGACATCAATATAGCGATCGGTAATGGCGCTGGAACCATGTCCGGCATCGTCACGCACATGTTCCCGAGGCCGGTGTTTGACGTCCTCCGAGATACCAGTATGCCGCAGCCAGTGTACTGTAGCGTCACCCAGACGCTCCGCCTCTTCATCGAATCCTTCTTTGCGCATCTTGTCGGCTGCCGTATCGAAGCAGGTCTGTACGATGCCACGAATCTGGCGAGTACTGGTAATACCTCCCTTGCCCCGGGTCTTGTGAATCAGGGGTGCGGCTTCGCCGGGGCTGGGCAGGGCTGACAAGCCTCTGGAGAGCCGGTAGCGCTTCAGAGAGGCCAGCATGGCGTCACTGACCGATATCTCCCGCTCTTTGTTGCCCTTGCCCACGGTGGTAAACCACCAGTTACCTTCCTGATCGAGCTGGAAATGGCCCATTTGCGGCTGCCAGCGGGGAGTTTCCACCAGTTCGGAGATCCTCAGATACATGGCGAACAGGGCATTCATGATAAACAGGGTGCGCTCATGCACCTGGGGTTGCTCTGCAGCCAGGGTTTCAGCGGCGTCCATCACAAATTCCCATTGCAGTGGAGAGAGCCGGCGAATCTTGCCCTGAGACTGCTGTTTACGCAGATATTTGCTCTTTTGCCGCATTTGGGAGACAGGATTGCCTGAAAGCTGGTTTTCCTGGATCAAAAAGTTGAAAAAGCTGCTCAGCACGCTGAACAGCGACTGGATAGCGGATTGCGAGGGCACATATTCGCCGCCAGCGCTGACATAGGGCCGCCATTGCTCATTAGGAACCCGCAAGCCTTCTTTATCCAGATAGCGGGCTACGTTCTTGGCACCTATCCAGGACCTGGGCGGCGCTCTGGTAAATTCAACGTAGTCTTCAATGTCTTCCCTAACGATCTGATTTAGCGACTTTTTAGACACCAACCAACACCAATGGAGGAAATGCTCAATCTCCCGGCGGTAGGTACTGAAGGTGTCAGGGCTGCCACGGTAGCTGTAGATGAACTCACTGGCATGCTGATAATCACCGATAGCATCGGCAGGGTGATCTGCCAGCAAATGGTCGAGAGACTGCACCGGGTTCTTGAAAGGATTAGGCATCGCTTCCAAGGTATCGAAGAACGCAACCGGTGATTTAATATCGGACATTAAGTAAATAACTTATTTGTTTGGAATAAAAGGAATTTATACCTGTTAGATGGTCATATCAAGTGGCCAGACAAGCACCCAAGACAGCGGCTCAGGTTTTACCTGTGCAATAAAGCTAGTCGGTAACTGGTGCCAGGACTTTAAAGGCAGCAGGATATTGGGTAGCTAACTACCCAGATTGGCGCGTATTCCGATTGTCAGCTGAGAAAGCAGGGAGCAGGGCCCGCATTCAGCAGCGACAGATAGGGTACTTGTACATCCTCTGGCAACGCGCTTAAGATTCCTTACAGCTTAACCATATTCTATTGATTATATTGAGTTAACTAAATTATTTAACTTACTGATTTGGCGAATAGATGAAACTATATAAAACAGCCGCAGCAGCTCTTCTAATTCCATTTTTCACCACGCTTCAGGCCCAGGAATGGAATCCCCCGCGCACAGAGTATGGTCGGCCGGACCTGCAGGGTATCTGGACCAATAAAACCCTGACTCCATTAAACCGCCCGACTGAGTTCGCGGAACTGCAGGCGTTGACGCTGGAGCAGGCGCGGCGCCTGGAAGCCGCACACCAGGACTACCTGGATGCAGAATTTGCCGATAGTGACCCTGGTCGAGGCGCGGGCTTTGGCGCACAGGCTGGCGATGATGGTGACACCAATGATGGCTATAACGAGTTCTGGAAGGATCTGGGGACGCAGATTCAGCGCATCAACGGCGAATTACGCAGTTCCATCATCATTGACCCTCCCAATGGCCGCATTCCCTATGCCGGTGACCCCAGAGCACGATTTCGCCGTGATCCCAGTTTGCCTGGGCGCAGCGACGGGCCAGAAGGGCGTCCGCTAGCCGAACGTTGCCTGCTCTCCTTTGGTTCCCACTCAGGGCCGCCGATGCTGCCGGTGATGTACAACAATAACTATCAGTTCGTGCAGACTGAGGACTACATCGTGATAGTGGCGGAGATGGTCCATGACGCCCGCATAATCCGCCTCAGCACTGGGAATGACTTGCCAGCAACGATGAATAAGTGGATGGGAGACTCCATAGGGCGCTGGGAAGGCGACACCCTGGTGGTCGAAACCAGGGATTTTCACCCTCAGCAAGGTTTTATGGGCTCGACCTCTGACATACAGGTAACAGAACGCTTCCAGCGGGTATCGGATTCCAGCATCTTGTATAGCTTTACAGTAGAAGAACCATCCACCTTCAGTCAGCCATTTACCGGCGAATTGCTGTTCAATGCCCGGGGTAGTGAGGAGCTAATGTATGAATATGCCTGCCACGAGGGCAATTACGCCTTGCCAGGAATTCTAGCAGGTGCCAGGCAGTTGGAGGTTATACAGGAAGCTACTGGTAGTAATTAGTTTGTAATATCAGAATGATATCACGATAAATTGAAGTAATAATTTATCTTTACGGTGCAGCTCACAACCGTGCTGGATAGACGCCAACCGGAGTTTCTGAGTTTGGACGGATAGTCCTGTGTACCAGATGATACGAGGGTTGTAGCGATATTTGGAGCATCGACCACTCACCTTTACCTCTGACCTTGGCCCAGGGGCAGCTTGTGACCTGGCCCATGACAGTTAATATCACTAAAATCTCATAGAAGAAGTTAATTTTAAAATATAAGCGTTTGTTTTAATTAAGTTAAAATTTTAGAACATCTTCTCCATCAGCTTTCCAGCCCTATACCTGTCAGTGTAATTCTGTGAAGCACGTCACATTAGTACCCACAGAATTGCTTGTACAGAATCCCGTCACTGTGTAGGGTAATTACTGTTGGTTCGGTCAGCTTTTAGAGGACACAGTAATGAATGCACTCTCAATCGCTACGAAACGGTTCCATACTGCTCTTGTCGACGATTCAATAGCCCTTGTACAAGAGCTATTGAGCTCTCAGAACATCTCCTTCGTGCCTGTTGTGGATTCCTGTGGGAAGTGCTTCGGGGTTATATCCGCGAAAGATTTACTGCATTTTCACCACGAAAAGCGCAATGCAATAGCCGAACACGCCTGGGAAATCTGCACCCACAAAATCATTGAAGTGCATCCCTTGGCTAGCCTGGAACAGCTTGTTGAATTAGTACTGGAAAACGCAGTGCATCATCTGATTGTTACTGAGAAAGGCGTGATAAAAGGGGTCATTTCGAGTGTCGACGTGATCCGGGCCATGCACCAAAGCCATATGCTGGCTGCTCAGGTTGGCTGAGAGTCGAACCTGCTAAGGGTAAGAACACAATCAGGAATTACGCTGATTAGACAGGGCATTGTTGGCCCTGATTTAATTTCCGGTAATCTTTATTACCGGAAATTAGGAGTTTTGATGGAATACTTCGCTCTAGAGGAACTTTCCGCCATAACCGCATGACTTATATGCCTTTTCATATAGATCATCCGCTTCAAAGTTCCCGGCAATGGCTTAATGGCATCTTCAGTTCGCAGATACTGAACCACCCTATAAAGCGCTGTAACTTCCTTCAAAATCTCCGCATCAAGCTCGATATTCTGGGAAAGATCATTTTCTCTTAAGTCCAAATACCGGTTTACCGCATCGACGAAGCATTTATCGAAGTGTTCTACGCGCTCAGGTTTATCCATGACTACAGCTCACTCTGCCCAGTAGCGCCGTGTTTACCACGACTTTGATGGTTAGTGGAAACTAACTATCACCTGAAACAGATGAGCAGAAGCTGAACAGCGCCGAAAAGCAAGGTCAGCGCCGATGGCATCTGCGGTATTCGTACCCCCTGCCTGCTACGAATCCCGTATACCAGAGAGCCATAAGCATCACGACAAATCTAGCATCTTTCATTGCTACTCCTCGCTCGGTACAGCCTCATGTTTCACTCCAGAGCCGTTACCCAGAACCTAGTTTGTAGGCAGAAAAATCCAGCGGTACCACGTTGCCGTCGTCTGGGTGTTCATTAACCTGTTGCAAGAAAAAGTTCTTGTTGCGGTATCTCAGATGCGGCCAGGGAACATTATCGTTCATCACATCACCGCACTCCGAGCAGACATGCTTGAACCTGAACTCGTTGGGGTGCTCGATGTCATTAAACGAATCGAACCGATAAAACCCCTTATGGCATTTCCTGCATTCGTGATCTTTGAATACAGCATGCACGATTTCTTCCCGAATGGTCATACTGTATGTATATACAGTATTTCGCCGAGATCGGTCAAGCGCTCTAGCGGTTAAAGACTTCCCCAGTGGCCGCGAATACCACAGTTCTGTCGGGACCGTATCGCCACCCCTTCTTAAGACGCCCCGTTCTCTTGTTCTTCCACGGGGTTTCATGACCGGTCACCAATGCGCTCACCGTGTCCTGGGCCACTGCACCCAACTGGCCTCGCCGCCGCCTGATTCTTCTGCTACTCATTCCTAACTCCCTCTAGGTCCAAATGCCATTCAATTTTGCTGATCCGCAGATTGTTACTTGCACGCAGCTTTTCCACGCGCCAGAACAGGCCGACGAGCAACAGCGTGTTAACATCCCAGCCCGCCATAAGTTGCTGCAGGATCAATTCCACTACTTCAGCCCCAGCCAGTCCGCCGGCGTGTTATCGCCGCGCGTGATGTCATAAACGAACCCGCCGACCTGATGGCCGAAGCGGGTCAACGAAAACCCGGTGACATGCTCAACCGACGTGTTAATCACGTTGTCCTCGCTGGTGAAGTCAAACGCGCCCTGTGTGGCACCACTCACCGCAGATCGAGCCCGGCTCGACAAGAACAGCAGCGAACCGATGCCGACAACAGCAACAGCCGCCGCGCCTATAGCTCTATTTGCGCCGCTCATCTCGTATTGCCTCTACTGCGCCATGCACAGACGCCACAGCCAGCAAGACTGCATCAATCGTGCCCGGACCGAAGTAAATCCCCAGCGCGTAGGTCAGAATGCTTGCGCCGTTCGCGGTGGAACGCTGAAACAGTCGATTGCCAACAATGTTTAGTAATTTCTTCATAACAAGTTCCCTATGCCAGACTCAGCCCGTATTCAATGAATTCCGAGTTTAGTGGTTGCTTCCCGTTTTCGTGGTGGATCACCGCATCGGCAAGACGCGAGTAATTAGCCCTTGTGACAATGCCGGTCCGATCCCATCCCGTTCGGCTTTCCACAGCGCGAATATAACTTTCAGTGTTGTTTTCATTGCTAGGTGCCCAAGTGCTGATTATCGCTCCTACGGATCGCACACCGCGCTCGGCGTAGCTATCCCAAATTTTTCCCATTGCTCGGATACCGTTTTCCAAGCTATCAAAGATCACGAACCCAGCATCATCAACCCCGATCTGCCCATTCCATTTGAATGCTGGATTCGCTCGAATGTTGCCGGGGTTTTTATTGCGAAATCCGCGTGACTCAAATACCGGGCGACTACCAGCAACCAGTACCACGGCAATTACTCCTATCCAAATCCAATTTGATTGCTTCATTCATTAATCAATCGCTGCCGCCGCTACGAAAAGATCATCGACTTGCTGGGCTGTAAGTACCAACGCGGTAGCGATAGCCGCAACACAATCTGACTGTCTGCGAAAATGGATTGCATGCTCCCACTCCAACACTGTGACTGTATTCAGAGTCATCAGAGCATTGCCCATCTGATTGAGCAGTCCAGCGTGATGCAATGCGATAATGAACTGATGCCGGGTAACCAGTTGAGGCACAGCAGCGTGCTGCGCCACCGAAGCCATAAACTGCATATCCTTCGCGGTTTGCTGGACACGCTTACCGTTCATTAGTTTTGTAGGCATTATCGATTTCTCCCGCGCTGGTAAATAATCCCGGACGAGAGGTTGCCACCTGAATGCACGAACCTCACATTCGTTATTGCGGAGTTGGTGCGCGGCGCAGAAGTCACATTGAACGTTACGCAACAGGCAGCCGAGTCATACCACGACCCGCGCCCCCAGATTCGCTTATAGCGAGTTGCATCATCAGGCGCGAAAATTTCCACCCTCCCACACAGCCCATTTTCCGAACCGACGTTACCCATCGAGTTCGAAAGCTGGGTGTAACTGTTATTGATGTTTCGAGTCTGCGAAACACCCCCAGACGTATTTACATAGTGAATCGATTCATCAAAGCGGGTTGTCCACGTCGCGCCATTGTCGGTCGAGACATACAGGTAAATGTTTCCACCATCGTTTGCGGCCAGCACGTGAATGAATTCAAATTCGTAATCATCGAATCCCAGATCAACGGCGAAATCGACTGTGGCGTCGTTGCTAATTTCCGCCGTACTGATCAGGCGATATTTTTTGGTGTCCTGCGCAGCTAGAGGCATTAGGCTCTCAACGCCTCCCAGAATGTTGATACCGCACCACCGACCGCAATGCCGTTAATAGCCAGCGTTGTGTTGCACTCATAAACGCCACCATCCAGAATCAGTAGAGAGGTGCTATCGGCCGCTGCCGCCGCGCCTTTCCGAATCCAGATGTCCCCGCCTTGCGGCTGAATCGTTACCAGCTTATTGGAGGCGCTGGTCGCCACAATGGAGGTGGTCGTCAACCCGACGGATTTCGAACCATCAGTATTGGTTGTGTACGAATCCGCCAGCGTGTTCCACGGATCGCTGGCACTGGCCTGGGTAACAGGGACCTGCGCCGCGTTGGCGCTCGACTCGAACTCATCCGTATCGCTATCAACTTCGATTGTAAAAGTGACAGATGACCCGGTTTGATTCCCGCAAACAATGTCATCTGTCACTTTTAC
>JANQJM010000072.1 GCA_028281635.1 Pseudomonadales bacterium | reverse complement strand
GATTTTGCCACAGTGCCTCACTACCGTAGAAAACAGAAGGGACCGGAAACAGTTGCGCAAATCGCGTCACCGCAGGGTTATCGGGATTATCTTTTACCGCTATCTCGATAGCCCGCCATGCATTGGTTTCAGTGTCCAATTCCAACAAGGTGCCGTGACCACCATCAACGCCGTAGACTTTGCCTCCGGCATTAACTGTAGGGTCACGCTTATCGGTGGTTATTTCGTCATGGATGTAGGAGGTCTCGTTGCCCCAGTCCCATTGAGTGATGACAACATTACGCTCTATGCCACTGGGACGCGGTGGCACTGGCGGCACCTCACCAGCCGCAATACGATCAGTCCAGTCGGCATACATGGCCATGCCGCGATCACGTCCAAAGCGGCCCGCATAGGAACTCATGAACGGACCCCGAATACCCATGGCCGTTCTGTATATCCAGGCATCCACACTGGACTCAAAACCAAGATGATCCAGATGGTCCAGGGTGCGGGTTAGTTTGTTCCCGAGTTGATGGCAGAGTTGGCATCCTTGCTTTGCCATATCGATCCATTGTGCCTGACTGCCCATCCGCTCAGCTATGCCATTGCCATCATCGCCGGTTCCCGGAAACTCTTCTTCACCAGGCACTTCAAGCAGGGAATACCAGTAGTTAGCAGGATACACCTGAGCGGCCTGGCGAGGAGTCGCTGCCACAAAAGGTTTCAGGGTGACATCCGCGCCAAGTCTGAGAAAAACAGGATCTGAGTCCACCAGACCATAGCCTCTGACCCAGACCTTGTACAAGGCATCTGGAAGTTCAGGCAACACGAAGCGACCGTTGTCATCGGTGACCACAATTTTGCTTAAATGGGTGGGCAGGTCATCAGTCTCGGCGATTACCCAGACCCCCGCTTCCTCACCATTATCGCTGACAACACTGCCCTGGATAACACCAAGTTCATTATCCTGTTGAGCAGAAACCGGCAGGGCCAACAAAGCAGCACAAACAATATAAGACAAGGGGCTAAAGAAAGTCGAAGGCGACCACAACTTGCGGACCAGTGGGGTCACAAAACTCTTCGTGAAAGGCATAGACGCTCCTTTTTGTTCTTCTGTTCTACTTGTGTTTGTAATTCGATGAGAAGCCCCACCCCTCGGTCGTTAAGACTCCAGGCCGGCCTCCATCAGTCAGGGCTTTCCATCCTAGAATTTCCATTCCCAGCTATCAAGTAAAGCCAATTGGAAATCCAGTCGGGCTATCGTATTTGTTGACTGCAATCGGTTCGGTGAGGCTGGAAGCGGTTAGTTGCAAACCCTGCTGCCACGTATCCTGGGGGTAGGCGGTTTTGTGTAATTTACATTGTGTAATTTTTATTGTGAAAATATACGTAAATATCCAGTACAATTGGCCGTAATTGGTAAGTAACTACTGTACTTCCTTTACTTTCAGTGAGTAGTTACACACATTGAGTTGTATACGGGAAATGAGACTATGAACGCCTTTACTAGTGCTGACACTCTTCAGAAGCAGTTGCCGGAACGGCTTCTTTCAAGCAGTGACTTTGAAAGCCGGGCAGAGATGCATGAGTTCCTTGATGCGAACTTCCCTCTCAACGAAGGCTCACACCGAGATGTCCGCCAATACCTCATCTACTACCAGAATCTGTTGGCCATTCTGCACTCCGGTCGCTGCGTCGGTTTAACCTTCGCCGGTCAGTTTGCAGATTATGAAGGCCATAAAGAAAGCCCAAGCTCGATTACCCTGAACAATGGGCATACTCAGATCGAATTGGAGCTTTAATAACAAGACCAATTAAGGGGACGGAGGGATTAAATGTTGATCAGTTTTAGAACTGGTCAACATTTAATCCCTCCGTCCCCTTTCATTCTTTTACCTTTTATTTCTCTCTGTTTGCCAACCATGAGTTCAAGAAAAATAATTCTTTTCATGCTGATGCTCTCGCATTTACTGGCAAACAGTGCCTGCAGCTACCAGGCAATCTATGACAATATTCAATCAAACCGGCTGCGTAACTGTGAGGAACAACCGTGGCCACAATGGGAAAGCTGTAAAGCGCAGTATCAGTTGGATTACGAGGAATACGAGCGCCAACGGCAGGCACTCATGATAGAGTCAAATCCAGCTCAGACAGTTAAGAAAGATTTACAGAAAAACTAATTCGGCCTTGTCGAAAACCGATACCCCGCCCCTCGCACTGTCTGTATCAGTTTAGCGTAGTCGCGGCTGAATACCTTCTTCTGGCTCATCAGGAAAAATTTAAGCAGGCGGAATTCTGTCGAGCCCATTTCAACCGCTTTGTCCTCGATGGAAATACGATGGCTGGTAGGGTCAAGTTGCAGGTCGAACACGCGCAGTACTTTGTCTTTCTGTTTGCCATTCACACGACGCAATACTGATTTGATACGGGCAACCAGTTCCCGGGGCGAAAAAGGCTTGGTGACGTAATCGTCCACCCCTTCATTCAGGCCCTGCACCTTGTTGTCTTCACTGCTTTTGGCGGTGAGCATGATAATGGGCAGATTGGCAGTGATCTCATCACGGCGCAGCCGACGCGCCAGTTCGATACCGCTGCCTCCCGGTAACATCCAGTCCAGTAGTACCAGGTCCGGTTTGTGATCGATGATGGAAACGTGAGCCTCATGTGCATCGGCTGCGCTAATGCTGTTAAAGCCGGCCAGGTCAAGGGTGATGCTAACCATGTCACGAATGGCAGCTTCATCATCGACAATCAGTACAGTGGATTCGGGAGTAGACATAGGAGCGCCGTTTCTACCTGTAGTGGAATTCAATCCGTACTATTTAAGCAGCAGTATATTACAGTTTTGTGACATAAATTCAAGTAAGCCACTGTTTTGTAAGCCTTAAATCCAACAAGTCCGCTTGAAACCACTGTAATCTCTCAATGCCTCACAGCATTGTCTAGAAGGTGTAGTCCACCTGGAAGCTGAGCTGCCGGCCTTTCTTGTAGGAGTTAACGATCAGACCGCCCTGGGTGATCTCGAACTCTTCGTCAGTCAGGTTCTTGCCCTTGAGCTGGAACTTCCAGTTTTCATTGAGTTCGCGAATGAACACGAAATTCAGTTCGCCGGTACCTTCCTCAATCAGATCAGGTGCCCCTTCGATGCCCACCTCATTCACCCGATCACCATAGTAGTGATAAAGCAAGGTGGCGGTGGTACCGGTAAATGGCTCATACCCGATCTGAGCATTAAACAACCAGTCTGATTGCCCTTGCAGGGGTCGATTGGTGTTGGTCAGAATGCTTCGGTCGGCATCGTCAATTTCCACTTCAGAGTCGATATAGGCAACATTGGTCTGCACGTACATGTCAGAGAAGATGTAGGCAAAATCTTCCAGAAAATCGAGGCTCTTGTAGAGTTCCCATTCAACACCCTGGTTTTCACCGCCCTTGGCATTGGTGAATGATTGCGCACCGTCGGCCCCGGCTTGAATTACAGATTCAATAGGCTTGTCGAACTCCTTGTAGAACACGCCCAACGACACGTAATCACTGAAGCCAAAATACCATTCCCAGCGGAAGTCATAGTTCTTGATGGTCGCAATTTCCAGGTCTGGGTTACCAACCACCTCACGACCGTTTACCGGGTTGGTAAATGCTGCAGGGGAAAGTTCTCTGAAGTCTGGTCGTGATTGAGTCTCACTGTAGGCCAGACGGAACTGATGGTCGTAGTTGATAAATGTCAGGCTGACAGCGGGCAGCAATTCATCACTGTCCTGCCCCGACAGAATTTCGGCATCACGGAACAGGTCAAATGTGCGAACGTTCTGGGTAAACTCTTCCTGACGCACACCAGCACTAATGCGAAAACGATCATCGAAGTTAATCTCACCTTGCAGATACCAGGAGTCAGAATCGTTCTCCGCTACATAGTTATCCGTGGGGCGGGTGAATTCACGCAGCTCAAACCCGTTCGGGTCGATGTTCTCCGGGGCCAGAATTTCTTCCAGCGGCAGTTCCAGCAAATCCTGATCCTGGGCTATCACGCCCTGGTCGAAAAATGAATAACGGCGAATCTCGGAATCACGGGTTTTATCGGAGTGGACATAGCCTGCCTGCGCCGTGATTGTTGAATTCATCGGACCATAGAACATCATGGTGGCATCAACGGCGTATTCCTCGGCGTCATCGTCCAACACGCTCCAGCGGCGTACGTTACCGTCAGCCCGGGTTGAGAAGCGAAATACATCGCCACCCATACCATCGTTCTCGCGGTCATAGCGATACTCCCGGGTATCCGGCTCGTCACGTTCCGCCTTAACCTTGCTGTAGCGCCAGTTGATCACCAGTTCATTGAAGTCGGGAAAGTAGTGATCACCCTGAATCTGATTGGAGAACAGCTCACGTTCCACCCATTCCAGCGTGGTACGACGCAGGTAGTCTTCGGCCGCTATCTCACCTTCGAATATGCCCACTGTGTCATCAGTCTTGCGCAGCATAACTGAAGTAAATCGTACGTTGTGGTTGGGGTTGAAATCGATACCAGCAGTAGCGATGGTACTGATGTCAATGCTGTGCTCGGTACCTTCATAGATACCGTCATCTTCTATCTCCAGACCCGCATTACTGTTCTTGTAGTTTTTCCGGATAATCTCGTTGTGATCCCAGGAGTTGGAGTAATCCACAGCGGCCATGTAATTAAACACCGCACCCGTGTTTCCAATCTCGTGAAAATTACCCAGCGAAGTCGAGAAATCGAAATTAATGGGCAGATCTTCCATGTCCGGCTCATATTCATTGCGCAGGCTGCGGCCAATGGTCTGCAGTTCTTCCGGGGTGTAACCAGAACCGCCCAAAAAGATACTCTTTCGCCTTAGCTCCTGGCCATCGGAAGTAGCCACCGCGAGCGCTTGAGGCAAAGCACGGTAATCGTCGTCATAACCCAACCAGTCCAGATCACCACCACTGATAGTGAAGCCGTCATTGAAATTCACATCTTGAGTCATTCCCAGGGATGACGAAATATTCCAGAAGAACTCGTCAGTCGACTTTTTGGTGCGCAGCTGTAGCACACCGCCACCGAATTCACTGGGGAACTGAGCGGAATAGGTTTTCTGCACCAGCACCGATTCCAGTACGGCGGTAGGAAACAAATCCAAAGGTACTACCCGGTTAATGGGTTCCGGGCTGGGCAGGATGCCACCATTCAATAAGGTAGTGGAATATCGCTCCCCCAA
>JANQJM010000216.1 GCA_028281635.1 Pseudomonadales bacterium | reverse complement strand
GTTGCTCTTGATTGACTCGATAGTGATCATCTTCTTCAACCAGCAGTTTGCGTTTGGTCAGGATGTCGAGACTATTGGCCAGGGTTGCCTGACGTGGTTTCTCTTCTGGTTTCATCGGTGCTCCCTGCGCTATTAGTTCATCGATAAACTTGTCACAGCGACTGAAGATCTCCAACGAAGTCAGTATCTCATCCTCTGCACTGAGCATAACTGCTGAAATAACAGGTACTGGAAGCATAGGCATGACGTAGCGCAGCGCATCCATGAGTTCATCCGCCAATGTTTTTACACGGCTAAAGCGCGTTTCTTTATCCAGGTGATTGAATTCCAATTCACGATCGGAACAGTAGTCCACCATTGATACCGGAATGCCAAAATTAACACTGGCATAGCCATAGCGTCGCCAACGGGCCCGGGAACCCGCAAATAAATTCAGTTTTAGGAAACGCCAGAATCGTCTCACATTTTCTGTCAAACCAGGGCGCGATGACTTGTCATCCCAGTTAAGCAAATTCTGGTCTTCGAGTACCTGGTCATAATTAATGCTGGCCGGGAGAAACACGATATTGCGATCAGTCTGCCAGTCATAGTTGCGCAATATGTAATCCAGAAATCCCAGACGTGGGTCCGCCAGCTTGCCGTCACGACTGAGACCGCCTTCCAGAAACACTGCCTGACAAACTCCGCTCTGCGTAGCCATGTATACATAACGTTCCAGCACTTTACGATACAGTGGATTTTGTGAGCCCCGGCGCACAAAAAAGGCGCCCATAGCGCGAATCAGCATTTCTAACGGAAAAATGCGGGCCCATTCTCCGGCTGCGTAAGACAGGGCGACTCGTTCTGCTACCAGATAACTGATCAACACATAGTCCATATTGCTGCGGTGGTTCATCACGAATACGACAGTGGACTCCGGATCAATCTCGCGTAGCGATTTGGGATCAGCCGCGGCTACTCGAACCCGGTACATGAAGCGTGCGACTTTCTTTGCTAACCAGTAGAAGACACGGAAGTACACATAGGCATTAAAGGAAGGAACGATTTCCCTCGCATAGCTGCGTACTCTCTGCTGCAGCACCTCTCTGGGAATTTGCTCCTCTTTGGAAAGGGTTTCGATCATGGCCAGAATGTCCTGATCGAACATCAGCTGGTCGATTAGTACCTGACGCTTGGTTTGCTGGAGCGGCCGAATCTTGATCTGCAGGCCGGTATTGATCTTGTCTACGGCCTTGTTCAGGCGGCGGCTGACATACCAGCGAAAACCCGGGAACAGGATGCTCATCACCAGTGCATAAACTGTTGCTACTGTTAATAGAAGAAAGAACCAGGTTGGAATGCTGACTGTGGACGAAAACATGGTCGTTATTTTTATTTTTTGCCTTTAGGCCAACGGCTCTCGGGCGATTTTTCTGTAGACTACCGACATTTAGCGCAGGAGTAAAAACTGTTCCCCTGTATTTTCTACGTGCTCCCCTTTACTATTGAACGCGGAACAGAACCATCGACACCATATACTGCCAATGACAACTGCTTACGACGTTCCCTATATGCTGAGAACGCGGGACTACTACCGCGCACAGGGCTACGACAAGGACTATCAGTGGGCTCACAACACCGATGCGCCTTTTGTGCCGTTAACGAAACCGCTGACAGACAGCACACTGGCAGTAATTACTACGGCCATGCCTGATACTAAACAAGGTCGGGCAGAGCGCCAGGTCTACTCAACTGCTTGCGATCCCATCCCTGCTTCAATGTACACCGAAGAGCTGTCATGGGATAAGGGAGCGACCCACACCCGGGATGTGAATTCGTTTTTACCATTAGTGCAACTTGGGGAGTTGGTAAAGCAGAAAAAGCTGGGTGGCATCACTCAACGATTTCATTCAGTGCCTACCACGTACAGTCAGCGTGCAACCAGAGAAGAAGACGCGCCGGAAATTCTGAAGCGTTGCTTCGAGGACGGAGCAGACATCGCATTGTTGGTGCCGTTGTGACCAGTCTGCCACCAGACCGTGAGTCTGGTAGCACGTCATCTTGAAGCCAACGGCATATCGACACTGATCCTCGGCTCAGCAATCGACATCATCGAGCACTGCAAAGTGCCACGCTATGTGCATGTTGACTTTCCTCTCGGCAATCCCTGTGGCAAACCCTATGACCTGGAAATGCAGCTTGCCATCATGAATCAGGCCCTCGACTTTTTTGAATCGGCGTCCTCTGCAAATTCAGTGCACAGACTTGATTTCCGCTGGAGCGAATCTGAAGGCTGGAGAGACGCTTATGCCGAGGTTACCGATAACAACCGTGAGGAGCTGTTCGCGAAGGGTGAAGAAAGGCGACGCCAACAAGAACTGACGAAAGCCGCCGGCAAAACCTGGTTGAACAAAATCGAGTAGTTATTCCATAAATCTACCGGCTCCGATTGCGGGCGAGAGTAAACCCATAAGCGCTTTCCATGGCTAGCAAGTGTCAAAACCACCCAAACGCTCCAGCCGTTGAAACTTGTACTCGTTGTTCTATTCCTCTGTGCGGAATGTGCGCGAACTTCACTGAAGATGCTGTACTATGCGAAAACTGCGTGGAATTGTGGCAGGCAGAGCAGACAGTCGCGAGAGAAACACAGAGAATCAAGCAACAAGAGCAGCGCGACAAGGCGTCAGTTGAAGTAAGCTCGCAGCAAGAGACAGCTCCGGTTGCTGTCCGTCGCAAACAATCCAATCCTCAATTGATTCCGTTGTCGGTTACGATAATCTGTGTGGCAATTATCATAGCCAGGCAGCTATTTTTCTCAGGACCAGACTTTGTGCCACTGGATGATGAAACTCGTATAAGGCAGCTACGAATCACTTCATTCGAAGAGTGCATGCGAGTCTTCTCGCAAATCGGTCAGGCGCTTGCCCGGGGTGATACGCCCAATGAATCTTTGCGCTGCGACGGGTCGGGGCAGGGCAATATCGTTATCCGTGAGGGCAATAACATCATCATCGAACATCCGCAGCCGGATTTTTATGGCTATTCACGCATCTATGTAAGTCGCAATAGTCCAGAGCCAACTGTTGTAGATTAGTTCGTAGTTTCTAAAGATAACAGCCGAGCCTGGAAACAGGTATACAGACTATTCTTCTAAGATATAGGTATAGCGACCATTGGGTGTTTGTCGAAAAATACCTGTCGCCAGGTCGCCATTGTCTAAAATGAAATCGAGTTGCCTGATTTCTTCGACCGGAGCCGTAGCACCAAAGATTGAAATTGCGGCGTAGGGATAGTTATCAGGACCTTCCCAGTTCCAGTTGCCACCGAGTGCAGTATCTGCGAGCCAACGGGTGTTATCGATGATTAACTCGTTTGCTGCCTCCGGTGGTAACACGATATGACTGTCGTCAGGGTAGCGTCCGTTGTTGGTATTCCAGCGTCGGAATTCTCTTCCCCACTGACCAAGTTCAAGCGCAGTTTCCACCAGGTTCGCCCGGATGACGTATTCCTGGTACATGGGCGCAGCCACGGACATCAGTACGCCTATGATGGAAACGACCATCAACAGTTCAATTAGGGTGAAGCCTTTGCTGTTGTTAAGTGCTGCCCTGGACACCGATTATTCCTCAGTCACAGACACATTATCTCTCTCATCCAGCCAGGTCCAGGCCATGGCATTAAATGCCCGCAAAACCAGCGAACTTGGGCCTTACAGGGAGCTTCCCATAGCTCGTGAATCATCACGCCAGTTGTGATCATTTCGCTGGTAATTGGTATGACCAATTTGAGTAACTTTTTTTCATTCTTAACACTGTTTCCTGTTTTGTTGGGAATTCTGACTTATTATGTCCTGAAGTAGCCACACATGGTGGAGGTTGTTTAGGGTTCTCCCCAGTTATTACCGGCGAGGCAGAGTGATGCGGTATATCGAATTGATAAAAGTTGGATTCTTGCTGTTGCTGTTCCCTGCTCATCTGACTGTCTATGGTCAGGCAGAAGTAGAGGAGATTCGACCTGATTTAATCGACGCCCTGAGAGCCGGTGGACTGGTTGTGGTCATGCGACACGCCCAGTCTCCCGCGGAATCACCGCAAGGTTCCCAACGCAACGGCGACAATCCCGATGGCGAAAGACAACTGGATGCAACTGGCCGTCAACAGGCCTATTTAATGGGAGAGGTATTGGAGAAACTGCAGATTGTCTTCGAGCAGGTGCTCAGCAGCCCTGCCTATCGAACGCTGGAAACTGCCAGATATCTCGGATTTCAAAATATTGAACAGAGATCGATGTTGGGCAATCAGGGTATGCAGGCTGCCAGCGGAGTTGCTGGCGAATGGCTGCTAGAACAGACCAGGCAGGCATCAGACACCGGCAATAAGTTGATGATCACCCATTCGCCTAATGTGGCGGCTGCATTTCCTGATTTACAGCCACCAATTGAGCAAGGTGAAATCTTACTGTTCGATCCGCGGGACCCTTCCCGGGCCCCACTGGGGAGAATCAGAATTGAACAGTGGGAAGGGCTGCAGAACAACTGAAGTCTCACAACATTCTGATCCCCTGTCTGTTGATAAGATGCCTTCGGCTGAGCATCTTGAGTAAGTGGAGGATTGCTATCTGTTTGGTAACAACAAAAACAGGGGTAATAGCGGACGGGGTGAGGAAATCTCTAGCAGACCAGCCGTCTCGGTGTGTCACAGAGAACCGAGTCGATTACGTAATCTGCAACTTCCAACATCTCCGGATAGCCACCGGCAGTTTGAGGGGAGATACCATAAGCCCCATCAATAAATAACGAAGGGGTAGATTCAATCTGGTAAACGAAATTGGTCTGCACCGCCGCATCGACCAAAGCCTGAGTAGAATCGGCATTATAAACGTCGATGAAATCGGAGACTGCAACACCCTGGTTCAAAAAAAACTCCAGTAGCCCTTCCTCAGTCCCGATTGTCGGTTCTTCACTTTGAAAAGCGGCATAAAACAGTTCCTGAGTGGCGGTAGGTAATCCCAGTTGTCGCGCGGTGTAGTAAATCCGAGCGTGAAAACGCATTTCCTCTGACCAGATTGCGGGCACCCGAGTGAGCCGTACGTCATCATCGAGTTCGGATTCCCAACGGCTCAGAAAGGGTTCGAAACTGGCGCAGGGTCGGCAGGGATACCAGAAAAAGGCAACGACTTCTGTAGAGAGACTGTCGGTTACATCAATCGGTGGATCAAGTGCGATGAAGTGAGTGCCCTCTCTGTAGGATTGCTCGATCTCACTATCTGCAAGCACAGCCACTACTGCTTCATTGCTGCTTCCTTCACTGATCAATGCTGGCTGTATATTGGAAGACTGATCTAAATCCAAGACGAGGGTTCCGATTACAGCGACTAAAGCCAGGGCGGCGGGGATTACAGCCCAGGGCCGACGGAACCATGCTCCTGTAACTGTTTTCGTCCGCAACGTTTGCTGTATCTGTTGATACTTTTCTGAAGGTGGAATAAGAGAAATTTTTGCTAGTTCCTTCTCTAATTCTTCGAAGTCATCATCTCTGCCTTCTCTAAATTGCTGGTTCATGAATGATCTCCTTCAGTTTCTGCAATCCTCTGCGGTACCAGGACGCAACGGTATTCGGTTTTTCGCCGGTGACGCTGGCAATCTCGTCGAAAGTCAGGTCGCCAAACAGTTTCATGATCAAGACTTGTTGTTGATTGCCATCCAGTTTGGACAGTTGCTGCAGCACTTGTTGGCTAAACACCTTCTGCTCACCATTTTGTTCGGACAAATCGATGAAGTTGCCCATGGCCGATTCATCTGTAAAACGGGCCGCATGTTTATTGCTGTGTAAAGCCTTGTTCCTGACTACCTGGAACAGGTAGGCGGCAAGGTCCCGGGGGGCTTGCTTTAGCTCGGACACGGCAAGGATTGCCGACAGCACGGCATCTTCCGCACTCGCGCGATCTTTGGTTATAGCGATCGCCGCGATGTAGAGCTGGTTTTGCCTAGTCTGAAATAACTCGGCCAACTGACTTAGCAGTGAGTTGGATGGCACAAAGAATCCTCTTTGCTATAAAGAGTCGCCAGAACGGCATATTTGTGCAAGTGTGAGTGGAATTAAAAAAGTCGGTATGGATGCTGAAATGCCCGATTTTGCGCCTTCGGGCGTTTTTAGTTACTGTGATCCCATTGTCTTCCTGCATTCTGAGGTAGTCCGCAACATGAGATCCTCCTTGTCCGCAAAATTTCTGCTATTGATACTTCTCGCGGCCAGTGTTTCCTTCGCTCAAACGTCGGACCGGCCTGATAGAGAGGCGCTTGGCAGGCCTGGACCCTATCAGGTGGCTTACTATTCCCAGCTACCCGATGTGCCCGAGTTTGGGGCGGCTACTCTCTATTTTCCCGCCAACAAAGGTGATGACTTCGGTGGGGTTGTGGTGTCTCCAGGATTTTATGAACAGCAGGAAAACATGCGGTGGTGGGGCAATCACCTCGCGTCCCACGGCTATGCGGTGCTTACTATTGATACCAATGCACTCACCGACGATCCCTCCATGCGTGCGGATGCCTTGATGGCTGGTGTGGAATTATTGCGCGCAGAAAACACACGTATGGGCAGCACCTTACGCGGGAAGATTCTTACTGACCGTATGGCAGTGATGGGCCATTCCATGGGTGGTGGCGGTGCCTTATTGGCTGCCAATGAGCACAGTGATGAGTTAAAGGCCATTATTCCTTTCACACCCTGGCAACCCAACGCGGATTTCAGTTCAGTATCAGTACCCACGCTGCTGATTGCTGGAGAAATCGATCGTATTGCTCCGAATGCCGAGCACTCCAGACCTCACTACGAAAGCCTGGCAGCTGACCTGACCAAGATGTACCTGGAAGTGAAGGGTGGCAATCATTTCATTGCCAACAGTGAAGTGGAAAACGAACGCCTCAATCCCAATACCGATGTGCATGATCTGGTAGGAACGATGGCTGTCGCCTGGCTGAAACTCTTTGTGGACGAAGACGAATTCTATCGCGACATTGTTTTTAGTGAGATGCCGCAGGCTGATAAAGCACGACTGTCGCGCGTCGAATTCACGGAATAGATGAACACGCTGGAGTGCCGCTACTGCGCGTTTATTGCTCGATAGTGGCGGTATGCAAACCAATTCCGTTGCGTAGACTTCCCCCAGAGGCTGGGCTATTCTGCCAAGTTCTTAGCGCATTACAAACTCGAGGTGTGTTATGTCTATTCGCGCGTTTGCTCTGTCCTGCTTCCTTATTCCATTTCTCGCTGCTTGCAGCCAGGAACAACAGTCCTCCAACCTAACAGAAACTGCTTCCGAGCCGGTAGCAGAGGTGGAAACTACGCCATCGATACCTGAGTATAGTATCGACGACTTCATGAATAGCACTCGCTATTCAGGCGCCAGCTTTTCCCCCGATAACTCAAAGCTGCTGGTGAGCAACAACAGCACTGGCATTTTCAATGTCTATGCCATTGCGGCGGATGGCAGCGGTGCAGAACAACTTACCTTCTCGGACAGCGATGCCATGTTGGCAATTTCTTATTTCCCGGAAGACGAACGTTTCCTCTATACGGCAGATCAGGGTGGTAACGAGCTAAACCATCTGTATGTACGAGAGTTGGATGGTTCCGCCATCGATCTTACTCCGGGTGAAAACCTCAAAGCCTCTTTTGCCGGTTGGTCAGGTGATTATGAATCCTTCTATGTGCAGAGCAACGAACGCGATCCTCGCTTCTTCGACGTCTACGAATATCAGCTGGCGGAAGGCTACCCACGGGAAATGGTCTTCTTAAATGAAGAAGGGTTTTTTCCGGCACAGATTTCTCCCGATGGCCAGTCAATTGCGTTGGTGGAGCTAATCACCGCTAACAATAACAATCTCTATCTGCAAAACCTGGTCAGCGGAGAAAGAACTGACCTTACTCCCCATGAGGGAGATGTCAGTTCGTCCCCCAGTGATTTTTCTCCTGACAGCCAATGGTTGTACTACACAACCGACGAGGGTAGTGAATATCAGCAACTAATGCGTTACCAGCTTGCTACAGGTGACAAGGAAGAAGTGTTGTCGCTTGATTGGGATATCTACTACGGCGTGTTTTCCAGAGAAGGGGATTACTTCGTCGCCGCTGCCAATGTCGACGCGCGCACTGAACTGATGATGTTCGATGCGGAGACCATGGAACAGATCGATGCGCCAACAATAGAAGGTGCCAATGTCACCAGTGTGCGCTTTTCCCATGGCGATGACTTGCTCGCGCTTTACGGAAGTGGCAGCCGCTTCCCCAGCGATTTGTTCGTTACATCAGCGGTAGGTGGTGAAGAGCCATTGCGCTTGACCAATAGCCTTATTTAAAACATAACAAATATTTCAGCTCAACTCTTGGGTAACTTTTCAGCTATGATATTTGATAACAAACAACAGGTTTTGTTGCTAGCGTCGGAGTGGGAGAAGTATTGAGAAATGTCTAATCAGTTTAAACTCAGATTTCCCACTTTGGCGAGACCACGAACACACACACACAC
>JANQJM010000207.1 GCA_028281635.1 Pseudomonadales bacterium | reverse complement strand
TTGTAGATACCGAAGTGTTGGATAAAGATGGCGAACACCTGACTGTTTTCGAGTCCGGAGCAATACTCCTTTATCTGGCAGAAAAATATTCGGGTCTTTTAGGCGAGACTTTTGAAGATCGGACTCGGGTACTGGAGTGGCTGTTTTTTCAGATTGGTGGTGTCGGCCCAATGTTTGGTCAGGCTAATTTCTTCAACTCAAGTGAAGAATATCCATCGCAGAATGCCTTGCAACGATTTCGTGTTGAATCTCAGCGCTTGGCCTCCGTGCTGGAAAGCAGACTTTCAGAGCAGCAATGGTTGGCAGGTGAACATTACACCATTGCCGATATTGCCAACTACAGTTGGTTACGCTACGCAGAGTCAGTGGCGATCGAAATGGCTGATTACCCGGTGCTTGCTGCCTGGCGAGAGAAAATCGAACAGCGCCTGGCCGTACATCGGGGAATCAATCGTACCCAGAATCCCGATCGACAATTTGATGAGGCGATTGATAACAGTAGTGAACAACTGCAAGTCAGCGCTTAGTGCACACTGCTTGCATTGAGCCATTGCTTGGGAGAATGTCCGGTCTTTTTACGAAACGCTCTGGCCAATGCGGAGGCGTTGTCATAGCCCACTTCATTGGCCACCAGCCCAACCGGCTTGCCTTTCTTAAGTAAAGTCTGGGCGAGTGCAATACGCCACTCAAGAATGTAGTCGCCGGCGGTTTGTCCCATAGTGTCGCGAAATTCTTCTGCGAATTTTGATCGGGACATGGCAGACAGCTCGGCCAGTTCTTCCAGCGCCCATCCTCGATCAGGGGCGTCATGGATAGCCCTTATAGCCTTGGCAAGTTGAGGGTGTGATAAACCAGACAGTAATCCTTGCTTCACCAAACCACTGTCCATTGCGTAGCGTAATAAATGGATAATGAATACCTCGGTTAAGCGATCCATCATCGCCAGGCGGCCATTTTCCTCGGCGAACGCTTCCTCAAAGAGCAGCTTCGTGGAAGCCTGAAGATTTCCAGCCTCGCTGAGTTTAATGACCATCATTTCCGGCAGGGCATTCGCTAACGGATTACCTGCACCAGTGCCATAGCGCACCGATGCACAAACAATTTGCGCGTTATCCCGTTCTTCAGCCATCAATCGATGCTGAGTAGGGCGCGGGAAGAACATGACAGAAGGTTCGTCGATCAAGATGTTCTTGCCATTGTGATCGATAACATTGATACGACCCGATTCCAGCAGGTGCAAATGGCCCTGTTCCACGCCATCGGGAGAAAAATTGGAAAGACCACACAGATTACCTGTGTAAAACACACCGGCTGAGATGGAAAATTTGGTGAGTACTTCGGAGAGTTGATCCATGTTGGAAAGACTTTGCCCGGATTGAATTTAGTGAACAAATTATCATCGCTAATGGACGATTTGAACCAAAACACGGTGAATCGGAATACTTCTTACTGCTGAGCTCCCTACACTGTCACTATGAATTTGAAAGTCAGCAGAGGTAAATGACATGACACAATCACTGCAAGCGAAGCTGGATGCCTACAAGGTAAACTTTAAAAAGCAAGCGCCGGAGTCTGCGCAAAGAATTATGGAGCGTTCCACAGAGGATCTAAGAAACTCTGGAATACTTGAAGAGACGATTAAGGTAGGGCAATCGTTACCGCGCTTTACGTTGAATAACCAGGATGGCACACAGGTGGATTCGACTGACCTGTTGCAGCAAGGCCCGCTGGTGATCACAGTTTTCCGCGGTGTGTGGTGCCCATACTGCAATATTGAGTTGGAATCGTTGAATGAAGTGTTGCCCGAGATTACATCTCAAGGCGCAAATTTCGTTGCCATTGCACCTCAGCTGGAAAAATCGGCTCAGAAAAACAAGCGGTCCAAGCATCTGGACTTCGACATTCTGATTGATAAAGCGAATTCATATTCAGAACAGTTGGGATTGGTCTTCAGCTTACCTGAGGACCTGCGCGAAATTTACAGCAGCTTCGGCATCGTATTACCGGACCACAACGGCGATGACAGCTGGACTCTGCCGATGCCAGCCCGCCTGGTTGTGGATCAGGATGGCACTATTGTCTATGCAGACATCAATCCGGACTACACGGAACGTCCGGAACCAGCGGACGTGATTGCCGTCTTGAAGGAATTGAATTCACAGCGGGCAGTAGCATAAACGGAATACCTGAGTTTTGGAGGAAATGATTATGACTAGCACAATCGCAAATCAGCAAGAATATGACAGCGCGGTGGCGGAACACGATTGGGTGCTGATTGATTTCTGGGCGACCTGGTGTGGCCCCTGTAAATCAATGACGCCAGTCTTTGAGGCGGTAGCAGAAGAGAATCAGGATGCTGTCTTTGCTGCCAAGGTAGACGTGGATCAATTTGGTGAACTCGCTGCGAGTTTCAATGTGCGCGGTGTGCCAACCCTTGCCTTATTACATCAAGGCAAATTAGTTAGTGATCTGGTTGGTGCTCACCCACAGTCGGCCGTGGAGTCCTGGCTTAACCAGCATCTGACTGTGGCTGCTTGATTCACTAGCGAACAGTAACGGATTTACTCCTCCGATCGAGCAATCGATCAGACATTTCAATGTCCCCCTCTTGCCAGCACTGCGTCAGCAGTCGCTGGCTTTTTTTGTTCAGATTTTCGTCTTTGCTTCATGCTATCTTGTCGCTCTTTAGCCAACTCACATATGGAACGAGTAATGACCCAAGAGAATTGCCCTGTGGCAGGTGCGAAGTTTGAGTTTATTCAGAGCAATGGAATCCGAATGCGCATAGTAGTAGCGGGTGAGGATGGCCCTATGGTGTTACTTGCCCATGGCTGGCCGGAGTCATGGTACAACTGGCGCCATCAAATTCCTTTCCTCGTTGATCTGGGATATCGCGTTGTGGTGCCAGATATGCGCGGCTACGGGGAGAGTGATGCACCAGAAGATGTCTCGAGCTATGACATTCAGCATCTGAGTGCTGATATGGTTGGCATTCTCGATGCACTGAATGAAGAAAAGGCGATCATGGTAGGTCACGATTGGGGAGCCATTGTTGCCTGGTACACGGTTCTGTACTATCCAGAGCGCTTCGAAGCCCTGGTGGCGATGAGCGTGCCATACGGTGGGCGGCCCGAACAATCAATCTTCGAAACCTACCAGCAGCGCTTCGGGGACAATTTTTTCTACATGCTCTACCACAATGCCCCGGGCGGGCTTGCTGAAAAAGAATACGATGCCGATCCCCACGGTCTCATCAGTCGCCTTTATCTCTCACCTGATTCACCAAGAGAAGTCCCGGAAATTACAGATAAACTGGCCAGCGCCGGAGGTTGGATTAAGCGCCTGGGTGCGCCAAAGGGCCTGCCTGATTGGTTACAACAAGCCGATTTGGATTACGTGGTGGGTCAGTTCAAGCGCTCTGGCTTTCGAGGCGGTATCAACTATTACCGGAACCTGCACCGTAATTGGGAAATCACTGCTGACCTGGACCCAATAGTGAAAGTACCCACGCTGTTTATTGCGGGGGAGAAGGATATGGTGATTGCTCATGCCAGCGCTGAGCAATTGCAGAGCGCCATAGCGCGAGTCGTTCCAGATCTGCGGGGCGTGGAATTATTCCCGGGTATTGGCCATTGGGTGCAACAGGAAGCCCCAACACAGACCAACAATGCCATGGAGAAGTTTCTCACTTCTCTTTGAATACCTCGATACGGCCTAAGTCATGATCGCGCGCAAGCCTTCGACTGCACGATCGATATGTTTCTCGGTATTGTAGATAGTAGGACAGAGCCGGACGCCGCCAGTTGCAGCGCCTGCAATGCCGAATTCGTTGTAAAGGCGATTACTTATGCTGCCGCCTTGCCCCCTGGGTGCACGGGTAATACACACACCATGACTCAGTTCTTGTGACATTGGCGTGACCAATTCCAGGCCAAGATCGGCAATACCTCGTTTCAGCTTTTGCGCTAGAGTGCTAATTCTGTCTTCGATGCGTTGCGTACCGATCTCATTGTGAATATTAGCTGCGATGCCAAGGGCGGCGAGGGCGGAATCGTCTCGCTGCCCCAGTGATTCGAATTTGCGTGCGCCTGTAAGATCTGTCTCGGCGTCTGCCCCCCAGCCAGGTGCGACTGTGTTGGGCCAAATGCGATCAATATTGGCAGCATTTACATAGAGCAGGCCAACTTCTTTTGGTCCCATGTACCATTTATGGGCACTGGCAGTGAAAGAGTCTGCGCCCATATCGCGCAAGTCCAGATTCAGGGCTCCCCAGGATTGAGCGCCATCAACATGCACATATACGTCGCGTTGGTGAGCGGCTTCAATGATACGTTTTACCGGCAACTGAACACCGGTAACGTTTGATACATGAGTCAGCGAGAGCACTTTTGTGTTGCTGCTGAGATTATTGATAAACACATCAGCCAGTTCCTGTTCCGACTGTGGCTTGTTGGGTGTGCTGACTCGCTTTACCTGTATACCAAATCGTTCTGCCCGCACATCCCAGGCGACGTTGTTGGTCGGGTGATTCTGATCCCAAATAAGCACTTCATCGCCGGCACTTAGCTGCAATCCATTGTTAATAATATTGTTCGCCTCGCTGGTGTTTCGAACCAGGGCAATTTCATCTGCACTAACCTTTAGCTGGCCGGCCACCAGTGATCGACTCTTTTCCAGCAGCTCATTGAATTTGGCTCTGTTATTGAATGAACAATCGATATCGATATCCGCGGTAAGCAGTGCCACGTTTTCGGCAACGGCACGAAACGACGGGCAGAGATTGGCCGCATTCATCGGTATTGCGCTTTCAGTAAAAGCAAATTGCGCCCTTACCATTTGCCAGTAATCCTCGCTGCCCGTCTGTGCCTTGGTAAGTTTGGGGATCAGCGCGCTAGTGCCAGCCAGCAGTGCACTCGTTGATTTCAGAAATTCTCGGCGACTAGTATTGCCTCTAGTTTTCGCTTTCATTGGTAAAGTCCTGATCAAAGAAAGAAGCAGCAGGTGTAGACTAACTGATGCCGCCGCTCGGTTAAACTTAAACTACCCGCTGTTCTCGCAGTTCTGCAATTTCGTTTTCACTGTATCCCAGTTCAGCCATGATGATGTCTGTGTGCTCTCCCAGGGTAGGGGGGCGTTCCCTGATCTCTCCGGGCGTTGCAGACAACTCCACTGGTGTTTGCATGATCGGTGCTGGGATATCCAGACCCGGATACGCTGTTTCCTTGAACAAACCTTTAGCTGCTATATGAGGGTCTTCCAAAACTTCCTGCGGAGAAAGAATTGGCCCCGCCGGCAACCGGGCTTCTTCCATGGCACTGAGTACTTCTTCTGAAGTGCGTTCAGCGCACCAGGCAGCGAGACGTTCACTAATCACTTCACCATGATCGCCACGGCTAATGTCAGTTTCAAATCTTGGATCGTCCAACCAATGGTCTTCCCCCATAAGCTCCGCCCAGCGTTTGAAAAGTGGGCCGCCAACCGATTGCACCAGCACCCAGCCATCCTTGGTTTTGAACGTATCTGCCGGTGCTGAAGTCTGTGAGCGGTTGAGAGTAGCCACCCGATTGCGCTTTATCGCAGCTTGCTCGATGACGGTGCCGTTCATCATAGTAAGGGCAGTATTGAATAATGAACCCTCAACAACCTGACCCTCGCCGGTTTTTTCCCGGTGTAAGAGCGCAGCCATGGTGCCGAATGCAGAAAGGCTGGCGGTGCCGAAATCGATAAACGGCGCATAGGCCTTCACTGGTTGATCGGGTGATCCGGACATGTACATATTGCCCGACATGGCTTGACCGAGCCCGTCGAACCCGACTCTGTTCTCGTAGGGTCCGCCGCGACCGAAGGCGGAAATCATGGTGAGAATTATGTCGGGTTTGATACTGGTAAGACTCTCGTAGTCGAGGCCCATGGCCTTGAGGGTATCAGGTGGCAGGTTTGCCACAACGACATCAGCGCTTGCTACCAGTTTCTTAACAATCTCCTTCCCGGCTGGTTTCATGGGATTAAGTGTCAGGCACTTTTTGTTACGGGCTAATTGCAGAAAGAGTGCACCATCTCCTTTATCAGTTATTGGTGACAGAAAGCGATCTTCAGACCCATCAACTTTCTCCACCCGAATCACTTCGGCGCCAAGATCGCCTAACAATGTGGCGCAATAAGGACCCGCGATGTAGCGACCAAAATCCAGTACCCGCACGCCTTGTAAAACTTTGCTCATTAATTGAATTCCTTACCAATCACTACCTAAAAAAGCTTGCCGGATACGCGCTGCGGAGCCGAAAAAGCAGGCGATAGTAATATAAGTGACTAATATTTAAAGGATTATCAGCAACTGTATAAAAATTTTACACCCCCAATGAATTTTGTGAGGCAGTTAACGCATTTTGTCATATATATTCTCCATAATGCTCCGAAATGAGACGCCAATCACAAAGGCGTGATTTTTAACTCAAGAATTTTGAATTCGCAGTTTTGGGTTTTAGTGCTAACGGAGTGGGTTGATGATGTCTGCGGTAAAGAAAGAGCCACCTAAGCAAGCTCTCATCGAGTTACAGTCTATTCTCAAGAAACCTTACCAGGACGTCTGCAACGTGTGTAAGGGAAGTGGAAAAATCACTGAAACCAGCACTTGTCCCAAGTGTAAAGGTTCGGGGCAACGGTTAGTCCGGCTTTTGTAGTTGTTTCGCAAAAGTCCATCCCTGGACTTTTGCTCTGTCGTCGGCAATCACTGGCACAGAAATGCGATTCTGCTGGTGATTGCCGTCCGGTCCTCAAGCTCAGCTTGCGTCCGTTCGATCTGCGCTCAAAGCTGACGCTTTGAAAACGCTTGCTCTCACCCTCGCATCTGCTTCGCAGATGTCGCCATCC
>JANQJM010000200.1 GCA_028281635.1 Pseudomonadales bacterium | reverse complement strand
TCGAACTCGAAGACTGGCAGGCGGTGGATGATCACTACGCCTATCTGGAGCTTATCTTTACCAGGCTCTACGATACCAACGATGCCCGCCTCGAAGCCGGGTTGCAGGCTGTATCGTCCTGGCATGTGAATGCGTATAACCTGAATTTGGATGGCAAGCGTCAGCAACACATGCGCAAAGCTCACAAGATCCTGAAGCTACGGCTCGAAGTGGCGGAGAATACCCTGCCAGCAGACGATCCCAAGTTTGAATTTCTCCATGAGAGCATTCGCCTGAGCGAGATGCATCTCTATCTCATGTCAGAACGCTACAAGGAGCAACTGCGAAAGCAGGAGAGGGCAGCACGGGACAGGTTGCTGGCGACGCTAGACTAGCTTTAGCCGGACCAATAAGTCGAAGCAGCCAACGATGGAACGCCTTCAAGAATTTGCTGGTTTGGAAACTGCTGAGATCGACCTGAGGAGGGCGCTAAAGCGGAGACTTGAAAGCCACTCAATGCTTTAGAAAAGGGGGGAACAAAGAAGAACCTCCAAGCTCCGCGCTTTAGCTATCTAGAAACCAACGCTGATTCCATTAACACGTTGGCCTTAGAGTGACTCGATATTAGCACAACAATTTTGAAAGTCTGTTCGTAGGGTAACAATTTGTCACAAAGCAGGCGTGACGGGGCTTTGCAGCCTTATAGAGAGTCGTATTTTCGAACGAACGTTTGCTCGTTTTCCACCGAATTAAGTTACCCCTGAGAGCAGTCTCCCCAACAATTCGAATTCGAACTGGATTCCGCACTGTTACGATTAAGAGGTGCCAGGTAGCTTAGATAGCCGATGGCAATGCTTGCTTACAAGTCTGTCAGTGTCTGTGATCTTGCTCAGGACTTAGATTTAGATTCGGATTCCTGATCAACAGACGGCTCCAGTGGCGCTTCCTCGTCCCTGGCTATGATGCCCAGTCGTCGCGCTCGCTGCTCCCAGTTCTTTCGTGCCAATGCCTGCATATCATCCGCATTATCGGACTCATCCACAATTTCCAACCCCAACAGGGTCTCGATAATGTCTTCCATGGTGACGATTCCATCCATGCCACCAAACTCATCCACCACCAGGGCTATTTGTTCTTTCTTTTTGACGAAGATATCCAATAACTCCGGGATAGGCAGAGTTTTGTGAACGACAATGATTTCCCGACGAATGTCATTTAACGTCTTGCTGGCATTGTCATCGACCAGATTCAGCAATATCTCATCTTTCAGTACATAGCCATTCACATTGTCATTCTGCTCGTGGTAAATCGGAATGCGGGAAAAAGGAAGCTTCTCGTTTTGTTCGTGAAACTCACCGATGGTCATGGCATCACTGGCGGCAATAACCACAATTCTGGGTGTCATAACATCCTTTACCCGCACACGTGAAAACCGCAGCAGGTTATGAATGATCGTCTGTTCGTTTTCTTCCAGTACACCACTTTCGGTGCCAATGCGCGCCATGGCCAGGAAGTCGGTGCGGCTGAGAACCGGCTTGTCTTTGTCTTTCTTGAGGTGGCGGGTTATGTACTGGCTTAGCCAGACCAGTGGTGCCAAAACCAGCAGCATTACCTTGAGTGCATTTACGGTAAAAGGAGTCAGCACTTCCCAATTGTTGGCACCAATGGTTTTGGGAATCACTTCGGAGAAGATCAGTATGGCCAGGGTCATCAAACCTGCAATGAGCGCTTCCCAGCTAATTAAAGAACTGCCAAAAATCTCAATGGTGGTTTCGCCAAACAAGACCGTCGCTTGCGAACCAACCCCAATAGCGCCAACGGTATGAGCTATGGTGTTTAGCGTAAGGATGGCAGCCAAAGGCTCATCTATATCCGCCTTAAAGCGAACCAGGTCTTTTGCGATTCGGGATTGTTCCTGTTCCTGAATTCCTACATAAGCGGGAGTAATACTCAACAAAACGGCTTCCAGAATGGAGCAGAGGAATGAGAACAGGATGCTGAGTACGAAGAAGGTGACTAATAGTCCCATCGGGCTCTGAAAGTCTGCAGTCAGTGAATAAATTGTGACACGAAAATTTAGGCAGTGCCAGAGAGTCAGTCCCGGCAAGTTTACCGGGACCGACTTTTAGCGATCAGGACGCCATGCTAGTCGTGCGGCGGCGGGGAATCAGAGAACCGATACGATGAAGAATAGCGCGCAGGGAATCTGGGAGCGCCAGCATTGCTGGGGTAACGATAAGCGTCAGTATCGTCGCAAATGACAATCCAAAGACAATGGCTGAAGCCAAACTAACCCACTGCGAGGTGATTGGCCCGCCGACTTCTATCTCTGCGCCAATCAGATCGACCGATACGTGCATAGCAAGAGGAAGCAAACCGAAACCGGTTGTGAAGGTCGTTAGAAAGACGGGTCGTAGTCGCTGCACACCAGTGTGCACGATTACTTTACGCAGATCCCAGTCTGCGTGCTCGCGACGCAGCACATTAAAGGTATCGATGAGCACTATGTTGTTATTCACAATAATCCCGGCTAACGCAACGATGCCGATTCCTGTCAATATCACGGAGAAAGTCTGACCAGTAGTCAGTAATCCTAAGAGAACGCCAGCGGTTGACAGCAATACCGAAGACAAAATCAGTAGTGCCTGATAAAAACTGTTGAACTGAGTGACCAGGAGAATAGCCATTAGTGCCATGGCGAGTGAGAAGGCCTGGCCCAGGAATGCTGCAGATTGCTCCTGTTCTTCATTAGCGCCGCGGAATTGATAGAACACCCCAGTCACTGGTGGGTTTTCATCCAGCCAGGCGGAAATTTCCTGGAGTTTGTTGTCGGCGACTATTCCGGGTGCAGGATTTGCCCGAACGTACACCACCCTGGCGCCGTCCACACGTTGAATGCTGCTGACTTTTTGTTTGGCAACCCGCGTGACAAAACTGCTGATCGGCACCGGCCCATTGGTAGTGCTGATGCGAATATTCTCCATTTGATCCAGGCCGCGGTAGTTAGAGGGATAACGGACCCGGATATCGACTTCTTCCTCGCTGTCGTTTGGCCGGTAGTCTCCCATGAAGACACCTGTTGTCATGAGTTGGATTGCGGTACCGATCTCCGCCATGTTAGCCCCCAGCATCGCAGCCTGGGCACGATCGACGACAATCTCCCATTCGATGCCTGGAACGGGAGCTGTATCATCAATATCGATCAAGTCAGCGCCATGCACGGTTTCCATGTAGGTGCGAATTCTTCCTGCTTCGGAAAACAGAAGGTCCAGGTCCTCGCCTGATAGCTCGATTTGTATTTCTTTACCAACAGGGGGGCCGTTCTCGATGGTTACCACCTCTGCCCGAATACCAGGCATGCCAGTGATAGCATCTCGATACCGGTTTTCCACTTCGAAGCCGTTGATGTCGCGATCACGGCGATCCGTCATTTCAATAAAAATAGAACCAATCAAGTCAGGTGCAGTCTGTTGATCGCCCCCCATTTGTTGTCCGGCGCCCGACTGAGTCACGATACCTTTGAAATGACCGACGGTGCGAATGCGTTGCTCAACATCCAGCATGATTTCCCGCACTTCAGCAGGTGAGAAGTTTCCACGGGCAAAAACCTGGACCTGGGTTTGGCTGGGTTCTACACCGGTAAAAAACTCAACACCTTTGCCATAGCGGCCATAGGCCATGACGATCGAAACCAACACCACTATGCTGAGCACAAACACGGTACCGGGAATGCGTACTGCAAAATCCAGTAACTTCGCATACAAACCGGTTATACCGCCGCACTTTTCAGGGTCGCCAGTTTCCAGTGTTCTCAGATAAGCACTATCCTCACCGGCACCAGAGCTACGGCCAATTAGTGCTCCAATCGTTGGAGCAAACAGCAGTGCATAAAACAGAGAACCTATAAGTACTGCGAACACCGTGATCGGCAGATAACTCATGAACTGGCCTGCGACACCAGGCCAGAACATGATCGGCAGAAATGCGGCCAATGTTGTGGCGGTTGATGCGAGTATTGGCCAGAACATTCGTTTAACGGCCTCTCTGTATGCTTCCACGCTGTCCATGCCCTCGGCCATTTTTCGATCAGCGTATTCCACCATCACAATGGCACCATCGATAAGCATGCCAAGCCCCAGCAGGAGGCCAAAGATCACCATAAAATTGTAGGTGAAGCCCAGCATACGAATGATGATGAAGGCAAAGAAAAACGAGAACGGTACGGCCAGAGTTACCAGAAGCCCGGAACGCACGCCTACGGCAGCAATAACTACAATGAGAACCAGCACCATTGCCGTCGCCATGTTGCCCTGTAGTCCCATATTCTGTTCTATAACTAATGGTGCGGTGTTATTGATGTAGGACAGAGACACTGCTGGTGGCAGGCTGGGGCGAATTTCCTGAATGACCTCGTCTATTTGCTCCATCGCTTCGACCAGGTTCGCGCCCTTGCGTTTCATTACGTTGAGAGAAATCGTTTGCGAACCATTGGCATAGGAGTAGCGAGTCGCGTCCTTAAATGTTCTGCGCACCTCCGCCAAGTCAGAAACAGTGAGCACGCCAAGGTCGCTGGAAGCCAGGGGCAAGTTAAACAGGTCGTCAGCGTTTTCTATAAGGCCCGGTACTTTGATTGAAAAGCTGCCCTGGCCGGTATCAACCTGACCAGCGGGAATCAATCGGTTATTGCTGGTAACTGTTTGCACAATGGCTGAGTTTGGAATGCCATAGGTTTCCAGCTTGGCAGGATCGATTAGTGCTTCCAGGAGCTCTTCCCGGTTTCCGACCATCGTTGCTTCCAGAATCGGGGGCAGAATCTCGATTTCTCGTTGCAGGTTTTCTGCAACTCGCAACAAGACTCTCTCAGGCACACCTTCTCCGCCAATGGCGATCTGTACGATGGGTACCTCAGCGGCGGAAACTTCCTGAATGATTGGCTCTTCCGTATCTTGTGGGAAACGCGCCTTGGCACGGTTGATTGCTTCCCTGACTTCAGCCAGGGCAGCCTGAGAATTGAAATCTATGTCAAATTCAGTGATTACGGTGGCCGCATTCTCGCTGGAGAAGGAACTGATCTGGTCGATGCCATCCAGTGTTTTCAGCTCCAGTTCCGCTGGCTTGGACAGCAAGCGTTCCGCATCTTCCGGTGAGATTCCTTCGTGCATAATAGTTGTCACGATAACCGGAACCTGGACGTCGGGATTAAGCTCAACCGGAATCGCCAGGTAAGACACGAATCCCGTTAACATCACTGCAACGAATACGCTAAGAGTGGTGCGCGATCGCGCTACTGCATGGTCGATATAATTCATAGCAAGTTGACTATCCTTATTGCCTGCAGATTATTAGAGATCCCAATCGAAATTTGCGACTACTGTTTGTCCAGGAAAAACGATTTCCTGACCGACAGTAACCAATACGACGGTGCCATCGAGTCCTGTTACCCAGATACCAGGATTTAGTTGATTGGTGTCATCACCGACAATTGAAACATTGCGGAAATAAACTTCATTGTTGTTATCGATGAGTTTCACACCGATATTGCCATTGTCATCCAGGGTGAGTGCCGAAGAAGGAATACGGTGCGCAATTACTTGAGTAGCATCGACAAATATTTCAGTGGTAATTCCGTCCCGAATAGTGGGTTGATCAGCATTCACTTCGGCTTCAATTCGATAGCTGCGGGAAATAGGGTCTGCTGCCCCGGCCAAATAGGTGACCTTTCCGGAGACGGTCTCTCCGTCCAGGAGGCGTCCGGTAACATTTGCGCCAACGCCTATGCGACCGATTTCCTGCTCTGGAACCAATCCAACGAGTAACATGGGGCTGTCATCTAACACCGAGGCACAGACATCACCGATATTGAGTAAATCACCCATTTCGACTGTCCTGGTTTCTACCACACCCGAGAACGGCGCAACTATGCGGGTGTTGTTAAAGGCGATCTCAGTTCGAGTTACCGCAGCTTTAGCAGATTCCAAAGCAGCTCGCAGTTGTGCAACCACTACATCGGACTGCAAGTCACGTCGCTGCAGGTCGAGAGCGGCATTGTATTCGAATTCAGCTTGTTCCCGGCGCGCTATGGCTTCCTGTAAATTGACTTCACGGTCATCGATAGCGATTTCGCAAAGCAAATCTCCCGCTTCAACGCGGGCACCGCGGGGCACAGGGTCATTGACGATGCGACCAGCTTGCTCGGCGCGGACTTGCACATGGCGGTAAGCCTGGCTGCGGCCGCGAACTAACAGTTGCTCTACGTAAGTCTCCGGACCAATGCGTTCAGCACGTACGGTCAGAACTTCCGGGTTTTCACTCGCGGGTTGATCTTGAGAGACTGCCTCGATAACTCTCGAGGCTACTTCGGGTTCTTCAGCAGTGCTCGTGGTACTGCGAGGTATGAACATCCATGCTGCGACTAAAGCCAGAATGGCTAGTGCTACGATTTGCTGCTTTTTCACAATGGTCTCCAGCCAATAGTTGAGCGAGGGACGTTGCCCGAAACGCACAAAATTAGAACGACGCAAGTGGCTCTGGTCTTTACGCCAACTGCGTCAGCCCGGTTCTATCGTTCGCGCTTGAAGTTATCGTCCCTGTTGTTTGGAAGGGCCTCGTTCCTAAGGCCTGTTTTTGTGCTGCAGGACTGGTGCTTTCCCCAGCCCGGGAAGTGTTACGTATTGTAACGGATAGAATCGATTGTGCAAGCTCTTATTCGCTCCATACACGGCTAAATTCGGGCCTTTCACCGCTTGGCAGTTGATCTGACGATGGGTCAGGATTGTGCTAGTTTCCCATCCTAATCTCTCAATAGTATGACAGGGAAAATCCAGTGAAAGATCTGAACAATCGAGTGGCCATTGTGACCGGTTCCAGCAGTGGGGTCGGCGCTGCCACGGCACAGCTTCTGGCAACCCAGGGCTGCAATGTTGTCATCAACTACAACTCCAATAGCGAAGGGGCTGAAACAGTTGCCGCTGCCTGCCAACAGCAGGGCGTGGAAACCATAGCGATGCAAGCTAACGTAGCAAATGATGAAGACTGCGTTGCTATGGCTGAAGCGGCACTGGACAAGTGGGGTCGCATCGACATTTTGGTTAACAATGCCGGAACCACAAAATTTGTTGATCACCAAAACCTGGATGGCCTGGACAAAGACGACTTTCAACGCATCTATGGGGTCAATGTCATTGGCGCTTATCAGATGACCAGAGCTGTAAACCCGGCGATGCAGGCCCAGGAAGACGGGGGTGCGGTAGTGAACGTTGCATCAACTGCAGGAATCACAGGTATTGGAAGTTGTGTTGCCTATGCCGCTTCAAAGGGCGCGATGGTGACGATGACCTTGTCCCTGGCCAGGGCTTTGGGTCCAAAATTACGGGTCAATGCAGTTTGTCCAGGATTTATAGAAGGCGATTGGCTAAGGGATGGCTTTGGCGATGAGCGCTATGAGAAGCTTATGGCGTTTAATCGTGACAATGCGCCGCTGAAGAAAACGGCAACAGCAGAAACAGTAGCGGACGCCATTCTGCATTTTATCTCTGGCCCGCAAGTGGTGACCGGTGAGACATTGATCGTAGACGGCGGACGCCACCTCGCTATGGCTCCGCTGACTCGTCGTTAAAAGCATCTTTGTTATGCAACACTTCCCCAAAATATTTCTAAGCCTTAATGGCATCATCTATAGTGTGTTGGCATTACTTTTTGTCATTGCGCCCCTGGAATGGTTTGCCAGATTGGGAATTGAGTTGCAGGATGCGCTCGGCTACACGGAGCTAAAAACCATGTACATCGGTTTAATGGGTTCGCTTGGCATTTATTCTCTGCTGGCCGTTTTTAAAACTCACTTGCAATATGGGGCGCTGCTGCTGTTCTTGCTTAGTTATGGAGCGCTGGCAACGGTTCGAAGCTGGGGGATTCTCATTGAGGGTGTGTACGATGATTTTACGGTACAACTGTTGGTTGCTGAAATTATCAGTGCTGGTGCGGCGGCTTGTGGCCTGGTGATTTCTGCCAAACAACGGTCCGCCTGATACTAACGTGCTACCGGTCGCTTCTGGAGTTTTCTCTGTAAGGTTCGACGGTGCATTTTTAGTTGTCGGGCAGTTGCCGATATGTTGCCGTCATTTTCCTTCAATACTTTCTGTATATGTTCCCATTCCAGCCGTCTTACTGACATCGGCTCCAGTTTGGCTGTATCTGCGGTAGGTGTCTGTGCCTGGTTCTTGCTGGTAGATAACGCACTGAGAATTTCTTCGGTGTCTGCAGGTTTTGCCAGGTAGTTGTCTGCCCCTAGCTTGATGGCTTCAACTGCTGTGGCAATGCTGGCATAACCGGTGAGTATCAGAATCCTGATCTGCGGATTATGCTGTTTTAGGGGTTCAATCAATGACAGGGAAGTTTCACTACCAAGGTTCAAGTCCAGAATAGCCGCGTCGAACCGCTGCGATTCAATTAAAGCAAGCGCATTCTCACTATCGCTGGAATGGCTAACGGCATAGTGTCGTTGCTCAAGGGCACGGGCGATCACTCGGGCAAATACTTCATCATCTTCAACAAGCAGCAAATTGGTGGATTCTTCGTTCATAGCATTGGCTTCAGGCATTCTGCATTTGGGGTAGCGGGAGCTTAATTAAAGTAAGCGCGCCACCAATTTTCAGATTAAACATCTCGATGGTACCACCAAGTCGTTGTACCGCCGCATTAGCAAGGAATATACCCAGTCCCATGCTGTCTTTGCGAGTGGAGATGAATGGTTCACCCATATTCTCCATCACTTTGGAAGGTATGCCCGGCCCGTCATCATTAATTGATATTTCGATAGTGTCCGCAGCGTTGGCATCAACTTTAAAACTCACCTTGACTTTATCTTTGGCTGCCTTGATACCGTTCTCGATAATGTTGATGACAGCGTGTCTTACGCTCAATTCTGAGGCCACTACAGTAGTGGGTTCACAGTTCAACTCGAACTCTACATTAGCCATAGGATGGATGTTAGTAATGTAATCCTTGATGTCATTGACGAAATCTTCGACCTGAATATTCTCAATATCGGAAGGATTGTCTTTATGATAATAACGAATTAATTGATTGAGAGAATCCTTACAACGGGTTACTTGTTGCTTCAGGACCGAGATATCTTCTTTAACGCTGTCCTGATTAAGTTGTTCTTTTTCCAGTTTATCCAACTCTGTCAACAGAACTGCCATAGTAGAAAGAGGTGTGCCGAGTGCATGTGCCGTACCTGCTGCCAAGGTGCCGATGGCAACAAGCTGTTCATTGCGCATCTCGTTCTCTCTGGCCTGGGCAAGGTTTAGCTCTCTGTCTCGAATTGCTGATGCCATGCGTGTGAGGAACACGCTAATCAAGATGGCACTCACTAAAAAGATGATCCACATCCCCACCAGATGCAGTTCGAAAACTGTATCTTGATCCATGGCCATACTCCCCATGTTGTGGGTGCCGCCGAGATCAAGCAGCAGAAAGTACGTATACATCAAAATGCCACCGATGGAGAAGGCATACACATAACTGCTGGGAAGCAGGGTCGCAGTAACCGCCAGCAGCACTAATAAATAGGAGATAAGTGGATTGCTTGCGCCACCGGTATTTTGCAGCAGTACAAATAAGATGGCGGCGTCGACCAGCAAATGACAGAAAAGTTCGCGCTGACTAATAACGGATGCAGATTGAAGGCGCCAAAAACCAATGACGATTGAGAGGGAGACGGCCACAATGAGAAATATGACCAAATTGAGTGAGATGCTGATATCGGACAGGCTTTCGAAAACGATAAGCCCTAGCGCGCTCAACAGCGTTACCAGAGTCCGCAGCAACAGCAGTCGTTGCAGACCTTGTCGGGTAAGGGTGGCTTGATCCTTGTCGCCAGGGATCAATATCTCCAATAATTTCGATAATTTGGTGTGCTGCATAGGAATCTATTTTATCCCAATGACAAGCCGTGAAAAGGGCTGTTTATGCTTCTTTGCAAAGGCCTTTTGGCACGGTATATTGCTTCGCCCTAGCTCACAACAATAATGGACGTGCCTGTCTCAAGCTCTCAACCAAGGTCCGATTTGCTGGATCTCATCTCTGCTGCAATGCTGGCAGCCTATGGCGACAACTCCATGCTCTGCTATGGAAGTGATCCAGGGGCTGACGATTTGCGCACATCGCAAACTGCTCTGCTCACTGCGTTGGAGGAAGTCTCCAAACGCGGACTTTCAGATTCAGCCAGCGTTCTGCTGTCCGGTTCGAGCCTCCAGTCTTTGCAGGCGGGCATGGTACAGAGAGGATGCAAGGCGACCATTGTCAATTCCGAGAGTGACCCCCTGCAAGATGAGTGTTTCGATCTGGCGATTGTCGAAGGCTCTGTTCTCTATCTGGATCAGCTAGGCTTGTTCACTCGGCTGCGT
>JANQJM010000108.1 GCA_028281635.1 Pseudomonadales bacterium | reverse complement strand
ACCTACCAAGGCGCCATCAGTATGGCAGCTACCGCAGCCCAGCAGGCCTACCAGATAACGTCCTCTGTCTAATTGCTCCACCGAGTAATCAGGTGAAGGCTGTGGCTCGGGAGTTGCAAAGATTGAGGCTGGATTAAGTTGCTCGAAATCATCAAGCGGATTGTATCCACCAACCGGGCGGCTACTTGACCCGGAGCAGGCGACTAATGAAAGAGTCAGTAAACTAATTAGTGCCATCGGCTTTGCAGTTGTCATATCTGATACCTCCTGAATGACTGTGGCTATGGTGACATATCAAGCCTAAAAAGGCTTGATCTTACGCAATTGAGCTGCATTGTGGAGCCCTGTAGGTATTTAGGGTACTCATCAATTCTGCATTAAAAAAGGGAGGCCTGGCCTCCCTTGTTTTGGTGTCGCTTGCTATCTCTGGCTACGGTTTGCGAAATTTCAGGGTAAAGCGATCAGTGTTGCCTCTGACCCCGGGTGTACCAACTTCCTGGGTCAAATCGTCTTCTGGGTGGTAGTGCATGTCGCTGTAGTCGACGAATTCAAATCCGACGTCAATCATTTCCTTGATAATAAGAACCGGATCCAACCTGCGGCCAACTGCCCGGCTGCCAGGTTGCATGTGACGACGTGTATGGTCGACTACACCGTAGATGCCACCGGATTTCAAGGCGTCGAAAACCGCCTGATTCAGATTGGCGCGATCCTCAACTGAAGGATTGTGCAAATTCCAGAACGTAAGCACCAAGTCAAAGTTGTCATCGTCAAAGTCGAAAGCTGGGATATTGCCCAGACCGATGCCATCGTTGATCGCCGAAGTGCAGCCCAAACCGTCCAATGTCATAACGTCATTCTTAAAGTTATCGTTGACGCTGACAGAAAACACCAATTCTCCCCCTGCGCTGCAAATAGTTGGACCTAGAAATTTCGACCAGTAACCGGTGGCAGGTGAAATTTCCAGTACTTTCATGGTGTCTTCCAAACCGAAGAATTCAAGCACCTCGGCAGGTTTACGGTTGGCATCGCGGGCAATTTCGGCTTCGTTTCGAATATCACCAGAGAGGTTTTGTTCTATTCTAGCTTTAGTGCCAGCGACATCAGCAGCTATTGACTGCGTGCTCAGCAATAAGCTTACAAGAGTGAGGAAGTATTTTTTCATCGGATGTTTTCTCCTTCTAAAACAGGGATGTAGTTTGAATACGCGGACCGGTGAAATTGAGTTTTCTTTCAACCGCCTATCGTTGGTTCAGTAGCCACCAGCGCATGGTGCTGGTCACAGTTTCTGCCGCATCCTGCTGCACAAAATGCGCGGCTCCTGGCACCGCCACAATGGTAGTGGCGCTATCGTTCCAGTCCCAGGTGTTGTTCAATCCATCGGAGTGCAGGGCCGTGTCTTCTAAGCCGTGAAAGACCAGTAAAGGTATATCCAGTTGTGGTGCAGCGGGTGCCGGGGCATTACCAGAATCGCCGCTGGGGTAATTCTGCTTGTAGTAAGCGAGCATGGCGTTGAAGTCCGAGCGGCTGAAAGCTTCTATGTAGCGCTCTCTGGCAGCAGCATCTGTCACCCAACCTGATAAGGTCTGGGCAGTCATCGGTCCACCAAAGAAAACGTCTGGATCGCTGGGAGATCCTTCGATGAAGACTCTCGCGTAGTTGCTGTTCTGTTGTTGCTCCTGGTTAGTTGCCAGTTCTCTTCCCATACCGTTGGGGTGGGGCAGATTCAAGATGATCAGATTGTCGACCATCTGCGGGAGGGCGAAGGCGAATTGCCAGGCCACGGCTCCACCCCAATCATGACCTACAATAGTTGCGCTATCTTCTCCCAGATGTTGGATCACAGCTGCCACGTCGGAAACCAGATACTGCATGGCGTAGTTTGATTCACCTTCCGGCTGACCACTGCGGTTGTAGCCACGTTGATCGATCGCTACTACTTTGAAGTCGTCACTAAGCCCTTCCATCTGGTGACGCCAGCTATACCAAAAATCCGGGAAGCCATGGATCATCACCACCAAAGGTCCATCGCCCATAGTGGCATAGTGGATCTGTACGCCATTGTTATCTGCATAACCATGTTCGACTTCCGACCAGGCATCGGCCAAAACCAGTGCAGGAGCGAATAAAAGGCCACTGAGTAGTGCTAGAAGAGAGTGTTTCATCAGGAACTGTCCGCTTTGAGTGAAATCAGAGAGGATTAAATCAGATTTTCCACCAAAAGTTTATGCCAGAATCCCCAGCCTGCGCGGTCTTCCGCTCATCGCAGAGAACTGGTATTAGAGTGCGATCGACGGATGCCACGTGGTAACATAGCTAGCTTCCATGTCGGAGAGATGACGCTCTCCAATTCTCACGCAAGGCGTATACTCAGGGGGCTTATGATGTTTAGAAGTACCGCATTGCTGGCAATCACGCTGCTAAGTAGCAGTTTGTTTGCTCAAAATAATGATTACCCACGCACCAGTTTTGGTGCTCCAGATCTTGAAGGCACTTACAACATTGCCACCGTAACAATGCTGGAGCGCGGCGAGCAGTTCGAGGGCAAGCTTGTGCTGACTCCGGAAGAAGCTGCGACCATAGGTGCAACGGGCGAGAGCTATCTTGAAGATCTAACGGAAAACATCGGCGGTGATGAAGGCACCATCGGCGGCTACAACACCTTCTGGATGGATCCAGGTGAACGTATGGCGGTTATTAATGGAGAGATCCGTTCTTCCATTATTGTGGAGCCGGAAAACGGGCGCTTGCCCTGGTCACCGCAGGCGCAGCGCATGATTTTTTCCCAGATGTCTGGCGGTGGACAATACGATGGTCCCGAGTCCAGACCGATGGCTGAGCGCTGTCTGGTTGGTTTCGGTTCCTCTGGTGGGCCACCTATGCTGCCCGTTCTTTATAACAACCACAGCCAGATTGTTCAGACTGAAGACTACGTGGTCATTCTTGCCGAGATGAATCACGATGCGCGTATTATCCGCATGCGCGACTCCGAGCATTCTGATGTGCACAAATGGTTGGGTGATTCCATTGGCTACTATGAAGGCGACACGTTGGTTGTAGAAACCACCAACTTCCATCCACAACAAGGTTTTCGGGGTGCGCTGCGGCACTTCATCTACCTGTCACAGCAAGCCAAGATTACCGAGCGCTTTTCCCGCCTGGACGACAGTACTTTGCTCTACCGTTTCACCGTGGATGATCCAGAGGTCTACACTCAAGCCTGGACTGGTGAAATACCCATGCGTTCGGTAGAAGATCAAATCTACGAGTACGCCTGTCACGAAGGAAACCATGCACTTCCAGGTATTCTGGCCGGCGCACGCAGGCAAGAATTGGATGCCGAGTTCGGCATTGCAAGCCAGGACTAGATGAGATGCGCTCAGGGCCAGGAGGCCTTGGGCGTATTCACTGCTCCATTGATATTGATCAGCTTCAGTCTCCACTGAGATTGTAATACTCAGGCTCGCCCAATTCACTTTAGTGGTCTACTCATGTCTCTCAAGAAATTTGTGCTTCCATGCGTCGCAATAACGGCTTTAGTTTCCAGCATTGCCTGGGCCCAGTTAGAACCGGAACTAACGGTTAAAGAAATAATGAACGCTATTGTCACGCCCACTACCAGTACTATCTGGGGTGCCTATCAGTTACAGAGTGAGGAAGAGTGGCAGGAAGTGGAGAACGCAGCTTTAAGTGTTATTGGCGCCGCCAATTTGTTGTCAGCCGGAGGCGCCGGTGAAGGTGAAGTTGCTATGGCGGCAGAACCTGATTGGCAATCTTACAATCAACAAATGCTGGATGCGGCCCGTCAGGTATTACTTGCAGTTGCTGCGAAAGATGAAGAAGCTTTATTTAATGCAGGCAACGATGCGTTGTATCCCCCTTGTGAATCCTGCCATCAGCAATACCAGCAGCGGTGATATTAAGCCACTGCAAACAGCGCAGGTAATCGCTCAAGAAACCAAAAGCAGGCAATGCCACCGAGCCCGTAAGCCAGCCCACGGTGAGTACTGACTACTAAGCCTTGGAACACGCGACTGTAAGTGAAGTGCAGCGCAGTCATCAACAGGATGAATCCTATTTGTCCTGCTTCAACTCCGAGGTTGAAGAACAGCAGGGCGAGTGGAATATCGTTATCACTCAATCCCAATTCACCTAATGCGCCAGCGAATCCGAACCCGTGAAACAGACCGAATACGAATGCCACGAGCCAGGGTTTATCGTGCACCAAGGTGCGTACTCCCCGTTGTCCCATCACTACCTCTCGCGCCAACATTAAAATTGAAAGTGCAATCAGTGCTTCGATGGGAGCATTGGGAACTGGAAAGATGCCAAGCACTGCAAATGCCAATGTAATGCTGTGGGCGATAGTGAAGGCGGTGATAGTCTTGATTAACTTCCAAAACCCGCTCAACAGTAACAACAGGCCCAACACAAACAGTAAATGATCGATACCAAATAGGATGTGTTCAGCTCCCAAGATCAAGTAGCGAACGGCGAGGTTGCTAAGCGGGCCGGCGCCGGCTTTGAGATCGCCGAGAGGAACGCTAACCCTGGTTCCATCACCAGGAAAATAACTGGAAATATTGCTATCGTCCCGCCAGCGAGCGATAACGACGATTCCCTCGAGAGCCCAGGGGAACACTAATTCATCTTCAATTGATAATGCGGGTTCACATTGGAATCGATAACTGAAATTACCCGGAGCTAGGCCTGTGCAGTGACTTGGCAGAATACGTTCGACGTTAAACAATGGCGGTACTTGCTGATCGACGATGGACAAGCGGTAGTGGTTGTCAGTGTCTTCATCGAGAAAAACTCTTGCGACGCCTGTGATATCCACATCGTGACCCATGGCGGGATGGGTGATTAAAGCCGACAGGAGTGTAAGGGAAGTGAAGAGTAGCGCGCGCATGGTCGATTAGTGTTCTGACTCCGCAGAATCTGTGATGACGATTGAGTATTTGTCGAAGAGTCTGGAAACTTCCACCTGCAGTCGCGCTTCCTCTTCAGCATTAATCCATTCCAGTCTCACCCGATCTTGTACTTCAGACAGTTCTGGCAAGCGTGCTGGATAGATAGCGGTGGTTTGCAACCAATGTTGGCCGCGATTGCTAACGAAAGGGCCAGCCCATTCGCCCACGGCTGCGGCAAATACCTGATCGGCGAACTCTTCACTAAAGATATTGGAAACATCCAGGTAGTTAATATTAGGTAAAGGCCCGCTGCTACCGGGGCTTAGTTCAAGTAGTGTCTCTGCAGAATCCCCTGTCTCCAAAACGGACAAAACTTCATCTGACAAGGGTTCTCTGGAGTCGAAAACTAACTCAATCACGTCTCTTGAGGCAGGAATGCGATAGCGATCGATGTTGGCATCGTAGAAGCTTTGTAATTCCTCTTCACTTGGCTGAATGATTTCTCCGCTCAATACATGCAACATTTTCTGGGCAAGCATGTCATGGATACGCGCATCGTTGTCCAATCCAAGCGCAAGAGCTTCTTGCACCAACAGTTGTTCTTCAACATAGCGAGCGGCTACAAAATCTCGTTGTTCTTGTGTTAGCTCCTCACCGGTAGCCATTTCCTGCATGAAGATTCTGGCGTCGATCTCCCGCTGATCCAGTTCCAGTACATTCTCCTGACTAACACTACTCAATCCATAGGCGGCAAATATTAACAGCGCTAAAAGAAAGAAATGCATGGTCGGCTCGCGGGACAAGCGTTGCCATAGTGGTTGGAGTGATTGAGGTTCGGGCATGATTTAACCTTATGCAATCCAGCGTATTCGTTTGGCCAGGCCGGCGATTGTTGTTGTCTGAAGCTTGCATTGCCAGCATCGATACGATTGTATATCTGGCCAGGAGGGGCAATCCAGTCATGGAACCATTGAGTCAACAGTTTATCGATAATTGCCGTCGTGAAGGGGGCAAGATCATTCGCGGCGATAGCATGACGCGTATTGAAACCTTCGTGGATGCTGCCTTTGCGTTTTCCTTCACCATGCTGGTAATCAGCATTGACGAAATTCCTCTAAGTCCCGCAGAACTCTTCGAATTATCGAAAGATATTCCGGCCTTTATGCTGAGTGCTCTCATCATCGGTGCAATCTGGCTATCTCACTCCAACTGGAGCCGAGTATTTGGTTTGCAGGATAGGGCCACGGTCAACCTCAGCCTGGCGTTGGTGGTGCTGGTACTAATCTTCGTCTATCCCATCAAGCTGGTTTCTCAGGCGACAGTTCAATACTTTGCGTTAACCGTGTTTGATATTGAATCTATGGATACTGGGCTATTCCTTAACCCAGGTTGGGCCAATAACGAAGTCGCAGGGTTGTTCGTATATGTTGCACTGTTTTTGATTGCGCTTGCCGCTATCGTGATTGCCTTCTCACAAAATGCGTTGCGCTACCAAGTGCCGCTTCATCTCAACGAGGTGGAAAAGAGGTACTGTTATGCGATGACCGTTACCTGGCTGGTTGTAATAGCAACCGCAATTCTGTCACTGATCGCAGCGAACATTTATGAGGCCGAACGAATCGCCCGAGCTGGTCTGGTGTACATCACACTGTTCGTTTCTATTCCTGTTGTCAATATTCTGTATTTTCGATTGGTCACCGACGCTCCCGCTTCTGAGGAGTAAAGCAACCTTACCCGGTTCAAAATTATCCGGACAATTCTTGCTATTGAGTGCCGCAGATTCCTGGCTTCCTGTACAAGCTTAGAGTCGATCTGTATAATCTGGTTTTTGCGGATATTGGAAATCTTATGTTACGTATTGCTGAAGAGGCTCTAACATTCGATGATGTTCTGCTTCTGCCCGCGCACTCCTCAGTACTCCCTCGATCAGTAAGTCTGGAAACCCAAATTACCAAGGGTATTTCCCTGAACATTCCCCTTGTCTCCTCGGCAATGGATACTGTCACCGAAGCTCGCCTTGCTATCGCTATGGCCCAGGAAGGTGGATTAGGTGTTATCCACAAGAGCATGAGTGTGGAGAAACAGGCTCGAGAAGTGAGAGCGGTCAAGAAGTATGAGAGCGGTGTTGTTAGAGATCCCATAACTATTCCGGCCGAAGCAACCATTCGTGATTTGGTTGCACTCATGAAAGAGAATGACATCTCTGGTATGCCGGTAGTCGATAGTGGCGGGCTGGTTGGAATCGTCACCAGCCGCGATGTGCGCTTCGAGGCAAATCTGGATGCTGGCGTGGAATCCATCATGACGCCAAAAGATCGCCTGGTTACGGTGCAGGAAAACTTTAGTCTGGATGAAGTCAAAGAGCTGTTGCATCGTCATCGAATCGAAAAGCTTCTGGTGGTGAATGGCGACTTCGAACTCAAAGGCTTGATTACTCTTAAAGATATCCGCAAGTCAGAAGACTTTCCCAATGCCTGTAAAGACGAGCTGGGTCGTTTGCGCTCAGCTGCCGCAGTTGGCACTGGCGGAGATACGGAACAAAGAGTCGATGCGTTGGTGGAAGCGGGAGTCGATCTCCTGGTAGTAGACACAGCTCATGGCCATTCCCAGGGTGTCATCGATCAAGTGAAGATGATCAAGGCCAAGTACCCCTATCTCTCAGTAGTAGGTGGCAATATTGCTACTGCCAAAGCTGCCCGCGATTTAGTGGAAGCCGGTGCTGATGCGGTGAAAGTAGGTATCGGACCAGGATCAATCTGCACCACCAGGATTGTCACCGGAGTCGGTGTGCCACAAATCACTGCGGTTGCGAATGTGGTGGAAGCGGTTAAGGATACCGATGTCTGTGTGATATCAGATGGCGGCATTCGTTATTCGGGTGATATCGCCAAAGTAGTGGCTGCAGGTGCTCATGTTGTCATGGTTGGTAGCCTGTTAGCCGGTTCTGAAGAAGCACCGGGCGAAGTCGAGCTCTACCAGGGTCGCAGTTATAAGTCCTACCGCGGTATGGGCAGTCTTGGGGCTATGTCCTCCACTCAAGGCTCCAGCGATCGTTATTTTCAAGACATTGAATCGGGTACTGAAAAGCTGGTGCCTGAAGGGATTGAGGGACGAGTGCCTTACAAAGGTCCTATGGCTGCTATCGTGCATCAACTCATGGGTGGGCTGAGATCCAGCATGGGTTATACAGGCTCGGCCAATATCGATGACATGCGTACGAAGACAGAGTTTGTGAGGATAACTGGGGCTGGTATGAGCGAATCTCACGTTCACGATGTAAGTATTACCAAGGAAGCCCCTAACTACCGCGCTAGTTAAGAACGATGCGCTCCTGATTGCGCGTACGGCGTTGCAAACAATTTTTGAAGCGGTCATATTGTTTGTATGCTCCCCTTCAAAAATTGCTTCCGCCTTGCCTCGCGCAACCAGGAGCACATCTCGAGATCCCAGTGAGTATTTAACTGAAACCATCTGTATCAGTTGGTTTGGAGCTTTTTATTTTTCAAAATGACTACTACAAACATTCATAGCCAAAAAATTCTGATTCTGGATTTTGGATCGCAGTATACGCAGTTGATTGCCCGGCGGGTGCGAGAGGCTGGTGTGTATTGTGAGATTTGGGATTATGAAGTTACCGAGGAAGACTTCGAAGAGTTTGCGCCACAAGGCATCATTTTTTCGGGTAGTCCTGAGTCAGCTAATACGGAGGTATCGCCTCGGCCGCCGGCGTTTTTATATAAGGCTGGTCTACCAATACTGGGTATTTGCTATGGCATGCAAACGATGGCGGAAGAATTTGGTGGTAAAGTCGAAGCGTCTGCCAAATCCGAGTTTGGTTTTGCTCAAGTTAATGTCACGGATTCTTGTGCCCTGCTTGATGGTATCGAGGATCGCATAACGGACGCTGGTGAATCGCAATTAGATGTGTGGATGAGTCACGGCGACAAGGTTACTGAAGTCCCGTCTGACTTTCGCCTGGTCGCTGCCACCGACAGTGCTCCCATCGCGGCCATGTGTCACGCTGAACTGCCACTGTTTGGAATACAGTTTCACCCGGAAGTGACCCATACTTTGCAGGGGATGCGTATTATCGAGCGCTTTGTGCATGGTATTTGTGGTTGCGAGACTTTATGGACTCCGGCCAGCATTATTGAAGACGCTATCAACACCGTTAAGAGTCAGGTGGGTAGTGATGAAGTATTGCTTGGCTTATCCGGTGGTGTCGATTCATCTGTAGTTGCTGCCTTATTGCATAAAGCAATTGGCGACCAGCTGACCTGTGTGTTCGTTGATAACGGACTACTGCGCTTGCACGAAGGTGATCAGGTTATGGCGACATTCAGCAAGAACATGGGTATCAAAGTGATTCGTGCCGACGCGGCAGATCAGTTTCTGGATGCACTTGCTGGTATTGATGAGCCGGAAGCGAAACGCAAAATAATAGGCAACACCTTTATCGATGTCTTTGACCAGGAAGCTGCCAAACTCGACAACGTTAAATGGCTGGCTCAGGGCACCATTTACCCCGACGTCATCGAATCGGCAGGTGCCAAAACTGGTAAAGCGCATGTGATCAAGTCACATCATAATGTAGGTGGCTTGCCCGAAGAGATGAATCTGCAGCTTGTGGAACCCTTGCGCGAACTGTTTAAAGACGAAGTGCGAAAGATTGGGCTGGAGCTTGGGCTACCTTATGACATGGTGTACCGGCATCCTTTTCCAGGTCCAGGACTTGGCGTTCGGGTATTGGGAGAAGTGAAGAAAGAATACTGTGATACGCTGCGCCTGGCTGATGCTATTTTCATAGAAGAACTGCATCGTGCAGACTGTTACAACAAAGTCAGCCAGGCTTTCGCGGTTTTTCTACCAGTCAAATCTGTTGGTGTCGTCGGTGACGCTCGCCGTTATTCCTACGTGATTTCCCTGCGCGCTGTTGAAACTATCGATTTCATGACTGCCCGGTGGGCCAGACTCGATCCTGAGTTGCTTGAACTCGTATCGAATCGCATCATGAACGAGATACCTGATGTGTCGCGCGTCACTTACGATATATCCAGTAAACCTCCTGCTACCATTGAGTGGGAATAGTCGACGACAAAGTCGTCGAAGCGGAGTTCATTAAGAATGAAATTCTTGACTGTCCGGGCTGTGCCAACAGTTTCCTGGAGTTCGAGTCATCCACATAATTTTGCACCGCCATTAGTTACGCTGGTCTTTTTACTGGTTGGACTAAGTATCTTCGGAATTGGTGAGGCGTTATTGGTCGCTGCCGGTGCAGGGGTAAGCCCGTGGACAGTTTTGGCTCAAGGTCTGGGTACGCAGACTGGTATGTCCATCGGTTGGGCCACATTTGTGGTGAGCGTTGCAGTGTTGCTGCTATGGATACCACTTAAACAAATCCCAGGTCTTGGTACTGTACTCAATGCCATCATTATTTCTGCGGTCATCGAGTTGAGTTTGCCCTATTTGCCGCATCCTGAGCAGTATCTGTTACAAGTTTCTGAGGCATTCCTTGGAGTACTCTGCGTAGGGCTTGGAAGTGGTTTGTACTTAACGGCGAGACTGGGGCCAGGGCCTAGGGACGGCCTTATGACAGGCCTGCAACAGGTGACGGGTTTTCCTATAGCCTGGGTGCGTACCAGTTTGGAAATCACTGCCGTGACCATGGGATGGTTGTTAGGAGGAACGGTGGGAGTCGGCACGCTGCTGTTTGCTTTTGGAATTGGTCCTTCGGTATCGTTAGGCTTATTCGCGGTGAGCGCGGCATTTGCAGAGAATGCTCAAAAATCGGAATGACTACGGAACAAAAACAGGACGAAGCCTGGATGGCCATCGCGTTGGATGAAGCGGCGCGAGCGGCAGCTGCTGGGGAGGTGCCAGTCGGGGCTGTACTGGTAGAAAAAGGTGAAATGCTGGTCAGCGCACACAATGCACCGATTATGGAGAATGACCCTACGGCTCATGCGGAAATACTCGCTTTACGACGGGCGTCACAGTTTAAGAATAACTACCGCCTGCCCGGCACCACCCTCTATGTTACTATTGAGCCCTGCACTATGTGTGTTGGGGCCATTGTGCACGCGCGAGTCAACAGACTGGTTTTCGGCGCTCCAGAACCTCGAGCGGGGGCCGTTATCAGTCAACAACGGCTATTGGATGTGCCTAGCTACAATCACCAGGTAGAGTATGTTGGTGGTGTGTTGGCAGAAGAATGCGGTCGCTTGTTGCAAGACTTTTTTCGCAGCAAACGGTGAAGCGATGCAATAGCTGAATGTGGCCCTGGCGGAACTTACTGGACCGAATGCTAGTCATAGAGACATGAAATTTTTCTCACTGTTCTTGCTAGTTGGGATGCTCCTTACGGCTTGTCTGAGCGGCTCGGCTTATCAGGTCTATGAAGGTGAGCGCCTGTCCAGCATGCAGGTGGCAACTCTGGAAGGGTCGCAATTTCTGCGTCAGGACTGGCTCAATCGCTACGTCGACGCCGTACGTTTTGCACAAGTCGATGATGTCGTTATCGACAATAGCGTGGCCTACAATCGTCTGGAAATCACGCCTGGTTTTCATGATGTCATTGTCTATTTCTACTGGGACATGGGCAGTGCTCGCGGGCTGGCGCCGGCATTAGTTAGCTACGCTGCTTCGCGAGAAAGTCTCTCACGCACGCTGCGTTTCAACGCGAGAGCGGGCGAATCCTATCGCGTATTTGCGGAGCCAAACTTCTCTGCCGAGCGGCAAGATATCACTACTCTCACCCATGTGGACTTCTGGGTAGAAGACAGCGCTGGTAACGAGATTGTGTCGAGAGAACAAGGGCAGTTCATTCCTGGTAACAACTGATTCTGGATTCAACGAGTCAGTTTTTCCTGAATTTCCTCGGCAATTCCTTTATCATAGCGACTCGCAAAAACGGCCCAAGCGGACCGTGGACGCCACCTTTTTTCGCAGGAAGCTTATTCAATGCAGGCGTTGTTGGGAGCCTCGGCTCTATCAGCATTCAAACTCAAGAAACTCCAAGCAACAGTCCGCGCCGCCATCCCCTCCGTACAGTCAATTACTGCACAGTTCGTCCATCTGCTTGAGCTAAACGAACCACTTGATGAAAGCGGGAAATCCAATCTCGCTGGATTGCTTGAATATGGAGATGCCTGCCAGCCAGGTTCTGCAACAAGCTTGCAGCGAGTAGTCGTACCCCGTCCCGGAACTATATCTCCGTGGTCGAGTAAAGCCACGGATATCCTGCATAACTGCGGCCTAAAGAGTGTAGAGCGCATTGAGCGTGGCACAGTCTTTTCAATTGAGACGGAGACGACCTCGCCATTAACCGAGACTGAGCTGGAGACCCTGGATAGCTATCTGCATGATCGCATGGTGCAGGTCGTGCTTGATTCAGTAGATGCTGCCAGCGTGCTGTTTCAAACAGCCGACCCTAAGCCTCTAAAGACCGTTGATTTGTTGGAGCAAGGCAAGGACGCTCTTACCAAAGCCAATTCCGACTGGGGTCTGGCGCTGGCTTCCGATGAGATCGATTATCTCTATGAGAGTTTTGTGCAGCTCGAACGAAATCCAACCGACATCGAGTTAATGATGTTTGCTCAGGCAAATTCTGAGCACTGTCGCCATAAGATCTTTAATGCCAGTTGGACTATTGATGGCGAAGATCAATCGAATTCGCTGTTCGGCATGATCCGCAATACCTTCGCAAAATCACCTGAAGGTATTTTGTCTGCTTATGCAGATAACGCTGCCGTAATGTCTGGTCCGCAGTCCGAGCGATTTTTTCCCGGCGCCGATAGCAATGCCTACGATTTTAACGAGGAGGCGATTCATGTCTTGATGAAAGTCGAGACACACAATCATCCAACAGCGATTGCGCCATTTCCTGGTGCCTCTACGGGCTCAGGGGGAGAAATAAGAGACGAAGGCGCTACTGGCAAAGGAGCCAAACCGAAAGCAGGGCTGACGGGATTCAGTGTTTCCAATTTACGTATACCGAAATTTCCACAGGAATGGGAAGGTGCAGAGTCCAAGCCTGAACACATTGCCTCCCCCCTGGAGATCATGCTGGAAGGTCCTATCGGTGGCGCTGCTTTCAATAACGAATACGGACGCCCAAATCTTTGCGGATACTTCCGTACCTTCGAACAAACTGTCATCAACGAACAAGACGAGGCAGAGGTCAGGGGTTATCACAAACCGATCATGATAGCGGGCGGATTAGGCAATATTCGCGATGAACATGTCATTAAGGGTGATATCCCAGTAGGGGCCAGGCTCATCGTGTTGGGTGGTCCAGCTATGCTGATCGGTCTGGGTGGTGGTGCTGCCTCATCGATGACGTCGGGTTCAGCCAGTGCTGAACTGGATTTCGCGTCAGTGCAGCGGGATAACGCTGAGATGGAAAGAAGGTGCCAGGAAGTCATTGATCGCTGCTGGCAGATGGGAGCATCGAACCCTATCCAGTTCATCCATGATGTGGGTGCTGGGGGATTGTCCAATGCCCTGCCGGGGCTGGTGAAAGATGGTGGGCGTGGCGGAGAGTTTAATCTGCGTGATATTCCCAGTGCCGAATCTCAAATGACGCCCCTGGAAATATGGTGTAACGAGGCGCAAGAACGCTATGTCTTGGCCGTCTCAGAAGCAGATCTTCAAAAATTCGAAGCGATCTGTCGACGTGAACGTTGTCCCTATGCAGTGGTAGGCACCACTACAGAAGTCAAAAAAATACGACTCGAAGATTCGCACTTTGAAAACTATCCAATCGATCTGCCGATGGAAGTCCTGTTCGGCAAACCTCCCAAGATGCATCGAGACGTGCGGGCGGGTAAGCTTGACCTGAAGGAATTCGACATTGCCGGTATCGAATTGGGTGAAGCGGTTGATCGGGTGCTGGCGCTACCCACTGTGGCGAATAAAAGTTTCCTGATTACCATTGGTGATCGCACGATTACCGGCCAGGTTTGTCGTGACCAGATGGTTGGGCCCTGGCAAGTGCCGGTGGCGGATTGCGCGGTTACCACCAGTTCCTACAATCACTATGTGGGGGAGGCCATGGCCATGGGGGAGCGCACGCCGCTGGCGCTCATGGATGCTCCCGCTTCTGGCCGAATGGCAATTGCCGAAGCGATAACCAATATTGCCAGTGCCGATGTTCTTGCCTTAAATGACATAAAGCTTTCAGCAAATTGGATGGTTGCGGCAGGACACGGGGCTGAGGATGCCAAGCTTTACTCAACAGTCGAAGCGGTGGCGATGGAGCTATGTCCCGAGTTGGATATCTGCATTCCCGTTGGCAAAGATTCCATGTCGATGCGCACAGTATGGACTGAAACTCACGATGGCAGCGAGCAGGCTCGCAGTAATACCGCTCCACTGTCATTGATTATCTCTGCTTTCGCTGGTGTTGCAGACGTGCGTCGCAGTCTGACTCCACAGCTCCGTACCGAAACGGGGCCAAGCGTTATTGGCTTTCTGGATTTAAGCAACGGGCTGAATCGATTGGGCGGTTCAGCCTTGTCGCAAGTATACAACCGACTTGAAGCAGCAGTGCCCGATCTCGAAGATCCCGGATTGCTCAAACGCTTCTTTACGCTTATGGCAGAAGCTCGCCAAGAGTCCTACTTGCTCGCTTATCATGATCGGTCGGATGGTGGTTTGTTCACCACAGTAGCAGAGATGTGCTTTGCTGGTCACTGCGGCGTGGACTTGAATCTTGACGAGCTGGTGTCTGCCAACCCCCTCGCTTTGTTGTTTAGTGAGGAATTGGGTGCGGTGGTACAAGTTGCTGAACAACACTGGCAGGACTTGCAGGTACTTGCTGCCAGGCATGGTCTTGAAGGTAATCTAAAGCGGCTTGGTACCTTGAATGTCGACGATGTAGTCCGTATAGAAAAAAAGGGGCAGGAACTGTTTTGTGAAAGTAGGGTTTCGCTACAAAGAAAGTGGTCGGAGACTAGCTATCACTTACAAGCTTTGCGCGACAATTCCGACTGTGCTCAGGAAGAGTTTGATTCCTTGTTGGATTCCACTGACCGGGGTCTGCATGCTGAACTGACATTCGATCTGAACGAAGACATATGCGCGCCTTATGTCTCGGTCAATACGAAGCCCAAAGTCGCAGTGCTGCGAGAACAAGGGGTTAACGGTCAAATTGAAATGGCCGCAGCTTTTCATCGCGCACAATTCAACCCTATCGACGTCCACATGACTGACCTGATCGAAGATCGTGTCAACTTGTCCGATTTCAACATGTTGGTAGCTTGTGGTGGTTTCTCCTACGGTGATGTGTTGGGTGCGGGAGGAGGCTGGGCCAAGTCAGTGCTTTATCATGATCCTCTGCGCAAACAATTCCAGCAGTTCTTTCATTCTCCAAACACCTTGAGTCTTGGTGTGTGCAACGGCTGCCAGATGATTTCGCTACTGCATGAACTAATCCCTGGAGCCAGCGGTTGGCCGAGATTTGTAAGAAATCGGTCTGAGCAATTCGAAGGCAGACTGGTAATGGTGCAGGTAGAGGAGAGTCCTTCAATTCTTACCAGTGACATGATCGGTTCGAGATTTCCCTTGGCGGTCGCCCATGGTGAAGGCCGGGCGGAGTTCGCTCACGAAGACGGATTGAGTGCATTGGAAAATACCGGATGTATTAGCATGCGTTTCGTCGATGGATGCGGGCGACAGACAGTCGAATATCCCAAGAACCCCAATGGCTCACCCAACGGCATTACTGGTATTACTTCCAGTGACGGTCGCGTGACTCTCATGATGCCCCATCCTGAACGGGTCTATCGTGTCTGTCAAAATTCATGGCATCCCGATACATGGCGAGAAGATGCCCCAGCAATGCGCTTATTCAGAAACGCACGGCGCTGGTTGGAGTAAGCGTGAGTGAGGTGTTGGTCAAAATCGAGTTCTATGTTCCCGAGACTCATCTGGACGATGTGAAGAACGCCATGTTCGCTGCCGGTGCGGGCAGAGTGGGAGACTATGATTGCTGCGCCTGGCAGACTCTGGGGCAGGGGCAATATCGCCCGCTCGAGGGCAGCACGCCTTACCTCGGTCAACAGGGCGAAGTAGAGCAGGTTGCCGAGTATAAAGTTGAAATGGTCTGTCTCAGATCACTGACAGAAACAGTGATTGCAGCCATGAAGACCGCACATCCTTACGAAGAGGTGGCCTACTGTGTTATTCGCACCGAAGATTGCTGAAAGCATTCCTCGGATAGCGATTTAACAGGAGTTTTATTGGAATTTGATTTAGAGATGGCAGATTGGGCCACTGCTCTGGCTCGACGAGAGATAGTCGCTTCTGAAACGCCCAACGCACTCGCAGCCATCTTTTGATTGCCATCGTAGTACTGCAAGACGTGCTCGACGACACTACCTTCCAGCGACTTCATCATCTGTTTCAAATTCAGATTGCTGTCTGCATCGGGAGAATCATTGATGGTCACGCACTCGGTGATTTGTTGCAGCAATTTAGCATGCAGCTTTCTTTCACTGGAGTAGGGAACCATTGTCAGCAGACGGAACAAGCGAGACTTCTCTTCTGCATAAACGATGATCGCAAGCATGAAAGTGAATGCCAACGACATGAATATACCGGCAGAAATAGGCACTCCCTGCGCCTGAAGCACAATAACTCCGCTCATGATGAGGACTGGAGCAAGACTCGACAATAAAAATACCAGACATTGGCGACGTTGCAGGTTTGATTCCAAATTCCGCATACCGTAAACCAACAGGCTTGCTGCTGCGGCTACACCGCCCAGGGCATATATCTGAAATATCCAGTACCTGGACCCTTCAACCTTGGTCAGTGCATACCCACCCATACCGAGTTCCCAATCGGCAATGAAGCCCCGATCAAAAATGAGGCACAGCGTAATGATTGCTAGCAGCACATTCAGAAAAATCCGAATCTCTTTGGCATGCCAGCTGAATTTGGAGTATTCGAGCGCGATGTTTAAGTAGCCGTGCACGACAAACGTGCCACAACAGTAGTAGGCGATGAGAATGAGTAATGAGGTTTCGTAAGAGTAAGCGCGCTCGAATGAGATGAGTTCGACCAGATTGAGCAAAAACACGGCCAGAAACATTACACAAAGATTGAAATTCTCTTTGCGTAGCGAATCCTGATAACGAAGAAAAATCGCTACCTTGAAGCAAATGGCTACTATTGACGGAATCAGATAGGCTTCCATAACTCTCTATTCACTATTTTCTTTCTTCTATTACTTCTATTTCTCGATCTATTTCTTGATTTCTCACTATCTGCAGGTCTTTAGTCCGAAAAAACCAGCAGTATCTTTAATCCAGATACAAGAAATCCCCCGTTGCGTAAGATTTTTTCTTACAACACCAGGCCAATTTGGCTAATTGATAGCCCGCTTCCAGAACCCAGAATCAGGATTCGGTCTCCTTCCTTGGGTCCCGCCATATCGAGGGTAACAGGTATAGACGCGCTTGTTAAGTTACCTAGCTCTTCAAACGTCGAAGGAGCCCTATTTCTCTCGATTTTAGCGAGTTCTGCGAATCGCTCATGCACTTTTTGGCCTGGCTGATGGGCAATCAAATAATCCACATCCTGTGGTTTCCAGTTGAGCATCTTGTAGGTCTCAGAAATCAGCGATTTATGCATACGAATCGCCGCCGCAGAGATCTTTTCCATCAGCATTTGGCCGGTGCGTTTACCTTCTTCGTCGAACTTGTAAAAACAAAGTTCGGCGTAGCGACCCTGACTGCTAAATCTATAGGTTTTTACCCCCGAATTTTGTGATGCTCTTTGCAAAACCACGGCTCCGCCAGCATCGCCAGTGGTCAGGCCCCCGACTTTCTGCTGAAAATTTTCCTGCGTGGGGTTTTCGTTGATATCTGAGATGCAATCCATGGCAACGTGACTGGGGACTTCCCCAGTAACTACCAATACGTTTTCGGCGGCACCGGTAGCAATCATGGCGTCACCTACCGACATGCCATTGGTAAAGCCGTGGCAGGCATTCGTCACATCAAGACAAGCCGCGTTTCCGCAGCCGAGCTCTCTTTGGATACGGTGAGAGGTCGCAGGTTCTACCCAGTCGCGGTCTATACCGCAGTAAATCACCATGCCAATCTCACGAGGATCCATTCCACACTTCTCCAGAGCTGCGCGGCCTGCTTCAATGGCGAGGTCCGAAGGTTTCGCAGCCGGTCCGGCGAAGCGGCGCGAGCGAATACCGGTGAGTTCCGATAGCCAGGTATTCGGCACGCCAAAGCGGGTTTCCGAGTGGATTTCATCCATCAAGTCTTCTGAAGTAACCACTTGATCGGGAACATAGGACCCGATTGATTCGATACGAGAGAAGCCAGTCATATTCATGTGAGCACCTCAAAATTTTCCACGGCGATTTATTGCTTGAGTAGGAAAATCATTATCTCTGTGTAAGCAACTCTATGGGAAGTTAATTCTGAGAACCCGTGACTAATCAAAAATTGAGTATTTCAAAAATGAAATTCACAATTTGTAATCGAATATTGCCTGCATCCCGGACAATTTATCTTATGTAGGATAAATTCCTACATAAATTTAAGAATAATGCCTTCCTGCGCACAAAGTATTCTGTCACAAACCACTGCCCTCTGTGCCAGGGTCGTTATGGATGAGATAGGACAGGAGCCTGGTCCTTTATTCAGATTTGCTGCTATGACTAATTAACGTGGTAGTCACAGATCTGTCTTTGTGGTGATAAACGTCGAACATGCGAACCGGGAAATGTTGGCTCCTGCGATCTTCGAAATAATGCTCCAGGGTGCTTTTCACTACAGGGAAAGCAATCTCCTGCCAGGGAATGTCGGGTTCTTTGAACAACGCCACTTCCAGTGACTCCGTGCCAGCAGCAAAATCCAGGTTAGCGAGTTCAGCGCGGAAAAACATGTAGACCTGATTGATGCGTGGCAGGTTGAAGAGGGTATAGAGGCTATCGCCAGCAACGATGACTTCAGCACCGGCTTCCTCGTTGGTTTCTCTGATGGCCCCATTTAAAGACGACTCACCGTTTTCCATAAAACCCGCGGGAAGGGTCCACTTGCCCAAACGTGGTTCGATCGCGCGCTTACAGAGTAGAACCTGGTCTTGGTAGATCGGAATGGTCCCGACAACGTTTTTGGGGTTTTGATAGAAGATAGAATCGCATTGCTCACAACAATAACGAGTTCTGTCGTCACCATCAGGGATTTTTTGCACCAATGGTGAGGCGCAGGTCTGACAGTATTTCAAAGTTATGAATACCCATACTCAGGTGCCAGTGCGCATTTTACTGCGAATAAGATTATTGAGCGAGGGGAGGTAGTACAGAAGAGGGTGCTGTCTAAATGCGATTGATCTCGCAATGCAATCGAAACTTCTTTGAGGTCATGAAAGCCTCAATCTCGCGCAACCGCATCTCCAGCTTCGCGTAAAGTTCTGTACATTCGGCTCGTGACATTCTCGGTACAGGACCAGATTTGGATTTGGCCCTCGCTGAAGATTCTTTGAAGCCATTGATGGCTTCGTCTATTTCATCCTTCAGCTCTTGATTTACGTCGTCGACCACGTCGGCAATATCTTCTTCGAAGGATTCCATGTCTGGATTAAATTCTTTGTTGCGATAACTCTTACGCATCTTGCGCGAATGACGCCTCGCCTGTCTGCGTTCATAGCGGGCTTTGCGTCTTTCGGCGCGACGCTCCCGACGTCGCATTTTGCGCTCGTACTTTTCACCGTCATCCATATAGGGATCTGGATCGAAGACGAACCAACATATTACGTATGCCCAGAAGGTAAATGGTCCGAACACAAACAGTGAAAGGACAGTCACCACTCGTACTGAAAAGTGGCTCACTTCCAGATAATCAGCGATACCGGCGCATACACCCGCAATACGCTTATCCCTTTCGTTTTTGTAGATCGGCTTACGGTAGTTGAGTTTGCGGAAATGTTCTGCAGTTGGGGTGTTGCTGAAGTAATCGCGCATCTTGTCCGGGGTAAAATCTTTGTCCAGGCAGAAGTACAGGATGACATAGCCAACCAGCATTGGCGGCCAGGCCAGCACGCAGAGAATGAAAATAACCCTGACTACTGCTGCAGGTATGTCCAGCCAGTTTGCGAGCCCGGAGCATACGCCTAACCAAACACGGTTTTCCGAATCAAGGTACAAGTTATTGCTCCTCGCTCTGATGAGTTCCATGGGTCTCATTCTGCTCTCTCCAGTCGGGTACTTCTGCATCGAGAATAGATTCGAGTGTGTCTATTCTCTCCTGGAGAGACTCAGCAATGGCAGCTAATTCACCTAGCTCGTATTTGCCTTGAGGTGCTATATGATCGCGGCGACGACCTTTGCGTAACAACAAGACCCAAAGGGTGATGAAAAATAACACCATCCCTACGATCGATATGATGAATTCAAAAACGTCCATGGTTTAATCCTTACTGGTTAGCTTGCTCTTCGCTCTTTTCGCTTTTGCCGAGTTTGCTTTTTAACTCTTCCAGTTCTTTATCGATGGTCTCTTCTTTTTCGAGCTCATCGAATTCGGATTGCAGGCCACGTTGCTCGATGTGAGCGCTATCCATTTGGCCTTCCATCTGGTCGATCTTCTTCTCGTAATACTCAAATTTGTCCATAGCGTTGTCAATAGTGTAGCTCTGCAAGTGACGGTTAACGTCTACTCGAGATTTAGTCGCCTTGGTGCGCATTACGATAGTCTTCTGTCGTGCGCGAGCATCATTCAGCTTGGCTTGAAGTTGCTCGATCTCGACACTCAGTTTGTCCAGAGTCTCATCAAGCTTCACCAAATCCTTTTGAGTGATCTCAATGCTCGCATTGATGTTGGACTTTTCAAGCAGGGC
>JANQJM010000087.1 GCA_028281635.1 Pseudomonadales bacterium | reverse complement strand
GGTGGTGGCGGTGGTGGCGGTGGCGGCGGTGGCGGCGCATCAGAAACAGTCAGCGCAGCGCAAGATTTATCAACTGACGACTTATCTACACCCAGCTCCGAAACTATCACATTAGTAGAAAACGCGGTCAAAGATGCCGCGTCAGTGGGTACTGATACTGCCCAGGATCTGCTTAGCGGCACTGCAGATCCAGATGATGGCCTCAATGCCTTGGATACTATTGGCAATGCACTCCAAGTCAGTGGCAACTTGAATACTGAAAGTGGCACATCGCAGGTTTCTAGCAACCTGGTCAATGCTGTGGATGGAGCAGCTTCAGTAGTCGAAGCCATTTCTGCAAGCGGATCTACGCTAACCACAGAGCAAATATCTTCGCTTGAGAGTACAGTAACGAACATCGCCAGCAATTTAGATACGAATATAGCTAGCGGACTTACTCAAACAGAAGCAGTTTCTGCGGCGGTTTCATTGAGTAATTTAGTACGCGCTACAACCAGCGCAGGTGGACAAGTGACAACTGCGATGCGCGACGCTATTGGAGCTGTCGTTAACAGCCTTGTGAATAGTGCAACTTCAACGCAAGCCGTGGCGTCTAACCCAACAATTGGTTACAACCAGGCAGTGAGCATAATTACCGCACCTGACGCAGGCAGCACAACCAATGCTCTGCTTGCAGTGCTGGATTCCCTTTCGCTCAGCCAGAGCAACCCTCTTTCGCGAGCGCTCGATACTTCTAACGCAGTCGGCGAAATAATCGCGGCCGCAATTGGACCCGGAACAAGTGTAGGCGTAGATTCTGACTCAAGACTAACTGAAATTGTAAATGGCGGAGCCAGCTTTGCCACAGATTTTCTTGACGTTCGAATTGTCCCTGACGCGATGCCCGAAGGCGTCAGTGTTTTATCTGATGGCAACGCGATTGTCGTGGATGACGATCTGGGATTTCTCGCGGCTCCAACGGCAAGAAATCTGGAACTCTTTACAAGTTACTTAAATACATTTTTCGCCGCATCAATCACCCAAAATCTGACTAATGGTAGCTTTATATTGGAAAACGCAGACCTGAAAGCCTCGGTTACCTTCGCTTTCGAAGGATTAAGCGCGCCAACATCTGCCGCGACTGCGCCTTTATCCTTGTCAGGCCCCGTTCCAGGTGCGAATCCAGCTCTTCCAGAATTTAAATTCACTATTGGCTACGGCGACGGTGTGTCTCAATCTCTATTACCTTATGTTGCAGAAGAAAACTTTATCGAGTCACTTTCTCTCACAGGAGTGGATGCTATGATCGATCGAGGAACTGGAGTTATTGACATGGGAGGCGGCATGCTAGTTAAGCCGGACTACTTCGTCACTGAGCTCACTCCAGTTCAGGAACTGTTTCTTTCCAACAACGGTGATGAGTTCGGGGTTGCTATTGGAGAAACTGGTGATGTAAATGGAGATGGATTGACCGACAGTGTCGTAATTTCCAACGTTGGGGCACAAATTCTGTATTCCGTACCCTAAAACGGACTTAATTACGCTCAATTTTGATCAAAGTATCTGGTTCTCTAATTTACGAACGACTTAAGGTTTTATCCCAGCCCAGGAAGTGATGGTTACAACCGCGCCTTATTTAATTGCTTGCTTCGCCATGACCTTGTTGGCGATACAGCTATTGAGGCCGGTAGCCTTTAAGTTTGGGCTGCTTGATTTCCCTGGAGGTCGGAAGACCCACATCTCTGCCACACCGCTGGTCGGTGGGATGAGTATCTTTACTGGCCTTGTTCTCATCAGCTTAGCCCTACCTGCCATACTGCAAGTTTACGCGCCACTTCTTACCCTCGCAGCATTGGTTCTTTTTATAGGTACGATCGACGACGTCAAAGACCTGAAACCTCAAGTTAGAATGACCGGCCATTCGCTGGTTGCTCTGGCCATGGCGGTGGTGGCTGAGGTACAACTTAACTCACTGGGAAATCTGTTTGCCTTCGGAGATGTTCAAGTCGGGTGGTTAGCGATTCCGGTAACCGTGTTTGCCACGGTCGGCGTGATCAATGCAATCAATATGTCAGATGGGATCGATGGCTTGTCAGGCGGGTTAGTCATCGTTGCTCTCATCGCAATTGCGACTTTGGCTGGAGTGAGAGGTGACTTTGTGCTGGTCGGATTCATCTCTCTCCTGGTGTGCGCAGTGTTAGCGTTTCTCAGCATGAATTTCCGACGTCCGTTTAATCGCAAAGCGCTGGTGTATCTCGGTGATAGCGGCAGCACCATGCTCGGGTTCATGCTGGCATGGTTGCTGATTGAATGTGCACAGGGTAATGGAGCACTCTTCTCTCCTGTTTATGCTTTGTGGTTCTTGGCTTTGCCGCTTTTTGATACGGTGAATTTACTTTTCAAACGGCCTATGCGAGGCGTATCACCTTTCAAGCCCGGCACTGATCATCTACATCACAATTTGCTTTCTCGTGGTTTTAGCGTTCTTCAGGTAGTCCTTATTCTGCTGACTGTAGCTGCACTTTTTGCTGTGGCTGGCCTGCTAGCCTATATGAATGAGGCCAGTGAAACATTCATGTTTCAGTTGTTCCTTGTTTTGTTTGCGCTTTATTTTGCTTTCGAGCACAAACTAGCCAAGACCGCTGAAGCAACAGAATTCTGACCCTTTCTTCTCTGCTTTACCCTTCCCTGTTGTAACCGACAATTTAAGCGGCAGCACCGGATTGCTGTTTGATCCTATTAAGGCACGGTTCATTTATCTCCAACTAATCTATTGTGAGTAAACCTGAGTGTGGCTTCTGCGTTTTAGTAAGAAGATAAGTATTCTTCAGGAGTCTCAATGCCTAGAACTTATGTGCTCGGATTTCTTGCTTCATTGCTCTTTGCATGCAAAACGACCGATGATTTGTTAGGCAACAAGCCCATCGTCGACATGCAGGGCGTCAACGTTGTTGCCTACGAAGCTGACTTAGTCGATTGCCAGGCCTATGCCAACCAGGTGCAGATCGGTCGTCAAACGGCTGTTGGGACTGTTGCCGGCGCAGCAGTGGGAACCGTGTTTGGCGCCATCATTGGTGATAGCGGCACGGCACAACGAGGTGCTGGAGTGGGTGCCGTTAGCGGAGGAGTTCGCGGCGTAAGCGGCGGGCTAAGCGAGAGAGAGCGGGTTATTCGACGCTGCCTGATGGGACGTGGATACCGGGTTCTGAACTAGATTCGTTGTCCTGACGGCGGCACAATGACGAAGTCAATCGGAGTCAATTCAAGGTCACCAGAACTCGTGATTTGTCGTATCGCTGTCATCATGCATTTTCTCGCTTATCGTCTACACTAATACTCAAGCATGGAGAGCTTAAAGATTACAAGGACGTAGTCGAACCTCTCGGTTGCCAATAATCATAATAACGAATCATCAGCACAGACGAGAGGTGTATGGAATGCTTACCCTTGATCTCCCCGAAGATGTCTACAACCGACTCGAGATGCTGTCTCTCAGCACTGGTCGCTCTATGAGTTTTTACGTAATCGAGGCACTACTTGAGCACCTGGATGAGGTTGAGGGACAGCACTTGCCGATAAGAAGTGATGGTGGGCAATTTGGGTGTGGGTTACAGCCAGGGGTGAAGTGATGCAACTACAAGTCTTATATTAGTCTGAGCTACAAATCGAGGTACATTGAAATTTTGTTGCTTCGGACAAGATATTTTCAAGATAGAAGTTGGCTGCGAGGGAACGGCTGCTCAGTGCCTCGGCACCCTTCGAATACCGCTTGAGGTATTCGAAGGGTGTCGTAAGTTGGTCGGGACGGCGGGATTTGAACCCACGACCACCACACCCCCAGTATGGTGCGCTACCAGACTGCGCTACGCCCCGATTAAGACTGCTTCCCAAAGTTGAGAAACTTTGGAGTTGTTAACTTTCTGGATTTTACTTCTTTTGGGAGCATGCTCCCCCAGTATGGTGCGCTACCAGACTGCGCTACGCCCCGATTAAGACCGCTTCCCAAAGTTAAGAGACTTTGGAGTTGTTAACTTTCTGGATTTTACTTCTTCTTCTGGGTGGCATGCTCCCCCAGTATGGTGCGCCACCAGACTGCGCTACGACCCTATGAAGTTCTATTCACAAATTGGCGTGTTGTGAAGATATCTTTCGCTCGATAGAAGATCGCGTATTCTAATTACGCAATTAATGTATTACCAGATGGGAATTCTTGCGTTATAGCTTGGCTATTACTTCTTCCAAATCTCTAATCATGGATTTGATTTCGCCAGAATCTACTTTGGCCTGGCTTAGCTCATCCGGGCTGTCGCTCATCTTTTGACGGGCTCCGCCGATGGTGTAGCCTTGTTCGTACAGCAGGCTCTTGATCTGGCGAATAAGGATTACGTCCTGACGTTGGTAGTAGCGGCGATTTCCCCTCCGTTTAACGGGTTTTAGTTGGGGAAACTCAGCTTCCCAGTAGCGGAGTACGTGGGGCTTTACCGCACAAAGTTCACCGACTTCACCAATGGTGAAGTACCGCTTTGGGGGAATCGGGGGTAATTCGTCGTTATTCTTGGGTTCCAGCATAGCCTTCTACCCTCGCCTTCAGTTTCTGTCCTGGTCTGAAAGTCACGACACGTCGCGCCTTGATAGGGATTTCCTCGCCGGTTTTGGGGTTGCGGCCCGGGCGCTGTTTCTTGTCTCGCAGGTCGAAATTACCGTAGCCGGACAGTTTTACCTGTTCATTTCGTTCCAGTGACAGACGGATTTCTTCAAAAAACTGCTCTACCACTTCCTTGGCTTCACGTTTGTTGAGGCCTAATTCCTCAAACAAGCGCTCTGCCATATCGGCTTTTGTGAGTGCTCCATCTGGCATAGTCCGATCCCCAATCAATTCCGCAAATTTGCATTAAATTGTTCTTGTAGTGCGTTGACGCAATTACTAATTATTGTATTTATCTCGTCGTCGCTAAGAGTGCGGGAAGGATGCTGCCACGTCAAGCCCAAAGCGACACTTTTTTTGCCTTTTTCGACTGCATCTCCTTGATAAACATCGAATATTCGAAAACCGCTAAGGTATTCCCCGGCATTTTCGGCCAAAGAGGCGGAAATCGCCTCAGCTGACACTGATTCGTCCAAAACAATGGCGAGGTCCCGGTGCACTTCCGGGTATCTGGACAGCGCTTCTGCCCGGGGAATTTTCACCTGCTGCAGCGCCTGGAGATCAAGCTCAAAAAGGCAAACGGTGCTGTCAAGCCCCAGTTCACGCTGGATTGCGGGATGCAGTGTACCCAAAAAGCCAAGTGAATCGCCGGAAGCGGTTAACACTTCGGCACATTGGCCTGGATGAAAGGGCTTCTGCTGTACTGGTTTGAATTGGATACGTGATCCGCCACCACCCAGGCCAAGTAAGATTTCCACATCTCCTTTTACATCATAAAAATCAGATAAATCTTTATTATTGTTCCAATTTTTTGGATTTCTTAAACCCATAAGCACACCCGCAATCTGGGGTGTCTGACGGGTAGTTCCAGCTTGATTTTGGAAAGCCAGGCCAGTCTCGAACAGGCGCATTCGGTCTTGCTGGCGATTGGCGTTATAGCGCAGGGTATTCAGCAACCCAGGCAGGAGACTGGTGCGCATCACCCCCATATCTTCCGAGATCGGATTCTGCAGTGGGATAGTGGATTCGTCTCCACCAGTGACCTGTTTAGACAGCTCTGGATCGATGAAGCTGTAGGAAATCACTTCTTGGTAGCCCAGTGCCACCAAATGATCGCGAATTCTGTTGAGTTCGAGCTGAGCTTCGTCCACCCTGGCAAATGACTGGGCGCTCATTCCCTGCCCCAGGGGTATATTGTCGTATCCATATATGCGTGCCAGTTCTTCGATGAGATCGGCTTCTATGCTGATATCGAAACGGAAACTGGGCACGTCCACCACCAACTCGGACGCGGTCTTACTGGCGACATTAAATCCAAGCCGGGTAAGTATGTCCTCAACCTCAGCAGACTCCATGGTGATACCAAGAGATCGAACAATGGAGTCGTAACGCAGGCTTACCTGCAAAGCTGTTGGCAAATTGCCGATAGTCTCGGTCACTGGCCCCGCTTCACCACCTACTAAACTGAGTAGTAACTCAGTCGCCCGCTCCATGGCACGGTATTGCAGTTTGTAATCGACGCCACGTTCATAACGATGCGACGCATCGGTGTGCATGCCATAACTGCGGGCCTTGCCAGATATAGCCAAAGGTGAGAAGAATGCACATTCCAAAAACACATCCGTTGTTTCTTTACTGACAGCAGTGGCCAGACCACCCATGATACCGGCCATCGCTACCACCTTTTCAGTGTCGGCAATCACCAGGGTGTCTGCAGACATTTCGACTTCTTTGCCGTCGAGCAAGGTAATTTTTTCATTCGGCTTTGCCAGCCGCACATCGATGTTGCCCTTTAGCTTCCTGTAATCGAAAGCATGCATTGGCTGGCCCAGTTCCATCAGAACATAGTTGGTAACATCGACAATAGGATCGATACCTCGTAAACCTGACCGACGCAGCTTTTCCTGCATCCATAGAGGCGCCTCAACATTCTGATTGATGTTGCGGATTACACGACCAAGATAACGTGGGCACTCATCCTTGGCGGTGATCTGAATCGGAAATTCTTCATCGTGGACTGCTGGCACATCATTTACATCAGGAACAATAACCGGCGAGCGTGCTAAAACCCCTACTTCACGTGCCACACCATTTACTGACAAGCAATCTCCACGATTAGGTGTCAGGTCTAACGCGATGCTCGCGTCCTCCAGTTGCAAATAGGCTCGGATGTCTTCACCAACTGGTGCATCACTTGCTAGTTCTAATAGACCTTCGGAACTTTCGGCCAAACCCAGTTCTTCCGCGGAACACAACATGCCGTTTGACTCAACACCGCGCAGTTTCGCGGTCTTAATCTTGAAAGGCTTAGCATCTTCCTCGGTGACTATTTCCGCACCCACAGTCGCGAAAGGCGCTTTCATCCCCGCCTTGACATTGGGCGCACCACAAACCACTTGGTGTTTATTGGCACCATCGAAAACAGTACAGACGCTCAACTTGTCGGCATCGGGATGGACTTCAATGGCCTCAACAACGCCGACGATGATGCCGGAAAACTCTCGGGCAACAGCAGAAACTCCATCCACTTCCAGGCCGGCCATGGTCAGTTGCGACACCAATTGCTCGGTATCACACTTGGGGTCAACCCATTCCTTTAACCAGCTCTCACAAATAATCATCTTGCTCGTTCTGTCTTTGCCTAATTGAATTGCCGCAGGAAGCGCACGTCATTCTCGAAGTAGAGACGCAGATCACTCACGTCATAACGCAACATGGCTAAACGCTCTACTCCCATACCGAAGGCGAAGCCAGAATACTTCTCGGTGTCTATACCGGACATTTCCAGCACCCGCGGATGCACCATGCCGCAGCCCATTACCTCCAGCCAACCGGTGTAACTGCAGATTCGGCAGCCTTCGCCACCACAGTGCACACAACCCATATCCACCTCGGCTGAAGGTTCCGTGAACGGAAAGTACGAAGGTCGGAATCGAACAGGCATATCCGCCTCGAAATAGGTTTGCAGGAAGTTGACCACCGTGCCTTTGAGGTCTGCCATGCTGACGGCCTCATCAACTAATAGCCCTTCCACCTGGTGGAACATGGGCGTATGAGTCAGGTCAGAATCGCAGCGATACACACGGCCTGGGCAAATCATGCGGAATGGTGGCTCGCCATTTTCCATAACATGTACTTGCACAGGAGATGTATGGGTTCTCAGTACCGTGCCAGGACTCACATAAAAGGTATCATGCATCGCCCGTGCCGGGTGATGAGATGGAATGTTCAGTGCTTCGAAATTATGGTACTCATCTTCGATCTCGGGACCTTCAGCCACTTCGTAGCCAGCGGCGGCAAAGATTTTCTTGATACGCTCAATGGTAATTGTTATGGGATGCAAGCCACCCTTACTTTGTCGACGGCCAGGCAAGGTAACGTCGATTCTCTCCGCATCGAGTTGGGCATCCAGGGCGGCATGTACCAGTTCCGCCTTGCGTTCCTCTATGGCGGACTGCAGGGCTTTCTTGGCTTTATTGATACCTTCGCCGGCAGCAGGACGCTCCTCGGCAGGCAATTTACCCAGGGATTTGAGAAGTTCTGTAAAGCTGCCCTTCTTGCCCAGGTATTGTACGCGCAAGTTATCCAATGCGCGCTCGTCGTCTGCAAGCCCAATGGCCTGCATCGCCTCCGCAAGAAGGGTGTCGGTATCGCCCATGGCCAGACCCCGATCGGGTTAGGCAGCTAGGCCGGCTTTGGCCTGATCGACTATGGCACTAAAAGCGGGTTTGTCATGTACTGCCAAATCGGCAAGCACGCGACGATCAACTTCGATATTGGCCTTTTTCAAACCAGCAATAAGCTGGCTGTATGTCATACCGTTTTCGCGGGCCTGTGCATTAATGCGAGTGATCCACAAAGAACGAAACACTCGCTTCTTGGCACGTCGATCTCGGTAGGCATATTGGCCTGCTTTGGTGACTGCCTGTTTGGCAACACGGAATACGCGGCTGCGGGCTCCGTAATAGCCTTTTGCCGACTTTAAAACTTTCTTGTGACGTCGATTAGCTACGACGCCGCGTTTTACGCGGGACATTTTGAATTCTCCTGACTGTTAGTTGTGATTGAACCCTGGCGCAGGGCGACTATTTCTCACGCAGCATGCGTTTTACGCCTGGTACATCTACCGCATGAACTTCGGTAGTGCCACGTAAATGACGCTTTCGCTTCGTAGTTTTCTTGGTCAGGATGTGGTTCTTGTTCATGCGCTTACGCTTGAATCCGGAACCGGTTTTTTTGAAACGCTTGGCTGCGCCTCGATGGGTTTTCAATTTACCTACTGGCATTGCTCTATCACTCGCATTTGGTTGGGTAAAATATCCCAACGATTTCAATTCATCTAAACAAGTAAAAAGGCCAGTGTCCGTAGATCCACAAAGGATCAACGGACACTGACCCTTAAATTCGCTAGCGCTTTTTATTGGGCGCCAAAACCATAACGATCTGGCGACCTTCCATCTTGGGTTCCTGTTCTACAGTGCCATAGTCCACCAAATCTTCTCTGATGCGTTCTACGAGCTCCTGCCCAAGATGTTGATGGGCTAACTCACGACCGCGGAATCGTAATGACACCTTGGCCTTGTCCCCATCTGACAGGAAACGTATCAGGTTGCGTAGTTTGACCTGATAATCCCCTTCTTCCGTCCCTGGTCGAAACTTGATCTCTTTTACATGAACCCTACGCTGCTTCTTCTTGTTCGCAGCCTTCTGCTTCTTGAGATCGAATATGTGTTTGCCATAATCCATGATCTTGCAGACCACTGGGTCTGCATCAGGTGCGATTAACACCAGATCAAGTTTGGCTTCTTCAGCTGCCGCCCGTGCCTCTTCGATTGGAACAACTCCCACCTGGGAACCATCCGCCCCAACCAGGCGCACTTCATCAGCTTCAATAAATTCGTTGATCAGCGGCTTTTTGGCACTACTTCTCATAATAGGCGCGAGCGCTCTGACCCCTTGTTGGATACTGCAACGATGCTAATTCTCAAACTCCTTACTTAAGCTGCGCCTCTGTGCTCAGCTTGCTCATCCTCACTCCGGCCAAAACGGGCAACATCCTGGCTTAAGTGATTACAAAAGTCTTCGAATGTCATCGCTCCCAGGTCTTCACCTCCGCGCGTGCGAACCGCTACCGTGCCGGATTCCACCTCTTTGTCGCCTACCACGAGAAGATAGGGGACCTTCAGTAGAGTGTGCTCGCGGATTTTAAAGCCGATCTTCTCATTTCTCAAGTCAGATATGGCCCTAAACCCTTTATTTTTCAAGGATTCTTCTAATTTCAGGCAATAGTCGGACTGCTTGTCGGTGATATTCATCACCACGACCTGTTCCGGTGCCAGCCAGGGTGGGAATTTTCCTTCGAAATGCTCAATCAGAATGCCAATGAAACGCTCCAGCGAGCCAAACAGCGCGCGATGCAGCATCACCGGGCGCTTGCTGCGATCACCACTATCATCCACATAGGAGATATCGAATCGTTCGGGCAGGTTCATATCGACCTGCAAGGTACCGCACTGCCAGTCCCGGCCGATGGCATCCCGCAGCACAAACTCGAGTTTGGGACCATAAAACGCCCCTTCGCCGGGGTACAGTTCATAGTCCAGGTTCATTGATTGCAGTGAGTTGATCAGAGCCCCTTCGAGCTTGTCCCAGATTTCATCACTTCCAATGCGTTTTTCTGGCCGTGTTGAGAGCTTGATGACCACATCCTCAAAACCAAAATCCTTGTAGATGTCCAGCACCAGTGCGACAACGTCAATGCACTCCTGCTCCATCTGAGATTCTGTGCAGTAAATGTGCGCATCATCCTGAGTAAAGTGACGTACTCGCATCAAACCGTGCAGCGCACCGGATGGTTCGTAGCGGTGAACTTTGCCAAACTCGGCCATCCTGAGCGGTAAATCACGATAACTCTTGAGGCCCTGTGCATACATCGAAACGGAACCCGGGCAGTTCATCGGCTTTAAAGCAAACACTCGTTCATCTTCAGTCTGCGTTGTAAACATATGTTCACGGTAGTTAAACCAATGTCCTGAGGTTTCCCACAAACTGCGATCCATGACGTCCGGCGTATTTACCTCGATGTAGCCAGCCTCTTCCTGACGCTTACGCATGTAGTCCAATAGCTGCAGGAACAATTTCCATCCTTTCGGATGCCAGAAGACTGAACCGGGCGCTTCCTCGCTCATGTGAAACAGACCAAGCTGACGACCTAATTTGCGATGATCCCTTTTCTCAGCCTCTTCCAGGCGCTTCAGATAGAGCTTCAGGTCCTGCTTCGAGCCCCAGGCAGTCCCGTAAATGCGTTGCAGCATTTCGTTGTTAGAATCACCGCGCCAGTAAGCTCCCGCGACACTGGTTAACTTGAAGGCTTTGAATTTGCCGGTACTGGGCACATGGGGACCACGGCAGAGGTCAATAAACTCGCCCTGCTTATAAAAAGAAAGATCTTCATCGCCAGGGATGCTTTCGATGATTTCAACTTTGTACTCTTCGCCCATTTCCTTAAACAACTTTATCGCCTCATCTCTTGGCAGGACTGATCGCTCTACTTCGAGATTTTCCTTAACGATTTCATTCATGGTCTTTTCGATTGCTTCCAGGTCTTCAGGCGTAAACGGACGCTCGAAGGCGAAGTCATAAAAGAAGCCATTCTCGATCACCGGGCCAATAGTCACCTGGGCTTTTGGAAACAAGCGCTGCACGGCCTGAGCCATCAAGTGCGCGCAGGAATGTCGCAACACTTCCAGACCATCGTTGTCTCGCTCTGTAATGATGGCCACTTCAGCATCGTGGTCGACCGTGTATGAGGTATCTACCAGTGTTCCATCAACGCGACCTGCCAATGCCGCCTTTGCCAATCCTGGCCCTATGGATTCTGCGATTCCGGCTACACTCACTGGACCTTCATAGTCCCGTTTGCTGCCGTCTGGTAGTGTGATTTGAGGCATTACTCTATCCCGTCCGTTTGCCTGTCTAAACTGTTAAACTCAATGGGTGACAAAATCGCATAACTTGCGATTCCAAGCTTACAAATAAGTTTGGTAATAGTTCGAAAACTTGAACTTATCGATCTAAGGAATGGTAGGCACGACCAGAGTCGAACTGGTGACCTCTACCATGTCAAGGTAGCGCTCTAACCAACTGAGCTACGCGCCTGCTGCAACTACTCCTTTGGGAAAACCCGAGTCATCAGATGATCCCTGAAAAAGACAGGCGATTATAAGGAAAACCATGTCCCTCTGTCGACGGTTTTTAGCGGTGATACCCAAGAAAAACCCTATCAAGTCATTGCCTTAGCAAACTTTCTCGCAGCTGCGCGATGCGATCCCGAGTCGCCGCAGCTTCCTCGAATGCGAGATTCTTTGCCTGCTCGTACATCTGGGTCTCCAGGGATTCAATCTCCTTTTTCACCTCGGTGGGATCAGTCAGATTCAGTCGTGTATAAGCCCCGCCTTTCTCCGCAACAGCACGGCCACGCTGACGAGAGCGGCTGCCAGGTGCTGCATAGGCGCCCTCCATAACATCCAGCACCCGCTTTCTCACTCCAATCGGCGTGATATTGTGATCTTCGTTGTATTCCAGTTGAGTATTTCGGCGGCGGCTTGATTCGTCGATTGCACGTTGCATGGAGCCGGTAATATCGTCTGCATAGAGTATAGCTTTACCATTTAGATTTCGCGCCGCGCGGCCAATCGTCTGGATAAGTGATCTCTCGGAGCGTAAGAACCCTTCTTTATCCGCATCAAACACGGCGACCAATGACACTTCAGGTATGTCGAGCCCCTCTCGTAACAGATTAATTCCAACCAGCACATCAAAATTGCCCAATCGAAGGTCGCGTATAATTTCTGAACGCTCAACGGTATCGATGTCTGAATGGAGATAGCGCACGCGCACATCATGTTCGGCGAGATAGTCGGTTAAATCTTCCGCCATACGTTTAGTCAACACCGTGACCAGTACGCGCTCTTCCTGCGTAACGACACGACGCACTTCCGACAGTAAATCATCTACCTGACTGGAGGCAGGCCGCACCTCCAGTTCAGGATCCACCAATCCTGTTGGTCGCACTACTTGACGAACGCGTTGCCCCTCATGCTCGTCTTCGTAGGGTCCTGGCGTTGCGGACACAAAGATAATTTGTGGTGTCAGCGACTCCCACTCTTCAAAACGTAAGGGTCGGTTGTCGAGGGCCGATGGCAGTCGAAAGCCGTACTCAACCAGGGTCTCCTTGCGCGAGCGGTCGCCCTTAAACATGGCGCCCAGTTGAGGAATGGATACATGGGATTCATCGGCCACCACCAGGGCATTGGGCGGCAGATAGTCGTAAAGCGTTGGTGGGGGCTGTCCAGCCTCCCGGCCTGATAGATATCGGGAGTAGTTTTCAATGCCAGTGCAGTAACCCAATTCCTGAATCATCTCCAGATCGAACTTCGTGCGTTGCTCGAGGCGTTGGGCTTCCACCAGCTTATTATTGTCATTCAATTGTTTGAGCCGGTCGCGCAGCTCTTCCTTAATATCATCAAGCGCGCCCAGAAGGATTTCTCGGGGTGTCACATAGTGGGACTTAGGAAAGACGGTTAAACGGGGAACCTCCTGGATGACACTGCCAGTCAGAGGATCGAAGTAAGAAAGTTTTTCAATCTCATCGTCAAACAGTTCAATGCGAATTGCATTTCTTTCAGATTCAGCTGGATAGATATCTATAACATCTCCGCGCACCCGATATGTCGCGCGGCGCAACTCCATGTCATTGCGGGTGTATTGCAGATCGGCAAGTCTGCGTAGCAACTTGCGCTGATCCATTCTGTCACCTCGATCGAGATGCACCACCATTTGCAAATACGAGTCGGGGTTACCTAGACCATAAATTGCCGATACGGTAGCCACCACGATCACATCGGACCGCTCCAATAAAGCTTTGGTAGCGGACAAGCGCATCTGCTCAATATGATCGTTAATCGTCGCGTCCTTCTCGATATAGAGATCGGAGGAAGGGACGTAGGCTTCTGGCTGGTAGTAGTCGTAGTAGGAAACGAAATACTCCACCGCATTGTCAGGAAAAAATTCTTTAAATTCGCCGTAGAGTTGAGCTGCCAGGGTCTTATTAGGCGCCATGACCAGGGTCGGTCGCTGCACTTTTTCAACCACATTGGCGATGGTGAAAGTCTTGCCCGAACCTGTCACCCCGAGCAGAGTTTGCGCATGGAGACCATCTTCCAGCCCTTCCACCAATTGTGCGATGGCATCCGGCTGGTCGCCAGCGGGCTTAAATTTGGATTCGATTTGGAACTGCTTGCTCATGGGCTGTGGTATCGAGTCTGGTCAAAGCGGCAAGAGTACAATAATCTGCTTAGGCTTGCTTAGAGACGACTGGTCGGCGGTTGACCAAATCGGGATTTCTGCTTAGACTACGCGCCTTTTTTGGGGCTTCTCAGACCTCAAGACTACCCGGGCCACGGCCCGTTTGACCATTGCTCCGCTGCCCAATAGCTCAATGGTAGAGTAGGTGACTGTTAATCACTTGGTTCCTGGTTCGAGTCCAGGTTGGGCAGCCATCTTACCCAGGTACTTCTCCAACTTCACCGTTCTCAGAGAGATCGAATAGTTGCTGTCGCGCCCTCTATTCAAGGACAGCCGTTAATCTGTAGTTAAGCAGCTCGCAAATAATGTATAGTAGCTGGCCACTCAACAACAACTGCTCACGCAGGCACTATGCAAACAGAGGGAGACTCCTACATGCGCGCACTACTCTTATCCATCCTGTTGATCTTCGGTTCCACAGCATTGGCGCAAGATAACCCCGTAGTAGTCATGGAGACAAATAAAGGCAGCATTACCATCGAGCTGTGGGCAGATAAGGCCCCTATCAGTGTCGAAAACTTCTTACGCTACACAGACAATGAACTTTACGATGGCCTCATATTCCACCGCGTTATCTCGGGATTCATGATCCAGGGTGGTGGCTTTAATGAAAACATGGTGCAGCTATCCACCTATGACGCTATCAAGAATGAAGCGGCTGCAGATGCACCCAATAATCGCGGCACAATCGCCATGGCTCGCACCAATGTCGTGGACAGCGCAACCAGTCAGTTTTTTATCAACCTGGTCAATAATGATTTCCTGAATCACCAAAACGAAACACCGAGTGGTTTCGGCTATGCGGTCTTCGGTGAAGTCATCGAGGGAATGGATGTGGTGGACGCCATTGCCATGGTGCCCACTGGCAGATCAGGTCCTTACAGCGATGTGCCAACTGATCCAATCGTGATTAATTCTATAAGACGTGCCGAGTAAAACCAAACTCGATTCATTCTCAGCTGTTTGCTGAAAGCTTAGTCTTTAAATAGAGGAGTAACATTCTGTTGCTCCTCTTGCTCACCGTCAGAAGCAGAGGGCGGTTGTGAGTAGTAGATATCCCATAGGGGGTCACTCACATCCTCCTTCGGTTCAAACCCATCTACCGCCTCCAGGAAAATAGCCTTGATTGAAGGCAGATCGATCTGTTGACAGGCTTTCTCTAGTCTCGATAACAATCCCTGAAGCGCATACCAATCGAGCGAGTCTTCCTGAGCACGCATGATCTTGGGATGTTCAGTGCCGGTCACTGACTCACCAATCAACAGCTCCTCATAGAGTTTTTCCCCGGGACGCAGACCAGTGTATTCGATGGCGATATCGCCGCGATAAGAATTCTCGTCCTTAACATCGTAGCCCATTAGATGAACCATTTTCTTCGCCAGATCTACAATTCGAATGGGCTCATTCATATCCAACACAAATACTTCGCCACCATTAGCCATGGAGCCGGCCTGCAAAACCAATTGCGCGGCCTCCTGCACTGTCATGAAATATCGAGTCACTTCGGGATGAGTTACAGTTACTGGTCCCCCGCTGCTAATTTGTTTACGAAACAAGGGCACGACTGATCCGGAAGAACCCAGCACATTACCAAAGCGAACAATACTGAAACGTGTATTGCTTCCACGCTGCGCCATCGCTTGCAAGACTTGCTCGGCGAGACGCTTGGTCGCGCCCATATAGTTAGTCGGGCGCACCGCCTTGTCAGTAGAAATGAAGACGAAGTTCTTCACCCTAAGAGCTTCCGCGGCTTGCGCCGATACAAGTGTGCCGAAGATATTATTCTGTGCACCTTCCACGACATTTTTTTCCACCATCGGTACCTGCTTATACGCAGCTACGTGATAAACCGTGTCTACTTCAAAACTCTTAATGGCGTTTTCCATTTGCACTCGATTGCACACTGAGCCAAGCAGTGCAACGATTTCGATGTCTTCACCATTCTCTATAGTTTTAAGGTTTTCTTTTAGTTCCGCTTCAACTTCATACAGCCCATATTCGAATGAATCCAGAAGCACCACACGGGCTGGATTAATAGTAATGATCTGGCGGCATAGTTCCGATCCGATCGATCCTCCAGCACCGGTCACCATTACCGACTGACCGCTTATACAAGCTCCTAAAAGTTCTGGATTTGGCGGCACGATATCGCGACCAAGAAGGTCTTCAATATCAATGTCACGAATCTCGTCAACACCGACTTTGCCAGAGACCATATCGAACAAGTCGGGAACAGTTTTCACGTGTACTGGCAAATGCTCCAGACGATTGAGAATCTCTTTTCTCTCCGCATGAGTGGCAGAAGGAATAGCCAAGAATATTTGCCGCACAGAGTAAGTTTCTATGAGCTCGTACAAGGAATTTGGGCTGTACACTCGTATGCCGTGCACGGCACTACCGAGCATACTCTGACTGTCATCAACGAACGCAACTGGTAGATACTGATCTCCACTCTGTAAGGCAACCACTAACTGCATTCCGGAGCTACCGGCTCCGTAAATGATTACCGGCTCCTTGGGCCGGAAGTTTTGTATAAGACTTTGCAACAAGACCTTCCCTACAAATCGGCTGCCACCGATGAATAACAGAGAGATCATCCAGAAGATTGGGAGTACTGAGAAATCGGTGCCCTCAGGCGTTTGCGCAAGATAGTAAGACGCCGCAAGCAAACAAGTAGCGAATGTAACCCCTTGCAGGATTAGAAAAACCGCTTGTAACCCCATATACAGAACCAGCACCCGATACAGCCCGATTCGAATGAAAAACAGTATGCTTAATGCGGTTGCAACAGTCAGGTATAGATAAAAGCGTTGTTCCAGAGCGAACAAATCCTTACCAAGCAGGATAAATGAGAACGCTAGAGCCATAACAATCATTATGGTGTCTGCTGACATCATAAAGAATCGTTTCAACGACCTTGTCACAGGAATGTTGTGCAGTAACATCTATCCTTCCCTCTTTCTATCCGTTAACTATTCGCTTGCACTGCTGACGGTTCTATCCCGGCTCCCAGTCGATAAGCCATGAAAGCCAAAGGTGCTAGCGCCAGCAAACAAATCAAAAAACCCAGATCTTCTGCAACCGTAGTCCAGTAGGCTAAAGGCGTGAGCCAGAGCAAGTTTACCATTAACAGGGATATCGTCACTTTGGCGTGACTCTTATAGCGCCGGGCCAGATGCTGGTAAGCATGACTGGAGTGACCTTCATACCAGCGTTTGCCCTCCACAGCGCGCCGCACCAGGGTCAAAGTCGCGTCAGTAATAAATACACCGAGTAACACCAACCAGGTCCAGACTGACATGGCATCTGAAGCCATGCTCAATAGTGCTAACAAGCCCAGCATGAAGCCACTAAATCCACTGCCAACATCACCCATAAAAATTTTGGCTGGAGCCCAATTCCATGCCAGAAAACCCGCTGCGGCTACTGCCAGAGTGCTGGCGATCAAGGTGACTTCATAGTCAGCGGACTCAATTGTAAGAAGCGCCGCCATAGCCGCAACAAATACCAACTCGGTACCAGCAATACCGTCTGTTCCATCCATGAAATTGTAGAGGTTAAGCAGCCACACCAGGGCAAACAATGCTAGTGTAGCCAGAATTATCGGCTGTTGAAGTTGCCATCCTCCTATATTGATGGGCGCAACATCACCCAGCCAATACAGAGACCACGCCGCTGCGAGAAATTGCAAAGAAACACGAATACTGATTCGCAGTTCCCACAGATCATCAAGCAATCCAACCAGGGCCACCAGGTATGCACCGTATAAGGCCAGATAGGTCTGCGGGGACAGATAGTCGGCATAGACAGCTACGGTAGAGACGATCAACAGCAGAAGCACGATCGACAGGCCACCACCCACCGGTGTGGGCACGGAGTGGGCGCTACGGGACTGGGGAACATCCAGAATCTGCCGCCGCAGCGCCAATCGACGAATAGCACCGGTCAACAGCAAAGAAAGCAGGAATACTCCGACTAGAAACATGAACGGCAGCATAGTGGTGAAGCGGTTTAGGATTCTTATGCCGCCGAATTATAGATAGTTTTAGCAATAAAATCAGGCACTTTCATAGCTTTCTAAAAGTGGCATTGAAAGTTCTGGAGAAAGTGCCTGACTGAGTATTAACGGCCCGCTAGCTGGCCGAGGCCATGAGGCTACCCCGCCATTCTCAATTGCTGGAAATGATAATCCGGGATCGGTTCTTTTCCAGTGTTGCTGCGCCAATCCCGGGCACTTCCAGCAGTTCATCGACACTCTTGAAGTTGCCGAACATGGTGCGATAGGCGACGATTTCTTTGGCCCTCACCATACCGACCCCTTCCAGCGAGACAGCGATAGTGGCCGCATCGGCTGTGTTGATATCAACCTGCTCAACGGCCTGGGTTACTTCCTGAGGTGCTTCTGCTGCAAGAGCTGCTGGAGCAAAGATCAGCACTAATGCCGTCAAAGCAGCCCGAATCAAGTTCCATATAGACATACTAATTTCCTTATCAGTTAATTGAATGAAGCAACCAGTAGATTGCTCCATTCAGTCTAGTCCAGAACTGTTAATTAGCCAGTTGCGGCGGAATTGAAAGCCTCTAAAGCCTGTAAAGGTGATTCTGCACGAGTGATCGGACGGCCAACTACGAGATAGCTACTGCCGTTCGCCATGGCTTCGGCCGGACCGACCACCCGCTTTTGATCACCAGTGGCATCTTCAGGACGACGAATTCCTGGCGTTACCAGCAGAAAATCATCGCCAATGTCCCGCCTCAGTGCCACAGTCTCGGCTGCGGAGCACACTACACCATCCAGACCAGCCTGCTTGGTTAATCTAGCCAGTCTCAGCACTTGATCCTGCGGTGTGCAGTTAAGTCCTATGGTTGTCAGATCTTCCTGGCCCAAACTGGTCAATAAAGTCACTGCGATCAGCTGCGGCCGATCATTGCCAAAACCCTCCAGAGTCTTGCGCGTTTCCTCCATCATCGCCATGCCGCCTGCAGCATGTATATTCATCATCCAAACACCCAATTCTGCCGCGCGGGCAGCTGCGCGCGCGACGGTATTGGGAATATCGTGAAACTTGAGATCGAGAAATACATCGAAGCCACGGCCCACCACAGTCCTCACGAATTGTGGCCCGCATGCGGTAAAAAGTTCCTTGCCAATTTTCACCCGACACAATGTCGGATCAAGTTTGTCTAACAAAGCAAGCGCTGCATCGTCTGTTTCGAAATCCAGCGCAATGATGATGGGCTTTTCCAATTGGGCGTTCCTCTTACATAAGAATATTCAGGCCATGTCCTGTGGGATCGGTCCGGTCTTGTCCCAACGCTGACAGCTGGGACACAGCCAATACAAGTTACGGGATTCATATCCGCAATGATTGCATTGATAGCTGTATTGTTTCTGCTGGATTGCCGCAAGTCGGTCCTTGATCCTCGACAGGTCCTCATTCACTGAGCCTTTCGCCTCAGCCATATGCAAGCTTAGCAACGAAATCATTCCCTCCAGGGAAGGGTGTTTGTCATAGTGGGATTCCAAAAACGCCATGGCAGCGGCATCGCCTCGCTTACTGTGAATGCTTCGTACGAGATGCTGCAGTAAATGCGCATCAGGTGACGTTGCCAGTTGTTCAGCCAGCAAAGTCTCCAGCTCGTCTTCGTGAGCTGAGCCTCTATACCATTCGCTAAGCAGCTCCAATATGTAGGCACTGAAATCGGGGTGGTTAGTTCGAACTCGGATCAGCTCTTTTACAGCGGCCGCCATGTTTCCCAGTCGCTGTTCTAACTTCGCTAACAGTAGTGAAGCACGTACATGTTTACGATCAAAGGTGAATGCCCGGCGAATCTGGTCTCTGGCACGGTTCAGCTGGTTTTGCCGCAACAGGTCTTCAGCCAGTTCGCAGCAATAGTGAGCGGCGATTGAACGCAGTTCCGTGTCCTTCTTAAAGGATGAATTTTGCAGCAGAGACCCCACACAGTTCAGGGCAAGCTCCCATTCCTTCTCTGTTTGATAGATAGTCACCAGGTGCTTTAGAGCTTCCCAACGAGCATCCCCACCCTCTTCCTGAATCTCCTTAAGCAATCTTTCGGCCCGATCCAATAATCCCGCCGAAATATAATCCAATGCCAGCTGCAATCGTGTGGAGTCAAAAAAAGATTTGTCGAGGCCTTGACGCGCCAGAAGCGTCTGGTGAACTTTTATCGCTTTATCGACCTTGCCTCGTCGGCGTAACAGAGCTCCAAGTGCGAGATGGGTTTCAATGGTATCGCTATTGATTTCCAGTGCCTTGATAAAGGTATCGATCGCTTCGTCAGGCTCGTCGTTCAGTAGATAGTTGAGACCAACAAAGTAGTCCTGAAAAATCGATTGCGTATTGCGCGGCTTTGTAGTTTTGCTGCGGGCAGTTAGACGCCCCATCAACCACCCTGCTACGACAGCTAACAATAGCAACAAGTAGATCAACAAGCTGTCCATACTATTCCAGGTCCTTCAGCGTCATTGACCGTAGTTTAGAAACTTCTTGTTGCGACTCGGCGAGTGTCTTCTTGAGCCGTCTGATTTCTGCTCGGGACTTGAGTTGCTTAACCAGCCCCAGACCCAACAACAGCCCAATAGTGCCACCACTGACAAAGGCGCCGATTATCCAAACCGAAACTGGCAATGGAGAAAACGCGACACTTCCCAAAGAGATGCTGACTTCAGTGGTGTTGAAATAGGAAAAGCTGATGCTGGCTATAAACACCAGAACCAAAAACAGGCCAGAAAACACGTTAACTAACTTTCGCATTGGTTTTGAGCTTGCTTGTTATTCCTTTAATCGATTGAGCGGTATAGCCAAAACGAAAAAACGGCATAACCCAGAGGGCCATGCCGTTCGTCAGTGAGCTTATTGCTTGGGAGCAGGCAGCTAAATCTGCTGCTCCGCTAGCATGCTGTTGTTGACGCGGTCACGCAACTCCTTTCCGGGTTTGAAGTGCGGCACATACTTTCCGCTAAGAGCAACTGGAGTCCCCGTCTTTGGATTGCGACCAATTCTTGGCACACGGTAGTGCAATGAAAAACTGCCAAAGCCCCGAATTTCAATGCGACCACCTTCCGAGAGCACCTGCGACATGTACTCGATAACAGCTTTAACGGCCAGCTCAACATCTTTTGAAGAAAGCTGAGTTTGTTTACTAGCGATGCGATCTATCAGTTCAGACTTCGTCATTATTATCCCCTGTACCTGTTTACCGCTCGCGCTCTAGTGCGCTCTTCGTATTAGTTGCTGGCTGGCTAATCGCTAAGCTTAGCTCTTGTCCATTTCAGCTTTGATCAAGTCACCAATGGTGCCTGGAGACACATCGCTGCCTTCCTGACTTCTGTGCTCTTGAATCGCTGCTTTCTCATCATCAATCTCAATTGCTTTGATGGAAACACTGATAACTCGGTTCTTGCGATCGATGCTCACAACTTTCACATCAATTTCATCACCTTCTTTCAGCGCATTCCTTGCATCTTCTACTTTGTCTCTGCTGATTTCAGAGGCCCGTAGTACTGCATCGACACCATCTTGCAGGTTGACTACGGCTGACTTTGCATCAAGTTCAGTCACTGTACCTTTAACGATACTACCCTTCTCGAATTCAGAAGCGTAGTTCATGAATGGATCATCTGCGAGTTGTTTGATGCCCAGCGAGATGCGTTCACGTTCTGGATCAATAGACAGAATTACTGTTTCTATCTCATCACCCTTCTTGTAGTTACGAACCGCTTCTTCGCCAGCTTCATCCCAGGAAATATCTGACAGATGAACCAGGCCATCTATATTGCCATCCAGGCCGATAAAGATACCGAAGTCTGTAATCGACTTAATGCTGCCAGAGATCTTGTCACCTTTCTTGAAGTTTTCAGCGAAGCCATCCCATGGATTCTGAAAACATTGCTTGATACCAAGCGAGATGCGACGACGCTCTTCATCGATGTCCAGCACCATGACTTCCACTTCGTCACCTAGCTGCACGACTTTGCTTGGGTGAATATTCTTATTGGTCCAATCCATCTCAGAGACGTGGACCAAACCTTCGACACCTTCCTCCAACTCAGCAAAACAACCGTAGTCGGTAAGATTAGTGACGACTGCTTTGACACGGGTGTTTTCAGGGTAACGCTGCTTAATGGCAACCCAGGGATCCTCGCCCAATTGCTTCAGACCCAGTGAAACACGATTACGCTCGCGATCGTACTTCAAGACTTTTACGTCAATTTCATCGCCAACATTGACTATTTCGCTGGGGTGCTTGATACGCTTCCAGGACATGTCGGTAATGTGGAGTAGACCGTCGACGCCGCCGAGGTCAACGAAAGCACCGTAGTCAGTCAGGTTTTTCACGATGCCCTTAACTGACATGCCTTCTTGCAACTTCTCGAGCAGTGCATCGCGCTCTTCAGAGCTGACTGATTCCAATACAGCGCGTCGAGAAACAACGACGTTGTTGCGCTTGCGATCCAACTTGATCAGGCGGAATTCCAATTCCTGACCTTCCAGATGCAGGGTGTCGCGTACCGGGCGCACATCCACCAGAGAACCGGGCAAGAAGGCCCGGATGTTGTTCAGATCGACTGTGAAACCACCCTTCACCTTGCCGTTGATGATGCCGGTGACGATATCGTTCTTTTCGTAGGCAGCTTCCAGTTCCATCCAGGATTCGGCGCGCTTGGCCTTCTCTCTGGACAGTCGGGTCTCGCCGAAACCGTCTTCGACAGTCTCCAGCGCTACCTTCACCTCGTCCCCTACTTCCAGGGACAGGTTGCCTTGTTCGTCTAAAAATTGTGTACGGGGAATAACACCTTCAGATTTCAGTCCAGCGTGGACAGTGACCCAGTCGGTGTCTATATCAATGACGGTGCCAGTTACGATGGCACCCGGGGTCATGTCGATTTCGTTCAGACTCTGTTCGAACAGATCTGCAAAACTATCACTCATTAATTAATCCAAATATTTCAAATAGTTATAATGTATTTATAAAGCACATTATAAGACCATGATCCAGCAATCATGGGTCAGTTATATTAGATTCGAGGCTCGCTTTTGCTGGTGTCACAAGCCGGAACCACCATCCTCTTGCCGGCCTGTACTGAGCTGCGTCAGTTCAGCGCGGTATGAACCAATTTCATTACCCGCTCCGTCACCTGTTCCTCAGACAACTCTGTGGTGTCTAAAACGATGGCATCGGATGCTGGTATCAGAGGTGATATTTTGCGCTCACTATCGCGCGCATCACGCTCTTTCAGGTCCTGCAAAAGGGCGGGCAGGATAGCACCAATACCCTTATCTATCAACTGCTTATATCGCCTTCGAGCTCTCTCTTCCGGGCTCGCAGTCAGGTAGATTTTGAGCAGTGCATCGGGAAAAACCACGGTGCCCATGTCCCTGCCATCGGCGACTAAACCAGGTGATTTGCGAAAATCCAACTGGCGTTGCATCAAGGCCTGTCTGGCTTCCGGAATGGCTCCTACCCGTGAGGCCATGTCACTACCCTCATCGGTCCGAATCTGCACGGAGACATCTTCCCCATTGAGCAACACAACTCCGGGCTCTGTGGGACTGAACGCAATATCCAAGCTGCTGGCCAGTTCAGCAACCGCTGGCCCATCATTGAGGTCAGTACCGGACTTCAGCACGGCGATGCCCAGGATTCGGTAGAGCGCGCCGCTGTCCAGCAAGTGAAATCCCAGAGTTTGCGCGATATGGGCAGCGATAGTGCCTTTGCCTGTGCCTGACGGGCCATCTACGGCTATGACGGGAACCGAAGAGTCCACTAAACCGCCAACTCAGTTAGTTTGAAGCCGACTGCATTAGCCAGTGACGCAAACCCTGGAAACGACGTTGCCACATTCTGCGCATTGACTATCTCAATGGCATCTTCCGCACGCAGGCCTGCCACCGCAAAAGCCATCGCTATGCGATGGTCACCAAGGCTATCGATCTTACCTCCTCCAAACTTGCCACCTACTATGCGAATGCCATCAGGAAAGGTTTCAATCTCCACTCCCAGAGTTTTCAGCCCAGTCGCCATGGCGTCGATTCTATCGCTCTCCTTTACTCGCAATTCTTCCGCACCACGCAGCACTGTTTCACCTTCGGCACAGGCGGCCGCCACAAACAGCACAGGAAATTCATCGATAGCCAACGGTACTTGATCCTTGGGTATCTCAATGCCATGGAGCCTGCTGGATTTCACCCGAATGTCCGCCACCGGCTCACCCCCTACTTCCTGTTGGTTCTCGAAGCTTATAGCGGCTCCCATGTCGCGCAATATATTGATAACGCCGATGCGGGTTGGATTGATTCCCACATGTTCAAGCAGTAAGTCTGAGTCAGGCGCGATCGATGCAGCTACCAGAAAGAATGCTGCCGAAGAGATATCGGCCGGCACATCAATCGAAGCCGCCGCGAGTCGTTGGCCACCCTGCACGCTCACGGTGCTTCCGGGATAGCCGCCTTCAATCGTATAGCCGAAACCTTTCAGCATGCGTTCTGTGTGATCGCGACAGATTGCAGGTTCAGTGACTGAAGTGGTTCCTTCCGCGAACAGGCCTGCCAACAGCAGACAGGATTTCACCTGCGCGCTGGCAACTGGCATGTCGTACTGAGTTCCCCGCAGTTTCTTACCCTCAATCTTGAGAGGCGGCGTGCCGTCGCTGTCGGTCTCAATGGCGGCACCCATAGTAAGAAGTGGATCCGCAATTCGGCCCATGGGACGAGAGTTTAAAGATTCATCACCAAACAGTTCAGAATCGAAAGCCTGGGCGGCGAGTAGACCCGCCATCAAACGCATCGCGGTTCCGGAATTACCCATATCCAATGGAATCCTGGGTGCTTGCAAGCCTTCTTTGCCCACGCCGTAGATTGTCATCTCACCTTTGTCTGGGCCGACAATAGTGACTCCCATCTCACGAAATGCTGCCACCGTCTTAAGTGCATCTTCACCTTCAAGAAATCCACTGACTTTGGTAATACCATCAGCCAGAGCACCAAAAATTACGGATCGATGAGAAATAGATTTGTCTCCTGGTACCCGTAATGAACCAGAAATAGTGCCACCTGGCGCGGTTTTAAATGTTATCAAGTTGTCTGACACTGTTTGTAGTGAATTTCCCTGGTAATGGTTATGGATGAATCGATCTCGCGTTTGTTTGGCACGATTAAAAACTTCACGCAGTGCCGCTCTGTCCCTACTATTGATTGACTCTTTCAATGAACGCAGCGCGTCGATGTAATCGTCTAAAACAGTTTCTGTGGCTTGCGCATTCGCGACAAAAATATCCGACCACATCGTGCTATCACTGGATGCTACACGGCTAAAATCGGCGAACCCACCTGCGGCATAACGGAAGATATCATCGCTTTGTTCCTGATGAAGCAAAACATCCACGATGGCGAATGCCAGCAGATGTGGCAGATGACTGGTAGCCGCGAGCACCTGATCATGTCGCTCCGGCGTCATTCCGATAACATCGGCGCCAACCTGTCGCCAAAACTCATTAATCTGAGCAATTGCTGCCGTTGAGTTTCGCTCCAGCGGACATAAGATTGTCTTCCTACCCTTGAATAGATCTTTCGAGGCCGCCTGAAAACCCGACTGTTCTGATCCAGCGATAGGATGACCCAGAACAAAATTCCCGGCAAAAGTCTCCGTTTGGGCGTCTATTGCAGGCAGCACATGAGATTTAACGCTGCCGACATCGGTGAACACCGTATGCGCGGGACACAGCGAGGCGACTTCAGGAATAAGATCGATGAGAGCCAGTGGCGGAGTGGCGAGCACGCAGATATCAGCAGCAGGAGCCAACTGCTGCAGGCTTCCCACCCGATCGATTGCTCCCTGTTGCATGGCGGCGTCCAGGGCAGACTGATCGGTATCGGTGGCGAGAAGCTTTTGCGCAGGATTGCGTTCGCGGAGAGCGCGCGCCAGACTGCCTCCGATCAAACCCAGACCAACGAAAAGTATTGTCTTGCTTGCCAAGTCGGACACGTTGTTGCTGCCGCTAATCGTCGAGAGAGTAAACTGGGTAAGAGCCTAGAATCTTCACCAACTGTGTGCGCTCTTGCAATCGCTCGAATAGCTCAACAATGGATGAGTCCTGCTGGTGCCCCTCAAAGTCGATAAAGAACACGTATTCCCAGGCTTCTTTTTTCGACGGCCTGGAATCAATCTTGGTAAGGCTCACCTGCAGATTCTCGAATGGCTCGAGCACCCGAAATAAGGCCCCGGGCTTGTTTTCTGTGTATACCAGAATACTAGTTTTATCTTTTCCACTTGGAGCACAAGGCTCATTAGCAAGTACCAAGAAACGAGTGCTATTGTGGTCTTGATCCTGAATACCCCGGGTTTTGATTGCGAGCTGATAACTCTTAGCTGCCAAGCGGCCAGCTATAGCAACCACCCCACGTTCAGCATCTACCTGTCTGGCAGCATCGGCATTGCTGGCACACTCCAGCAACTCAGCTTCAGGATAATGCTCAGCTATCCATTGCCTGCATTGCGCCAAAGATTGTTTATGCGAAGCGATCACCTTAATAGGCATATCGATTTTTTCCGCAGAGACCAGCAAATGATGCTCTATCGGTACAACCTCCTCGCCAACGATCAACAACGAAGAATCCACCAGGCAATCCTGCGTGTTGTTAACGATACCCTCGGTGGAATTTTCTACCGGCACGACACCTGCATCGGCCAGTCCCTGTTCGGTGGCGGCAAATACTTCATCGATTGATCCGCAAGGATGCTGCTTCACATCGGTACCGAAATGATTCAGCAGGGCAGCCTGGGAAAAAGTACCCTGAGGCCCCAGATATGCGACCGTTTTAGTCATGTCTACTTGTGAGTTCCTTGCCTACTTTGTGGGGATATGGGTAAGTAGGCGCTGCGCATCCCGACAGCTACTCTTCCGAATCACCGTCGCTTTCGTCACTGGCATCTGCTGAGTCAGCCTGGGCTGTTTGTTCAGTTACCTGACTGCCGTCTCCGTTTGCCTGAAGAATTTGGGAATCTGAGTCAGTATCGACTTCATCGGGTTCCTCAACTCTTTCCAGGCCGACCAGCTTCTCGCCTTCCTTTAATCGAATGAGTCGTACACCTTGTGTGTTTCGACCTTGCACGGACACTTCTTCCACGCGGGTGCGTACCAAAGTGCCCTTGTCTGAGATCAGCATGATTTCATCACTATCTGCCACCTGCGCTGCTCCCACAACCGAGCCATTGCGGTCACTGGCCTGCATGGCAATCACACCCTGACCACCGCGGCCATAGACAGGAAACTCTTCGGTGCGCGTGCGCTTACCATAGCCATTCTCACTCACAGTCAATATTTGTAGATCCTGCTCGGGAATGATGAGCGCAATCATGCGGTAGCCATCAGCCATCTTGATCCCGCGTACACCTCGTGCTGTGCGACCCATAGGGCGCACATCGCCCTCTGCGAATCGAATGGCCTTACCACTGCTGCTAACCAACATCACGTCGCGCTCACCATCGGTAATGGCGGTGCCGACTAACTCGTCTCCTTCCTCCAATTCGATGGCTCGCAAGCCAACGCTGCGCTGGCGCGCAAAATTGGTTAGCGCTGTTTTTTTCACTGTGCCATTGGCCGTTGCCATGAACACAAAATGATTATCGGTATATTCACTCACCGGCAGCATATTGGTGATACGTTCGTTTTCTTCCAGAGGCAGAATATTCACGATAGGTTTACCCCGTGAAGTTCTGCTTGCCACTGGAATCTGAAAGACTTTTATCCAATAAACTTTACCCACACTGCTGAAACACAGCAGTGTGTCATGGGTATTTGCTATAAGAAGATGTTCGACAAAATCTTCGTCTTTCACACTGGCTGCCGACTTACCCATACCGCCACGACGTTGCGCAGAGTAATCCGCCAATGGTTGCGACTTGGCATAACCACCTTGAGAAATGGTGACTACCCTATCTTCTTCCGAGATCAGGTCTTCCATGGTCAGATCTTGCTGTGAGCCAACGATCTCAGTACGGCGCTCGTCACCGTATTCCTTGTTGACCGCTTCCAATTCTCCACGCACTACAGAAAGCAGTCGCGACTGGTTCTCAAGAATGTCGAGATAGTCAGCAATCTGCTTCAGCAATTCTTTGTAGTCAGAAATGAGTTTCTCGTGTTCCAGACCAGTTAATCTATGCAAACGCAATTCGAGAATAGCCTGGGCCTGATCTGGCGAAAGGAAATAGTCAGCATCTTTAAGGCCATATTGCTCTTCCAGTCCATCGGGACGGCAGGCATCAGACCCAACTTCCCCTAACATTTCTAATACGCTGTCTGATTTCCAGGCGCGAGCCAGCAGTTTTTCCTTTGCCTCAGCAGAGGTTGGTGAACCCTTGATGAGTTCAATAACTGCATCAATATTGGCTAACGCAACAGCCAGACCTTCCAGAATATGGCCACGCTCGCGCGCTTTGCGGAGCAAATAGGCAGTCCGTCTGGAAACAACTTCCCGGCGATGGCGCAGGAAGGCTTCAAGCATTTCCTTCAGGTTGAGTAAACGTGGCTGACCATCAACCAGTGCCACCATATTGATGCCGAACACCGACTGCATCTGGGTTTGGGCGTAGAGATTGTTCAGAACCACATCACCCATTTCACCTTTACGCAATTCGATAACGATTCGCAAACCATCCTTGTCTGATTCGTCGCGAAGCTCGGTAATGCCTTCAAGTTTTTTCTCTTTAACCAACTCGGCAATACGTTCAATGAGCTTGGCCTTATTGAGTTGGTAAGGGATCTCGGTGACGATAATGCTTTCTTTGCCGGACTTTTCACTCTCAATGATCTCAGCCCTGGCACGAACATAGATTCTGCCACGGCCGGTGCGATAGGCCTGCACGATGCCGGCCTTGCCATTGATAATGCCTGCCGTTGGGAAATCCGGGCCCTCGATATACTCCATCAGGCCATCGACTTCGATGTCCGGATTGTCCAGAAGTGCTATCGCCCCATTGATAACTTCAGTGAGATTGTGTGGGGGTATGTTGGTCGCCATACCCACAGCAATACCCGACGAACCATTAACCAGCAGACTGGGAACCTGGGTCGGCAGCACATCGGGGATTTCTTCCGTACCGTCATAGTTTGGCGAGAAGTCGACAGTTTCCTTGTCGAGATCCGCCAACAGGTCGTGGGCGATTTTCGACATGCGAATCTCGGTGTATCGCATTGCCGCCGCAGCATCACCATCTATCGAACCAAAATTGCCCTGACCATCTACCAAGGGATAGCGTAAGGAGAAGTCCTGAGCCATACGCACAATGGTGTCGTACACAGCGCTGTCGCCGTGGGGGTGGTATTTACCAATGACATCGCCCACCACACGCGCCGATTTCTTATAGGGCTTGTTGTAGTCATTGGATAGGACATTCATTGCGAACAGCACACGACGGTGTACCGGCTTTAATCCATCACGCACGTCAGGCAATGCCCTGCCCACTATTACGCTCATAGCGTAAGCGAGATAGGACTCACGCATTTCACTTTCTAAGGCAACAGGCAAGACCTGCTTAGCAAAGTCAGACATGGATTACTGAATTCCTAGAATACGGCGAGCAGAGCGCGGCGCGATGTAAGCTGTAATTGACTGGTTTGGATAGCTGGAAAATCTAGCAAGGTTACAAACGACAAGATGGTTGCTTTCGGTCCTGGTTTTTTGGCTATTTGCGTGCAAATTTGAGCCGGTTTTTATGGAAAGAATTCTAGCATAAAGTCGCCCCAAATTGACACCCTAAATGCGGAATTTATTCGATAATTAGTGCTTGTATATCAATGTCTTACAGAGTGATGATGGAGGCAGAATTAGGGGCGCTATTTGAGCGCTTAATGGGTATAATCCTGCCCCACTTTTCATGTACAAAAAATCACCAGAATCAGAGCTAAAAAAGGGAGAAACACAGCGTGAGTGAAGGCAATGCATCGGAAGCAGATCTGATTATCTCGGCACCCTGGATCGTTCCAGTTGTCCCATCCAATACCGTATTAACGGATCATGCGATTGCCATCAGAAACCAACGCATAGTGGCTTTAGCACCCCGCAGCGAGATTAACCAACGCTTTAACCCCAGGGAGTCGATTGCTCTGGATACACAGGCTTTGATTCCAGGATTGGTGAACGCTCATGGTCACTCGCCGATGGCGCTGTTTCGCGGTATCGCTGACGACATACCTCTCAAACAATGGCTGGAGGATCGCATCTGGCCGCTGGAAGGCCAATATGTGAGTCGAGAGTTCGTCCGAGATGGCACTCTGTTAGCCATGGCCGAGATGATCTCGGGCGGCACCACCTGCTTTGCCGATATGTACTTCTTCCCTGATGAAGTAGCCAAGGCCTGCCTGGAAAGCAAGATGCGCGTGCAACTCGCCAGTCCGGTTTTAGATTTTCCGACCGCCTGGGCACAGGACGCCGATGAGTACATCGCTAAGGCTACCCAATTGCATGACGATTACCGCAGCAGCGAACTGGTTCACACTGCCTTCGGTCCGCACGCTCCCTACACGGTATCCGACGAACCCTTGATTAAGCTTGCCGCCCTGGCCAATGAACTGGATGTACCCATTCATATCCACATGCATGAGACAGCACAGGAAATCACTGACGCACTTGCTGCTGATGGCAGACGCCCTTTGCAGCGTATGGCTGATTTGAACCTGGTTGGTCCGCGCCTGGTGAACATTCATGCAACCCAGCTCAATAGTGAAGAGATGCAAATGTTGGCGGAACAAGGGGCAAGTGTCATTCATTGCCCATCGTCCAATCTAAAACTAGCCAGCGGATTGTGTGAAGTTGAAAAACTGCGCCAGACTGGTGTCAACGTTGCACTGGGCACTGACGGAGCAGCAAGTAACAATGACCTGGACATGTTTGGCGAACTGCAGCTTGCAGCCATGGTAGCGAAAGCTGTGGCCGAAGATCCGCAGGCCTTGCCCGCTGCCGCTGCACTGGAGATGGCGACGATTAACGCCGCTCGAGCCATGGGCCTGGATGGAGATATTGGATCGTTAGAGATAGGTAAATATGCTGATATCGCAGCTGTAAATCTTGATAACCTCAGCACTATTCCTGTCAACAATGTCATTTCCCATTTAGCCTATGCCGTGCAGGCCCATCACGTGTCTGATGTGTGGTGTGGCGGTGGTGAGTTGTTGCGTAACGGTGAACTGGTGACATTAGACCTGCCGTATATCAAGCAACGTGCAAGCCACTGGCAACAAACCTTCCAAGAGTGTTAAACCCAACGATGGAAAACGTAGACGACGCAGAAATTAAGAAATTCGAGGCGCTGGCCGCCCGCTGGTGGGATCCCAATAGCGAATTCCGCCCGTTACATGAAATCAATCCACTGCGTATGAATTACATTAGCCGCCATATCAATCTGGCTGAAAAACGTGTTCTGGATGTCGGCTGTGGTGGTGGCATCTTGGCCGAAGCCATGGCTCATCATGGCGCACAGGTTACCGCTATCGATAAAGCTGAAGCGTCATTGTCAGTGGCAAAGCTGCATTTACTGGAGAGTAAACTGCAGATCGAATACCTGAACAGTTCTGCAGAAGAATTGGCAGTTCAACAAGCGGGCGCATTCGATGTGGTTACCTGCCTCGAAATGCTCGAACATGTACCCGACCCAGCGTCAGTAGTTGCCGCTTGCAAATCCCTGGTAAAACCCGGCGGCTGGATTTTCTTTTCAACAATCAATCGCAACCCGAAGTCTTATTTGTTTGCGATTGTGGGCGCCGAATACGTACTCAATCTCTTGCCCCGTGGCACTCACGATTACAGCAAGTTTATCCGCCCCTCTGAATTAGCTGCCTGGAGCCGAGACGCTGAGTTAACTCTTAAAGACCAAATCGGCATGGGATACAATCCGTTTAGCAAGCGCTACTTTCTGCAGAACAATGTCGACGTAAACTACATTGCCTGTTATCAGCGCCCTCCCGTGCCATGACCCTCAATACTTCTATCGAATGTGTGCTGTTTGATCTTGACGGCACCCTCATCGACACAGCCCCTGATTTTTTCCAGGTCGTTAATACCTTAACGGCAGAGCATGACCGCCCCGCTGTCAGCCGGGAAGCCATTGATCAAACCGTCTCTGATGGTGCGCGTGCTCTAGTCAAGCTCGCATTCAAAATCGAAGAAAGTGATGAGAACTTCGCCGCACTTAATCAGCGTTTGCTCGATCTGTATCACGACAAACTATTAAATACCGAGTCAGAACTTTACCCGGGTATGGATCAACTATTGGTAGAGCTTGATTCTGCCAGTATTCCCTGGGGCATCGTTACCAACAAGCCCGAGAAATACAGTTTGCGACTGCTCGAACAATTACAGCTGCTGCAGCGCTGTGGAGTTTTGATCTGTCCAGACCATGTACAGGAAAAGAAACCGCATCCGGAGCCGATATTCAAAGCGCTGGAGAAGCTACAGATAGATACCGAACGTGCTGTTTACATAGGTGATCACTTGCGTGATGTGCAAGCTGCTAAAAATGCAGATGTAATCGCTGTAGCTGCCAGTTATGGCTATCTTGCAGAAGACGCCAAGGTAGAAGAATGGTACGCAGATTTCATTCTCAAGTCCGCAGACCAAACTATCGATCTATTGAATATGTTGAAGTTTGCCTAGGGCCTGTTAACACTATTTGAATCGTCACTGTTGTGACTGAAAAGGCGCCAATCAAGGCGCGAGGAGGGAGGTTTGGTGGCTCCAAATGACCGACGAGCAACGCTGAGTGGCGCCTTTTCAGCCACAACCCGAAGGGCCGGGCCAGTTTTCCGCCCGGCAGCGTTCTCGGTCACTCGAGTAGATACACTACTGGATGCTCCCTCGGGCCTCGCCGGACGAAAGACTGACTCCGGCAGTGATGATTCAAATAGTGTTAACAGGCCCTAACTCCCATCCCGATGTTTCAGTTCAATCCACCGAAAAAATTTCTGGAAAACCGCAATGTGCTAATCACCGGAGCCAGTGATGGTATCGGTAAAACCTGCGCCCAGACCTTTGCCAGCTATGGTGCCAATCTCGTCCTGCTTGGTCGCTCCCAGGAAAAACTGGAATCGCTCTATGATGAGCTGGAACAGACTGCACCGGGTCGCGTAATTATCCAGCCTATGGACTTTGCTGTCGCAGAGGCGGATGACTACAAGATGCTGGCCGAACACATGACGGAGCAACTGCCAGCGCTGGATGTACTCATTCACAATGCCGCCATTCTTGGAGCAAGATCGCCGATAGAGCACTATCCGGATAGTGATTGGGAGGCACTAATGAAGGTGAATGTAAATGCCGCCTTCTATTTGACCAAGGCAGTGTTACCGCTATTAGCAGCAGCGGAAAATGCGCGTGTATTGTTCACTTCCTCCAGTGTAGGCCGAACCGGACGTGCTTACTGGGGTGCCTATGCCGTATCCAAGTTCGCTGTGGAAGGACTGATGCAGACGCTGGCCGACGAACTCGCCACAACCAGTAATATCCGAGTAAATAGTATCAATCCCGGGGGCACTCGAACTGCTATGCGGCAAGCAGCCTATCCAGCTGAAAATCCGGATTCGCAACCCAGCCCGGAAACACTAATGCCCGTATATCTCTACATGCTGAGTGAAGAAGCCGACTCAATTCATGGCCAGGCGATTAATGTGCGCGATTTCGATCCAATGGCGTTTAACGCTTAGTGCTGGCGTGTCGTTAAGCGCGCTACTATCGGAAGTGTCTTACTTGTCTTCCACCAGCTTATAGAGCTTCTGCATCTCGTTCTTGTTCAGCTCCTGATAGGTGCCACGGGACACGGTGCTGGGTATAAAGATGGGGCCAAACCGTACTCGCTTCAGGCGACTAACCTGCATGCCTTGTGACTCCCAGAGCTTGCGAACTTCGCGATTCTTTCCTTCCATTAGTACCACGTGATACCACTGGTTTATTCCTTCTCCACCGTAGTGCTGAATATCGGTGAAGCGACAGACATCGCCATCAATTATCACCCCCTTATGCATGGCCTGCACCATTGCCGGGGTTACTTCACCCATGACCCGCACCGCATACTCACGCTCAACTTGTGAGCTTGGGTGGGTTAGTTTATTGGCTAGCTCACCATCGGTAGTGAAGAGGAGTAAGCCACTGGTGTTGATGTCAAGGCGACCAATGGAAACCCAACGACCGTGTTTAAGTGGGGGTAACTTGTCGAAGACTGTGGGTCTTCCTTCCGGGTCGTTGCGAGTGCAAATCTCATCTTCCGGTTTGTTGTAGAGAATGACTCGAGTCTGCTCTTTCAATTTACGTTGTGGCGCCAGCTTCTTGCCGTCCACCAGTATCTTGTCGCTGTCGCTGACTCTGGCTCCGATCTTAGCGACTTCCCCGTTCACTTTTATCCGACCCGCAGCAATCCACTCTTCCAATTGGCGGCGAGAACCGAAACCTGCTCGAGCGAGCACTTTCTGTAGTTTTTCAGTCACAGTGTTCTGTCCGAAGGGAGTTCGGTGTTAGTCGATGTTTGAATTGAGTTGCTTCAGTCGAAGATGGCGAAGAAAGGTTCAGCCTTCCCTGTCCTCTCCGACTTCTTCGATAGAAAACTTGAGTATATCAGCTTCCTGCACTGATCCTTCGTCCGCTTCGGAATCGGTTGGCAGCGATTTCTCAGGTTCATCCGTTGCGGATTCGGGCTCATCTTCGTGCGACTGACCGACATCTTGCTCTTCCTCAGTGCTGTCATCTGTTTGAGCGATCTGGTCTTCATCATTGGCAGCATCTTCCGGTGTGCCCATATTGAGAATTTCATCCAGAGGCTTTCTGGAAAGCTCCAGGGCCTCTTCTTCGGCAAGCAATTCAGCTTTTTCCGTCTCTGTATTGATTGCCACGGCACCCTCCAAGTCTTCGTCAGGTAGCTCGATGACTCGCTGCTTCGCCAATTCCTCCGCCAGGTCGATCTCTGGCTCGGTCGGCACCAGTTCTTTTACCTCAGCCAGAGGAGGTAGTTCCTGCAGACTCTTGAGATTGAAGTAATCGAGAAACTGTTTGGTGGTTGCAAACATCGCCGGGCGACCTGGCACATCTCGATGACCAACTACTCTTACCCACTCCCTGTCCAGCAATGTTCGAATAATGTTTGGACTTACGGTCACACCACGAATTTCTTCAATATCACCACGGGTGATTGGTTGTCGGTAAGCAATCAGCGCCAGAGTTTCCAGCAAAGCGCGGGTATAACGTGGCGGACGTTCTTCCCAAAGTTTTGCCACCCATTCGCTAAGTTCTTGCTTTACTTGAAAGCGGTATCCAGAAGCGACCTGTTTGAGTTCAAAGCCTTTGTCATCACAATCTTGTGCAATCGCTTCCATAACAGCCTTCAGCTCTTTCTTGTCTGGCCGCTCACGGCGTGCAAAGGTCTGGATAATATTATCCAGTGTTAGCGGACGACCCGCTGCCATCAGCAAACCTTCCACGATCATCTTTACTTTGTTATCTACGTCACTCATTTCTGGAGATATCTGGAATCGATAGGCCGATAGTTTATGCGCGGCTCTTGACATGGATGGGACCGAAAGGTTCGGACTGCACGATTTCAATCATCGAGTCTTTCATCAGTTCCATAACGGCAAGAAAGGTGACGACCACCCCCAATCTTCCCTCATCTTTCAGCAGCAGTGACACCAACGGAACAAACTTATGCTCAGAAATTCTGGTCAGAATTTCAGACATCTTTTCTCGCGTAGAAAGTGTTTCGAATTGAATGTGGTGGTGTTCGAACATTTCCGCCCGCTGTAGCACTCGAGACAGACATTGCAAGATTTCATCCAGGCTCACCTGCGGTTCGGGAATTACTCGTTCTATCTCAGGCAATGCGGCACTGGCAATTTGAATATCCCGATCCATGCGCGGCAAGCTGTCGATATCTTCGGCGGCCTGCTTGAATCGCTCATACTCCTGTAAGCGACGAATAAGTTGCATGCGGGGATCATCTTCTTCTGAATCCTCTTCTTCCTGACGTGGCAACAGGATCCGCGACTTAATCTCCGCCAGAGTCGCCGCCATCACCAGGTACTCTGCCGCCAGTTCAAACTGACTGGCCTGCATCAGTTCCACATAGGACATGTATTGATCGGTGATATCGGCAACATTAATATCGAGTATGTCGATGTTCTGTCGCTTGATCAGATACAGCAACAAATCCAACGGGCCTTCAAACGCCTCAAGAAAAATTTCCAGGGCATCGGGCGGAATATAAAGGTCCTTGGGGACCTCGGTGAGCGCTTCACCGCCAACGATGGCGAAGGGCAGTTCTTGCTGCTCGATGGATTGGGAGGAATTCTCTTCTGGAGTTTCCGCTTCGCCCTCGGAATCGAGGACATGATTTTCTAACTCGGCTGCGACGCTTATCAAACTATTTCTACTTTTCCGATTTTGTATTTAGCTACCAATTACTCAAGCCCATAGCGGTGCGCACTTCTGCCAGCGTTTCCTTGGCAGATTCCCGCGCTCGCTCGCTACCTTCCACCAGAATCGATCGCACCAGATCGCGGTCCTTTTCGTATTGCTGCGCTTCTTTCTGGATAGGCTCCAGTTCTTCCACCACTGCCTCGATTATTGGCTTCTTACACTCCAGGCAGCCAATCCCCGCTGACTTGCACCCTGCCACCACCCATTCCTGTGTCTTTTCATCAGAATAGGTCTGATGTAACTGCCACACCGGGCATTTTTCCGGGTCTCCGGGGTCAGTGAGGCGCACTCTCGCTGGATCCGTGGGCATGGTGCTGATCTTGCTGCTGACCTGCTCCAAATCTTCGCGGAGACTAATAGTATTATCGTATGATTTCGACATCTTTTGACCATCCAGGCCAGGCATTTTCGAGGCCGGGGTCAGCAGCGACTGGGGCTCAGCCAGAATCATCTTGCCACCGCCTTCCAGATAGCCATAGAGCCGCTCCCGGTCACCAATAGAGATGTTCTGTTGTTCCTTCAGCAGGGCCTGGGCTTTTTCCAGAGCTTCGTGATCCCCTTGCTCCTGATAGGCGGTTCTGAGCTGGGTGTAGAGCTTGGCGGCTTTTTTGCCCATCTTGCGAACAGCGGCCTCAGCATTCTCCTCGAACCCAGGTTCCCGACCATACACATGATTGAAACGGCGGGCTACTTCCCGGGTCAGCTCCACGTGGGCAACCTGATCTGCTCCCACTGGCACATAGCCAGCGCGGTAAATCAGAATGTCTGCAGCTTGTAGAAGTGGATAACCGAGAAATCCGTAAGTATCCAGATCTTTTTCTTTTAGCTTCTCCTGCTGATCTTTATAACTGGGAACGCGCTCCAGCCAACCCAGTGGCGTGATCATTGACAACAGTAAGTGAAGTTCGGAATGCTCAGGTATGCGCGATTGAGCAAATAGCGCGGCTGAACCAGGGTTCACTCCTACCGCCAACCAATCAATAACCATCTCCAGTACGTTTTCTTCAAACAGCGTGGCATCACCATAGTGCGTAGTTAAGGCATGCCAATCAGCTACAAAAAAGAAGCATTCATATTCATGCTGCAGCTTTATCCAGTTTTTCAGCACGCCATGATAATGCCCGAGATGCAAACGACCGGTAGGTCGCATTCCAGAAAGTACCCTTTGTTGGGCATCTGCCGTTGACAAGTTTTTCTCCTCGAACGCCTCTGCGTGAACTTCGTTTGAATTGTATCGTCTGTTTCGCCGCTAATTATACTGTGATCACTGAAACGGTTCAGGATCGCCTTTACCTACACGCAAAACTTCGGGGACACCCTCGACCAGATCGATCATGGTAGTGGGCTCTATATCAGCTGCGCCGCCATCGATAATGAGATCAACCACTTTCCCCAACTTTAATCGCATCTCATAGGGATCATAGAGTTGCTCATCTTCATCAGGCAACAACAAACTGGTACTCATAATTGGTTCACCAAGACTGGCAATAATGGATTGAGCAATCGGATTGTCTGGAACCCTGATGCCAATCGTTTTCCGTTTCGGATGCATTAATCGTCGCGGAACTTCCGGCGTCGCTTTCAATATGAAGGTATAGGGCCCAGGCGTGTAGGCTTTCAAGATTCGATAGGCACTATTATGAACTCGTGCATAAGTAGCCAGGGACGAAAGGTCACTGCAGATAAGCGTGAAATTATGTTTGTTATCAAGCTGACGTATGCGCCGGATCCGATCCAATGCCGTTTTATCGCCGATATGACAACCCAGCGCATAAGTTGAATCGGTGGGATAAACAATGACCCCACCCTGCAACAGACAATCGACCGCCTGCCGAATCACTCTCGGTTCAGGGTTAAGCGGATGGATTTGTAAATAGTCGCCCATGATGGGATTAAGCTAAGGTAGCAAGTAGGAAGTGAAAACCAGGAAGCTGAGGCAGTTACGAAAAGCTGGAGATTCTAAACTATAGTAGGACAAAAGCAGACACCTTTTTGCAGATGCTTTAAGATGGCAAGCTAGTTCAGAACTGGAAAAGCAGCATGAAGCAGTTTATCGATTACATTCCCCTGCTGGTGTTTTTTACTGTGTGGGCCATGGACGAGCGCATGGTTACCATCGGAGGCTACGAGCACAGTGTTGGAGGCATATTCAGCGCCGCCGAGTTTCTGCTAGTGGCTTCAGTCCTTGTTTATGGCAGCCTGTTTCTGGCGCAGAAACGGCTCGATAAGTTTCAATGGATTACCTTGGGCGCAGTAGTTTTATTTTGCATACCTACCATCATCTTTCGCGACACTAATTTCCTTAAATGGAAAGCACCTATTGTCAATTGGATCTTCGCCACTATCTTTTTGGCCTCTCGCTATATCGGGGACAAGCCTGCCATCGAGCACATGATGGGGCATGCGGTAAACGCGCCTAAAGAATTATGGATTCGACTCAACACAATATGGGTTTACTATTTCATCGTTCTAGGCGCCATCAACCTCGCCGTTGCTTTCTTGTTGAGCGAAGCGCTTTGGATTCAGTTCAAAGTGTTTGGCAACCTGATCCTGACTTTCGTTTTCGTGATTGGGCAGATGCCGCTGCTCGCCAAATACATCGAAGTGGAAGACGAAGCTGGTGCTGAATCGGCTCCCGAAGAGTCGGCTAACAGCTAGGGAGCCAAACATGTACTACGCAATAATGAGCACCGATGTCAGCGACAGCCTACCTAAACGAAAGTCTGCCCGCCCTGCCCATCTGAAACGACTGAACCAATTAGCTGAACAGAAACGCTTGTTAGCCGCTGGCCCCCATCCGGCGATTGATAGTGAGGAACCAGGTGATGAAGGTTTTAGTGGTAGCCTGGTTATCGCCGAATTCGACAGCCTGGAACAGGCTCAGGCTTGGGCTGACGCTGACCCTTATGTGGCAGCGGGTGTCTACCAGAACGTAGTGGTAAAACCCTTCAAGCGAGTCTTATAAATCTGCAGGCACAAACGCTGGTTTGAGTTCGGGAAAATTCTGATCCAGCACCTGATTCCATTCAGCCAATTGTTCAGCCTTGCGCCGAAATAAATTGGACGGATCTCCCTCGATGGTGATGCTGTTAATCACATCGCGGCGGCGGATTTGCAGGACCACCTGTGCACCTTGCCTCACTCTGCCAAAAACCGAATGCAAACCATCCAGATGTGGCGTTGCCAGGTGAGTGATGAAAAACTGACTCCCATCGGTACCTGGCCCTGAATTTGCCATGGACAGTATGCCCTGCTGGTTGTGTTTCAGAATAATTTCTCCAGCAAAGCGATAGCCAGGTCCCCCGGTGCCATCCCCTCTGGGATCACCACCTTGAGCCATAAAGTTTCTTTCCACACGATGGAATGTCAAGCCATCGTAATAACCACGCATGGCGAGGTTCACGAAGTTAGCCACCGAAGTTGGTGCGGCGCGATCATTGAGTTCGGCACGCATGACACCCTTGGAGGTATCGATCACGGCAATCAGAGGCTGTGCGAAGGCGGTGTTTGCAGCGAACAGCAATACGGGGATGAGCAACAGCCTAAGTTGCTGGAGATATCCGTTCGCTAGTTCGCTTAATCTACAATTCATAATCAATTATCACCGGTGCATGGTCGGAGAAGTTTTCTTCGGTGTAGATTTCAGCGGATTTTATTTTTTCTTTCAAGCCCGGCGTCACTACATGGTAGTCCAGGCGCCACCCCACGTTGTTGGCTCTGGCCTGGCCTCGGTTCGACCACCAGGAATACTGCTCCGGTTCCTGGTTTACTACCCTAAATGCATCGATGTAACCCACTTCATCATAGAGCGTATCCAGCCACTGTCGCTCTTCGGGAAGAAAGCCTGAGTTCTTCTGATTAGAACGCCAGTTCTTCAGATCGATTTCCTTGTGGCAGATATTCCAGTCCGCACAAATGATGAACTCGCGGCGCTTTCTGCGCAGGGACCGCATGTGCTCCATAAACTGGTCCATGAAAGCGAACTTACGTTCTTGTCGCTCAGGACCCGCTGAGCCGGACGGCAAGTACAGCGACGCCACGCTGAGCCCGTCATAATCGGCTTGAATATAGCGACCTTCCGTATCCGCCAGTTCGAAACCCAGACCACGGCTAAGCTTTTTGGGTTCCTGTCTCAAATAGATGGCCGTGCCCGCATAACCCTTCTTCTCCGCATCGAAGTAGAAACACTGATACTGCTCCGGGTGAAAGACCGGATCGCTGAGCTGATCAATCTGCGCCTTGGTTTCCTGCAAGCACACGACATCGGCAGGCACGGTTTGCAGCCAGTCGAAAAAGCCCTTGCGGGCTGCTGCCCGAATGCCATTGCAATTGAAAGTGATGATACGCATGGAAGCCTCTCCGAAATTAAGCGCGCAATTCTAGCCCGAGCTAATGGCTAATGCATCCGTCCCAAAATCATCAATTGCGGGAGTGTTACCCAAGGTTACGAATGTGATGTTCGTCACAGCTTAGATTATTTGAAGTTTTAGTTATTGATTTTCAAGCAGTTAAACTGCCTATCTCGAAGCCGCTGTGACATCTTTGAAACAATTAATGATCTTTAGGTCATTGTTTTATAACGATTTTAGTTTAGCTTTACCGAATTACTAGAGAGTTTGTTACTTTCTTTTACAAATGCGCTTTAATACTCAAGTTTGTTACCTTTCTGGACGAATTGTGTTACTATACGCGCCGTGTTGTGGAGATCACAACCGGAATTATTAACCACTCAATTGAATTTAAGGAGAAAACAATGAGTAAGGCACTTAAAAAAGCTCGGCCAGTCGTAGAAGCGATTGTCGTCAGCATTGCATTGGTTGTCGTAGCCCTTGCAGTACCTGCCGCGATTGTCTATGCAGCCGTGTAAAACACCATAAAGGAGGCTTTATGTTTAGCCTTTCTAATAGACCAACAGGTCAGTGAACGCCAGCTTGAGAATTTATCCCAAGCTGGCGTTTCTCTTTCTGGCTTGGTGAAAACCTACAGCATCCCCTTCCCGGCTCTCCAGTCGTTACAACAACAGAACTAGTACTAGGCCACTCGGTAAAGCGTTGATCCCGTTAACTGTTGAAACAACCTGCCAGCCTAGCTGATCTTGTCGACGAAATTGCAGGGTTTATGGGCACTGTCCAGTTGCTGGGCAATGATTCTGTCCCAGGCTGTGCGGCATGCGCCCGGTGAACCAGGCACACAAAAAACGATGGTGTTATTAGCAAGCCCAGCGAAAGCTCTGGATTGAATCGTTGAAGTGCCAATCTCTTCGTAGGATAGCTGCCGGAACAACTCACCAAAGCCTTCGATGACATCATCCAGCAAGGGTTGTATTGCAGTAAGGGTGTTGTCGCGCTCCGTGAAGCCCGTGCCACCAGTCATTAAGATGCCCTGAACGTCGGGGTCAGCAATGAGAGATGAGGCTGCGGCCCGCAATTGATACACATCGTCCTTCACAATTCCCTTGCTGTACAGTTTGTGTCCGGCCTGCTGCAGGCATTCGACCAGAACTGGACCAGATTTGTCTGTCTCCTCGGTTCTGGTATCTGAAACTGTAATTACCGCCAATGAAAGCGAAGTGGCTGCGCTCATGTCACTGTTATCCGCCAGTCATATTCATCAGGCGAACAGGTTGGGCATGATCTTTATCATAGAAGTAGTGCCGTTCCGGCTTTATATCCATGGACGCCACAATGGCGCGCTTGAGGTCGTCGTCAGTTTGGCTCTCATCCCGCAAGATAGCTCTGAGATCAATGGAGTGTTCGTTGCCCAGACAGAGGAGCAATCTGCCTTCAACGGTAATACGCACGCGATTGCAGTCCGCACAAAAATTGTGGGTTACAGGAGAGATGAATCCAATGCGACTCTTGCTGTCGACCACTTGTGCGTATCGTGATGGACCAGCAGTTCTGGAAGCACTATTTACCAGCTGGTATTTCTTTTCAATCTCTTCACGCACCCAGGCGTTGCTGCAGGTGGTGTCCACACGATTATGATCAGAAGCTTCACCTAAAGGCATCTCTTCGATAAATGCGATATCGACTCCACGCTCCAGTGCGTAGTCGGTCAGGGCCAATACCTCATCTTCGTTGTAGCCACGCATGATTACCGAATTGAGGCGAATACGATCGAACTGCTGAGCGATAGCAGCATCGATACCCTGCAAAACCTTTTCTAGTTTTCCTACTCGGGAGATGCGCTTGAAGCGTTCCGCATCCAGACTATCAATACTGATGTTGATACGATTCACTCCCGCTTTACGTAACGGGGCTGCGTACTTGTCAAGTTGTGCACCATTCGTAGTAAGCAACAACTCTTCAAGTCCTGGTAACTTGCCAAGCTTCTCGATCAGTGACATGACATCAGTCCTGACCATCGGCTCGCCACCGGTCAATCTAATCTTGCGCACCCCTAATTCAGTAAAGGCTTTAGCGACTCTAAACAATTCTTCCAGTGACAGAATCTGCGTGCGAGGTAGGAAGGTCATGTCTTCCGTCATGCAATACACACAACGAAAATCGCAACGATCGGTTACCGACAGACGAATATAGTCGATACGGCGATCAAACTTATCGATTAGGACATCTGGTAATGCAGATTCAGTCATCATTAACTCCGACCAGTACTATACCGTAGAATCAAGCGCCAGTGCAGACCCGTGAGGCGGACTAAGCAAAAAGTACGATCTGTACCGCCAGCAATATGAGTACAATTCCCATCCCCCGTTCGAACCAAGGCCCTGCTCGCAACATGAATTGTCTGACATTCGGCTTCCCTAGAATAGTGGAAAGAAAGGCAAACCATACGAATGTTGCGATAGCAAGATAAATACCATACATAACCTGAATAAAAGTGGGGGTATTGATATCGATCACGACAGTGAACAGTGCCAGGAAAAACAGCGTAGCTTTCGGGTTCAGGCCATTGGTAAGAAACCCCGACCAGAAGGCTTGTTTGAAAGAGGTTCTCACCGCTGACCCATTCTCTGGGGAAGCTAGCTGATGAAACGACGTACGAATTGATTGCAAGCCCAGATAACACAGGTATGCGGCGGCGATGTATTTCATCGCGTTAAACAGCGTTTCTGATTGCGAAAGCAGAATTGCTACGCCGAGAATGCAGTAGCTAACGTGTACCAGGATTCCAGCACCAACGCCGAGACTGGTCCAGACTCCAAGACGGGTACCACCTGTCACACTTTGGCGAGTTACGATGACAAAGTCAGGGCCCGGGGAAGCTACCGCGAACAGGTGGGCAATAGCGATGGTAAGAAATTCGGTCCAGTACATGAGGCGAGCAGGAAGTCAGGGAATTTGCTCGCTAATTATCAGCTCGACTGAGACGCTCTCACCATTGTGTTCAAAGCTATCCGACAAGACACGATAGTCTCCAGAGCTGGGTGTTGCAATACCTGCAAAAGACACCAGTGCAGAAACATAAACCGAATCCGCCGAAGACAGGTTAAACGGCCCAACCGCACTCAAGTTATCCAGCTGAATTGTAGTTGGTAACTCGGAAACTGTGGTGTCCATAGCTGCCAGGGGCGGCATGCCTTCTCTTTCAGCGTTACGTGCGGCAACAAATACCCGAAGTCCAGGATCCAATTCCAAACCCTCTGCCAGAGACACCTGCACTTCCAGGACAGGCCCTTCCAACTCCCCTGATTCAGAAGCTAACTGCCGTTGTGCCACAGAGATGCGCAGTCTCAAGTCCTGAGCCATTTCCGAATTGGGACTGGCCTGGATTAACAGACGCCAATTGCTAATCGCGACTTCCCAATCCTGACGCTGCTCTGCATCCGCTGCGAGTAACTGCAATAGTGAAATTTCATTGGGGTTTATTTCTTGCGCTTCATCGATGACCAGTTGCACTTCTGGTGTTATCTGAAAATCAGAATTCACATACATAAAGGTGGCGACGCGGCCCAGTACCAGCGCTTTTTCTGCCGTGGGCTCAAGCAACTCGGCTGCCCTTGTATAGGATATCTGCGCTTCTTCAAACAAACCGAGAGCAGCAAAGTTTTCTCCGAGAAAATAGAAAGGCCAGGGCATGTCCGGATTGTCCTGGGCGTACTGACCGATACTCACTATCAATCGCTGCGCCTCTTCAGGATCCCCTTCGTTATCGACCGTTGCTTGAAAAAGATCCATGACCTGCACATCATCGATATAACCCCATTGGTTATAGAGGGGATAAGCTAGCAGGGGAATCAAAAGCACCATTGCCAACGGTACAATAAAACTCTTGCCGAATCGTTTGCGGCTTGAGTCCTCTGACATAGCTGCCTTGCTTTTTTTACGCCTGTCCGGTTTTCCTGCATTCGCAGCGCCCTGACTCGATTCATCCGCCTGCACATCGGTCAGCAAATTTTGTTGTAACTCACTCAGCAAGCTATCGAACTGTTGTTGATCGATGTTGCCAGCAGAGAGCTCTGCTTCGAATTCATCACTACGCTCCTGAAACAGAGCGATGTTAGCGCTCTTGCGGAGTTCCTCAGAACTTTCAGTCTCTGTTTGAGTCCGGCGCCATAACGGTACTAACACAAACAGAGCTGCCAGCAGGAAGAGTGGGATTGTGTATATCCAGAACAAAGGGTTTACCCGATTAGACTAGGACTGGTCGGGTCCCAGGATTTCCTTGAGTCGGGCCTGTTGCGAAGAATCCAACTCGATATCAGCATCCGGTACATTACTGGCGCGACGGGAAATCGAATAGGCGACAAACCCACCAATGATGAGAAAGATAAGTGGGCCGAACCATAGCAGGATTGTCTCTGCACGCAACCGTGGTCGGTAGAAAATGAAATCACCATAGCGCTCGAACATAAACTGCTCGATTTCTTCGTTAGTCATCCCTTCCATGATCATGCGATGAACTTCCCGGCGCAGATCTTCGGCAATACCGCCTGTGGAGCCTGTCAGATTGGCGTTTTGACACTGCGGGCAGCGCAGTTCATTGGAAAGCTGGCGAAAGCGTTGCTGTTGTTCGATGGTGTCGAACTCGAAAGTGTCTACCTGCGCCAAGCTCTCAGAGACGATGAGCAGAGTCAGGAGGCAACAAGTCGCAACGCAAAATACGATACGTTGAGGCACGCGAAGATCAAAGAGTGATGTCACTGGGGAGTCTCCGCCTTCAACTCGGCAATGGCCGGTTCGAAGTCGTTCTCCCAAACAGTTTCATCCAGAACTGCAACATGGCGATATCGGATTACCCCATTGGCATCAACCAAATAAGTTTCGGGCGCGCCATACACTCCCAGATCGATACCTAAGCGACCTTCGGCGTCATAGATGCTATAAGAAAACGGGTTGCCGTTGGTCTCCAGCCAGTCCAGCGCCAGATCATCTCTGTCCTTGTAATTGATACCCACCACTGGAATGTCACCTTCTTCAGACAGGCGCATCAACGTGGGATGCTCCACCAGGCAAGGCAGGCAATAGCTGCCCCAGACATTGAGTAAGAAAATCTGGTCGGGTAGATCTGTGTTGCTCACAGTTTCGCCGTCGATAGTATTCATCGCAAAGGCCGGCATGGGCTTGTCGATAAGCACCGAGGGCAATTCCTTGGGATTGAGGTACAAGCCGCGCCAGAGCGTGACGGCCAGGGCAAGAAATGCAACGACCGGGATGAAGTACTTAAAGCGATTCATGAAAATCTCCTTAAGTAGCAGGATTGAGCTGCGTGGTGGCAGCCGAAGATTGCTTGGGTTTTTTATCGCGGACTCTTAGTCGGCGATAGCGCTTATCTGCAGCAGCCAGAGTGCCACCAAAAGCCATGAAAATCGCACCCAGCCAGATCCAGCGCACAAACGGTTTGACATAGATAGTCATTGACCAGGCACCGTCCTCTTTCTGTTCACCCAGGGTCACAAACAAGTCACGCAGGAAACCTGGATCGATAGCCATTTCCGTTGACGGTGTGCCACTGGCAATATAGAGGCGCCGCTGCGGGAACAATTGCATAATTGCCTCACCATCACGACTTACATTGATCACTACCTCGTCACCAATGTAATTGGGGCCGTTGATACGGGAGCTGCCTACTTGAGTAAAGTTATAGCCTCCCAACTCAACAGAATCGCCCTCGTTCAACAAAACTGATCTTTCGGCGCTGAAGTAACTGGTGAATGCGATTCCCATTAGCATCACAGCAATACCAGCATGTGCTGTTTGCATGCCGTAGTAACTAAAACTCAATGCACGAAGACCTTCACTAAAAGTCTTTTTGTTAGCGGTTTTGTCGACAATGTCTTTACCGATTCCGAAGATAATCCAGAGCGCGAATATCATGGTGATGGTCGCCGCGATGGAGAATCCCAGCAACACTACCAAGGGCAAAACTATTCCGAGGACAACACTCGCGACCAGAACTTTGCTGAGTTGGGAAACCAGATAGCTGATTGAAGTTTTTTTCCAGCGACTTATCGGACCAATACCCAGGAAAGCAATTAGCAGTAGCATCAAGGGGACAAAAATGGCGTTAAAGTAAGGCGGGCCAATGGAAATAAGATCATCTGTTAATGCCTGATACACCATGGGGAACAGTGTCCCAAGAAACACAGACGCTGCCGCAACAACCAGAATCACATTGTTGGCCAACAGAAACATTTCTCGTGATAGCAGGTCGAAGCCGAACTCCGATTTCATCAGCGGTGCTCGCAGTGCGTACAACAGCAACGAACCACCAATGGCAATGCCCAAGATACCGAGAATAAAGAAGCCGCGATCCGGATCGCTGGCAAAGGCATGAACGGAAGTGAGCAGACCGGAACGGGTGATAAACGTACCCAGCAAGCTTCCCGAGAAAGCCAGTATTGCCAGCAACACCGTCCAGCTTTTAAACACACCGCGTTTTTCTGTAACTGCCAAGGAATGAATTAAAGCGGTTCCGAATAGCCAGGTTATCAGTGGCGGATTCTCAACCGGGTCCCAGGCCCACCAACCTCCCCAACCGAGTTCGTAGTAAGCCCACCAGCTACCGAGGGCAATACCGATGGTAAGAATCGCCCAGGCTACATTAGCCCAGGGCCGTGACCAACGAGCCCAGGCTGCGTCCATCCGGCCGCTCAGCAAAGCGGCAATCGCGAAGGCAAATACTACCGAGAAGCCCACATAGCCCATATAAAGAGTCGGTGGATGCAATATAAACCCTATGTCTTGCAGGGCTGAATTCAGGTCAGCTCCATCGGCTGGGGGCAATGGCACGATTCGATCGAAAGGGTTGGACGTTGCCAGCATAAACAGAATGTAGGAAAAAATGAGCAGGCCCAATACACCCAGCACCCTGGCAACAAAATCCAGTGGCATACTGCGGCTGTACACGCCAACCGAAAGCATCCAGCCTGCCAGCATAAAAGTCCAAAGCAAAAA
>JANQJM010000053.1 GCA_028281635.1 Pseudomonadales bacterium | reverse complement strand
CTCATTGATGAGAGGTTGAATGACCGCACCAAGATCACCAGACATGATTTCGGGCAGGTTATACAGGGTGAGTTTGATGCGGTGATCTGTCACCCTGCCCTGCGGGTAATTGTAAGTACGGATTTTTTCCGATCGATCGCCGCTGCCAACCAGTTTCCGACGGGTGTCCGATTCTTCCTGCTGCTGTTCTGACTGCGCTTGATCCAGCAGCTTCGATTGCAACAAAGACATAGCTCTGGCTTTGTTCTTATGTTGCGAGCGCTCATCCTGGCACTCCACGACTATCCCCGTTGGCAAGTGAGTGATACGAATCGCAGAATCAGTTTTGTTCACATGCTGACCACCAGCACCGCTGGCACGGAAGGTATCTATGCGAAGATCGTTTTTATTGATGTCGATCTCATCGACTTCTTCCAACTCCGGCATGATGGCGACGGTGCAGGCTGAAGTATGAATTCGACCTTGAGTTTCTGTCTCTGGCACTCGCTGTACGCGATGTGCTCCCGACTCGAACTTAAGCCGCTCATAAACATTCTTACCTTCGACTCTGACAATGATTTCTTTGTATCCGCCATGCTCACCCGGTCGTTCATTGATAACTTCGACTTTCCACTTCTCACCTTCAGCATAACGGGAATACATGCGAAACAGATCCCCGGAAAAAATCGCAGCTTCGTCGCCACCAGTGCCGGCACGAATCTCAAGAAAGACATTGCAACTGTCTTTAGAGTCCTTGGGTAATAGCAGTTTTTGCAGGCTAAGTTCCAACTCCTCAATCTCTTCGCTACTGCTGGCTATCTCGTCCTCCGCCATAGCGCGTATATCCGGATCTTCGTCCTTCTGCATTTCTCGTGCCTGCTCAAGGTTGTCCGTCACCTCCTGGTAGCGATTAAAACTTTTCACCACATCTTCGAGCTCAGCATACTCTTTTGAAAGATCACGATACTTATTTTGGTCGGAAATGATATCTGCATCACTGAGCAGCGCCTCGAGTTCATCGAAGCGGTCTTTTAAATTGTCTAACTTGTGGCGAATCGATTGTTTCATCTTACTTCTATTGAGTGTTCCCTATGGGTACGACTTCTTAATCCTTATCCCCGTTGTCTTGATCCAATTCATAGAGCTGTTGAATTAGCTCTAACACTTCCTGCCTACCTTCAGAACTGGCCTGCTTCATCTGCACGCTGGGAGAATGAATGAGCTTGTTAGTGAGGGTACGAGCGAGGTTTTCCAACACCGCTTTTGGTAGTTCACCTTTCTCTATTGCCCGTAAAGCCTTTTCCAGTTCCAGCTCGCGAATTTCATTGGCTTTGTCACGGAAAGCTCGCAAGGTGTCCACCGCACCCAGAGACAGCACCCGCTTTCGGTATTCTTCCACACCGCGATCGATAATGGATTTAGCCTGCGCCGCCGCTTCTTCCCGGCTCTTTTGACTGTCTTCGATAACGCCACTGATGTCATCGATACTATAAAGGTAGGCATCTGCCACTTGGCTCACTTCCTGCTCGATATCGCGGGGAACAGCCAGATCTACCAGCAACATCGGTTTGTGACGGCGTCGCTTAAGCGCTCTCTCCACCGCACCTTTACCCAACAGTGGTAGCTGACTATTGGTTGATGACACAACGATATCGGCCGCTACCAGTTGATCGGGTATATCCGACAATAAGGTACCGTGAGCATTGAAGCGTGCTGCAATCTCCAGCGCGTTATCCAGAGTGCGGTTCGCCACAACGATTTGTGTAACACCTTTCTCGACCAGATGCCGCGCCACCAACTCGACAGTTCTTCCGGCACCAATCAGTAAGACACTGAGAGAAGCAAGGTCACTGAAGATTCGCTCTGCCAGACTCACTGCCGCATAGGCAACAGAGACAGGATTTTCTCCAATCGCGGTATCGGTTCGCACTTCTTTGGCGATGGAAAACGCTTCTTCAAAAGCGCGTCCCAGCCCGGCTCCTACTATCGCCAGATCCCGCGACATGGCGTAAGCAGATTTTATTTGTCCAAGAATTTGCGGCTCGCCAAGAATCATGGAATCCAGTCCGCAGGACACTTGCATCAGATGACGCACGACTTCGTCGTCGCCATAAAAGTAGGTACATTCTTGCAAATCTGTTGCGGCCAACTGGTGATAGCGGCTCAGCCACTGTACAACTATCTCCCGCCGATCTACCAGGATTCGATTGTCGTGCATCGATGTCTGCCTGGCACTGCCCCCTGTTGGCTGACCAGATTCGTCCGCAACATTAAGTGCCAGGTACACCTCGGTACGATTACAGGTAGACACAATCACGGCTTCTTCAACCTGGGCCTGAGCCGCCAGGTCACGCAGTGCATCGCCGATGATTTCCGGCGGGAACGCAACTTTCTCGCGCAACGCGATACTAGCGGTCGTATGGTTAATTCCCACTAATAGCAGAGACATTAGCGATTTGAGGGTGTCCGATCCTTGAAAGGCCGCATATGGTACTAAATTAGGACCCTGGTTCCCATGCTGGCTAACCTGGTGAAATCCTGGGGTCGCTGTATTGCGGGCAGATTGCGTAAGTCGCTATGGCCACCATAGGGAATGAAATCGTCTGACCCGATGGTCTGAATAGAACGGAAAAAGCGTATTAATTCGTAACAATACCACGGCTTTAGCAGGTGCCAACGGCCTGAGTCTAACTGCTACAATGGCAACCTGATTGAACCACGGTCATAGTGATTTTCTGCAGTGCAGTGAGTTAGAAATTGAATTTTCGAAGCAACATACTTTTCATCCTGACAGTAGCCCTGCTCCTACAGGCCTGTGTCAGCCAGGATGTTCCAGAGCCGGTCACCGAAACCAGCCCAGCCATTGAGACGGCGGCAGCGGAAGCCATCGCGCCTGCGGCTGAAGCAGAGATTGAATATGGCAGCTTCACCGAGGAGCAGCTATACCAGACCATCATTAGCGAACTCGGTGCCCAACGGGGCGAAGTCGCCGAAGCTGGAGAGAACTATTTCGACCTGGCACTGCAAACTCGCGACCTGGGCATTATCAGGCGGGCCGTGCAGTTTGCCTCAGTAAACAACGACGTTAATGCCCTACTGCAGCTCGGCTTGCTATGGACTGAGATAGATCCGTTAGCACCTCAACCCCATTTGATGCTGAGCTTTCAGTTTCTGGAAACCGGTAATTTTAACCAGGCCCTGTCCCATATGGCGCGAGTCATCGATTTGGGCGGCGAGATGGATTTCTCAGCGCTGGCTTCGCGCACTGGCCAACTGGATCCTGCCACCCGTGCCGACTTGATCGAAAACCTGCAGCGTTTGACTAATGAATTCAGTGATCAGTTTTCAATTCGCGTCGCCCTGGTGCAACTGCTGGCCCAGAATGGCGAATTCGAGACTGCACTAAACGAGTTGGAACAGTTATTCGAACTCACCGATTCGACACCGAACCTGGTCCTGTTGCAAGCGCAGATTCTGCAGCGACTCGACGACAGTAATGCTGCAGCACGAGCCTTGCGCAATGGACTGCGAGACTATCCCAACGATAAAAACCTGCGGCTTACTTACGCACGCTTTCTGATTCAAAACCAGGACTACACCGGTGCCCAGGATCAATTTGCAATCCTGGTTGAGCAAGACCCCCAGGATTGGGAGACCTTGTTCTCCATGGGCTTGTTAGATATTGAAATGGAGAACTACGAATCGGCAGCGAGTCGCTTTGGCCGACTGGTCGCCGTGGATCAGCGTGCCGACGAAGCCAACTATTATCTGGGCTACATCAATGAGCGACTGGAAAGATTCCCAGCAGCTATTGAACACTACCGTGAAGTCAGAATCGGGACCCAGAACTTCCTCGCCTCGCAACAACTGGCTACCCGACTCGCAATTGGCCTCGGTGATCTGGACGGTGCCCATGCTCATCTGAGCCGACTCTCCAGAGGCCAAACACGCCTGGAGATACTCTTTAATACCGTTGAATCTGGTGCCCTTATCCAGGCCGGCTACAGTACTGAAGCCAAACAGCTGTTGGACCGTGCACTCAACAAGTTTCCCAACGAAACCGATCTGTTATTTGCCCGCGTGCTTTATTACGACAGCATTGGTGACCAGGCCGGATCCGAAACTGATTTGCGGCAAATTATTCGCATGCAGCCAGACGATTCACGGGCGTTGAATCATCTGGGTTACATGCTGGCAGATCAAACCACTCGCTTTGATGAAGCGCTGGAACTACTCGAGCGCGCCATTGCCATCTCCCCCGATGATCCTGCCATCATCGACAGCCTGGGATGGGTCCAATACAAACTCGGCCGCTACGAAGAAGCCCTGGCCAATCTGCAGCGGGCGTTTGCTGTCTTCCCTGATCATGAAGTCGCCTCCCATGTCGGCGAAGTGTTATGGATGATGGGTCGACAGGAGGAAGCTACCCAGGTTTGGATGGACGCCCTGGAGGCGCGCCCAGATAGCGAACTCATTAACGAGGTACTTCAGCGTTTCAAACCTGACCTCTAATGCCTGCGCTATTACAAAAAGTCTTCCTTCCTTATATAGGTAATCTTATTAGTTCTCGATTACTTCGATTCTCAGTAGCGATCCTGGGCCTGTTGCTGGCGAGCTGCTCGGTCATTGCACCTCCTGCTGTGGAGAACAGTGAATGGTCTGCACTAAGTCGCGACCTGCAAGATCTGCAATCCTGGCAGCTGCGTGGTCGGGTTAATGTGCGTTATGACAATGAGTCCCATACGCCACGCATAATCTGGCGCCAGGAAAACCTCAACTACAATATCCGCTTGTGGGGAACCTTTAACGCCGGGAACACGACCATTGAAGGTCGCCCGGGCTTCGTTACCCTGGAGCAGGAAGATACAGTACTCACAGCGAACAGTCCTGAAGACCTGATACTGCAGCAGCTAGGCTATGAACTGCCGGTATCCTATCTGGAGTACTGGATTCGCGGTTTACCCGCCCCAAACTCGCAAGCCGATCTCGCATTCAATGAACTGAATCAACTGTCGCAGTTAAATCAGGATGGCTGGACTGTCGAGTATCCGGACCCACGCCAATATGGCGACATTTCACTTCCGCGACGGGTGGATGTGAGCCGCCCTCTGGACGACGTCAGACTGCGCTTTGTTGGTTTGAATTGGACTCTGGAATTCGACGACAACTGATGCCCGCCACCAGCACGCGTTGCTTAGCACCAGCGAAACTCAACTTGTTTCTCCATATCACCGGTCGCCGGCCCGATGGCTATCACGATCTGCAGACCCTGTTTCAGTTACTGGATTATGGAGACCAACTTGTTTTCAGCACTGATGACAGTGGCGCTCTATCTTTGCATATCGCCGAGACATCCACGATCAAACCGGCCCTGGCCGATGACAATCTCATCATCCGAGCGGCCAAAGCCCTGCGCGAGGCCGCGAACCGACCTGAGCTAGGTGCCTGCATCGCGCTCGAGAAGCACCTGCCCATGGGTGCAGGCCTTGGCGGTGGCAGCAGCGATGCAGCCACTACCCTTTTGGCGCTTAATCGGCTCTGGCAACTGGATCTGGATACGGAAACCCTGGCTGCAATTGGTCTGAAACTGGGCGCCGATGTCCCGGTATTTGTGGGCGGCCGCTCAGCCTGGGCAGAAGGTGTGGGAGATAGACTGGAACCTGTGGAATTGCCCGAAAAATGGTATCTGGTGCTCACTCCCCGGGTCTCAGTCTCTACCGCCAGGGTATTTGCTCAGGAGAATTTGACACGGAACTCTCCAGCCATCAAAATTGCCGACTTTCTGGCCGGCAGGGCCCGAAATGACTGCGAATCCACGACCCGAAGCTTGTATCCGGAGGTGGATCAAGCCATGGACTGGCTCAGTCAATTCGCTGACGCCAGAATGACCGGAACCGGTTCCAGCGTGTTCGCCAGCTTCTCGGATGCCGCCAGTGCGGAGACAGTAAAGCAGCAATTACCAGCAGGACTGACTGGATTTGTTGCCAGGGGCATTAATTCGCTGGAACCACCGGTAAGCGCGACCTAAAATTGCGGGTCAGCGCATAACGAGTTTCTTGGGGTGTCGCCAAGTGGTAAGGCACAAGGTTTTGATCCTTGCATTCGTTGGTTCGAATCCAGCCACCCCAGCCAAATAAGGAACGGGGCCAGCCAGAAATGGCTGGCCCCAAATTTTAGGACGTCACTGTGGCAACCAATTTAATGGTGTTTTCCGGCAATGCGAATCCCGCCTTGGCGGACGCGATTGCCAGATATATCGGTGTACCGCTGGGCTATGCCAGCACCAGCAAATTCAGTGATGGCGAAGTGACTGTTGAGTTGAATGAAAACGTCCGCGGTAAAGATGTTTTCATTATTCAACCAACTTGCGCTCCAACCAACGACAGCATCATGGAGTTGCTGTTGATGGCTGATGCCCTGCATCGCGCATCAGCCAATCGAATCACTGCGGTGATTCCCTATTATGGATACGCACGACAGGATCGTCGTGTGAGATCGGCCAGGGTAGCCATCAGCGCAAAGGTCGTGGCCGATATGATCAGTGCTGTTGGCGTTAACCGGGTTCTGACTGTTGATCTGCACGCAGAACAGATCCAGGGATTCTTTAGTATCCCAGTGGACAACGTGTATGGGTCACCGGTATTGACCGATGACATCGAGCGGCAGAAGTACAAGAACCTGTTAGTTGTATCACCGGATGTAGGCGGTGTGGTAAGAGCGCGCGCGGTTGCCAAGCAGCTTAACGTGGATCTGGCCATCATCGATAAGCGTCGTCCAACGGCCAATGAAGCGCAGATCATGCACATCATTGGTGATGTAGAGGGTCGATGCTGTCTCATCGTGGATGATATGGTGGATACTGCCGGCACCCTGTGTAAGGCAGCCGAGGCATTGAAAGATCATGGTGCCAAGAAAGTCGTGGCCTATGCCACACACCCGGTTCTGTCAGGGCCGGCAATTGAGAATATTGAAGGATCGGTGTTGGATTCACTGGTAGTTACCGACACCATCCCGCTGAGCGACGAAGCGAAAAACTGCGGCCGCATCCGGCAGCTATCCATGGCCCGTTTATTGGCCGAATCGATTCGTCGCGTCAGCAACGAGGAATCTATCAGCGCAATGTTCGACAACACGTAGTTGTCGAGAGCGCCAATAGTGAACGGGACTCATCCAATGGGTGCAGTCCTTTTTTTAACCCTTCAGTAGGTTGGTCGCAAACCTGTTGAAGTAACGCTAAGGAAATTAGATATGTCCAATGCTTTTGAACTCGACTGTTCAGTACGGGAAGATCAGGGGAAAGGTGCGAGCCGCCGCCTGCGTCGACTGAACAATGCCATACCCGCTGTGTTATACGGCGGTGACAAAGAACCCGTTTCATTGACTATTGCACACGATGACATTCTGCATGCAACGGAAAATGAAGCTTTCTTCTCACACATCATCACCTTGAATATCGACAGCAAGAAAGAAAAGGCTGTTATCAAGGCACTGCAACGTCATCCGGCGAAGCCATTCATCATGCATGCAGACTTTTTGCGTGTCAGTGACAAGCAGGCCATCGTGGTGAAAGTGCCCATCCACTTCCTCAATGAAGACAAGTGTGTTGGCGTCAAGATGGGCGGCGGTAATATCCTCAAGACTCTCAACGAAATTGAAGTGTCTTGTCTGCCTAAAGATCTTCCAGAATTTATTGAAGTCGACATGCTGGAAGTTGACCTTGGCGATACCGTTCACTTGTCCGATATCACTCTACCTGAGGGCGTGACATCAGTAGCGCTTAGTCACGGCGATGACAGTGACCTCTCCGTAGCCACGGTGCAGCAGCCTCGCGGTGCCATGGAAGAAGAGGAAGCTGCGGATGCTGGCGACGAAGCGGCAGCAGATGAAGCAGCTGATTCAGGTGAAGAGAAGCCAGCCGAAGGTGGCGACGACTAGCGCCTGTTCATTCTGAACACGCCAGGTGACTCCTATGCCAGGCGACTCACTAAAACTGATTGTGGGTCTGGGAAATCCAGGCCCACAACATGATTCCAACCGCCACAATGCCGGCGTTATCTTTCTACACCATCTTTGCAAGAGTTATGGTGGGACTTTGCGTGGGGAGAGTAAATTTTTTGGTGAGCTGGCTTCGATCAATATCGCCGGGCATGAGGTGAAGCTGTTGTTCCCAACAACCTTTATGAATCACAGCGGTAAATCCGTAGCCGCCGTCTGCAACTTCTTCAAGATAGATCCCAAGAACATGTTGGTGGCTTACGACGAGATCGATTTCGATGTGGGGGTTACCCGCTTCAAGGAAGGCGGCGGTCACGGTGGCCACAACGGCATTCGAGACATCATTAATGCGCTGGGTGGCAAGAAGGATTTCTATCGACTGCGCATCGGCATAGGCCACCCGGGACATAAGTCCATGGTGGCTAATTACGTACTCGGAAACCCGTCGCGCTCAGAAGCCGATGTCATCATGTCAGATATCGAAGATGCCATTCGCGTCATGCCCAAAGCCGTCAATGGCGAGTGGGAAGAAGCGATGAAAGCCCTTCACACTCAATAGGAAACAGGAAAACTATGTCAGTTAAATGCGGTATCGTCGGCCTGCCAAACGTTGGCAAATCCACCTTGTTTAATGCCTTAACCAAAGCTGGAATCGCTGCCGAGAATTTCCCCTTCTGCACCATCGAACCGAATTCTGGCATCGTTTCCATCCCTGACGAACGACTGGACAACCTTGCTGGCATCGTCAATCCGCAGAAAGTCATCCCAACCACTGTGGAGTTTACTGATATCGCTGGCCTGGTAGCCGGCGCCTCCAAAGGTGAAGGCCTGGGCAATCAGTTTCTCGCCAATATTCGAGAGTGCGACGCCATCGCTCACGTGGTGCGCTGCTTCGAAGATGAAAACGTGACTCACGTTTCCAACAGCATCGACCCTGCCGCCGATATTGAGACCATCAATACGGAACTGGCTCTGGCGGATCTGGAAACTGTCGAAAAGAACATCGACCGCGTTAACCGAGTAGCCAAAAGTGGCGACAAAGATGCCCAACGCCAGGTCCAACTCCTGGATAAAGTGAAACTGCACCTGGATGAAGCGAATCCGGTTCGCACGCTGGAACTGCATAAAGAAGAGCAAGCGGATCTCTACTCGCTGCATCTGTTAACAGACAAGCCGGTGATGTACATCGCCAATGTGGATGAAGATGGGTTTGACGACAATCCCCTACTCGATCAGGTCAAAGCTATTGCTGACAAAGAAAACTCCCAGGTGGTGGTTATCTGCAACAAACTGGAAGCAGAAATTGCGGAACTGGAAGATGATGAGAAACTGGAATTTCTCCAAGATCTGGGCATGGACGAGCCAGGCCTGGACCGGGTCATTCGCGCTGGGTACGAGTTACTGGGACTGCAAACTTACTTCACGGCAGGGGAAAAAGAAGTGCGCGCCTGGACTGTGAGACAGGGTGCAGCCGCTCCCGCTGCAGCCGGGGTCATCCACACGGATTTCGAGAAAGGCTTTATTCGTGCGGAAGTCGTGTCCTATGAGGACTACATTGCGAACAAGGGCGAAAACGGTGCCAAGGATGCTGGCAAGTGGCGCCTGGAAGGCAAGGACTACACCGTACAAGACGGCGACGTCATTCACTTCCGTTTCAATGTCTAGTTAACATTAAGACTGTCTAAAGATTTTTGGTCATATTCACCAGCAACGGCCTGAAACCTGCTTTTTCATAGGCACGAATCGCCGCCTCGTTCAGTGCATAGACATCCAGCTTTGCCTCATCGGCTCCCTGCGCCTTGCCCCAGGCCAACATCTCTTGCATTAGCTCACCACTGATTCCATGGCCACGATAGTCCGGCAGTACAAACATGAACCCAAGATAGACGTACAGAGAATGCCGGAAAAACTCTTTAGACTCACTGAGCCTGGCGTAACCACTAGCGACAATCTTGTCCTCTGTCTCAGCAACCAGAATTTCATAGTCTGCAGATTCCAGCATGGATTCCAGATCGTAGTATTGAATGGGATCGTCCTTCAAATTGGCATTAAAGGGTCTTTCGGCCGCGATAACACCTTGTTCGAATTCACGAAGTGTTGGTAAATCAGCGAAGGTCGCTGAGCGAAACTTAATATTGGTTCCCATGGCGAATACGATAATTAGATGTGTAATAAATCCCAACCGGCAAAAAATTGATTCTCAAATGAGCTGATTCTATTCTTCACCATTGCGATAGCCCAGAGCGTAGATCATGGCACTACTAATCACATTTTTCCTGTTAGCAATAGGATTCTCTTTCCTGTGCTCCATACTGGAAGCCGTGCTGCTGAGCATTACCCCTTACTACGTCGGAATCCAACAACATGAGGGCTCCAGTATTGGTGAGGATCTGGCTCACTTCAAGAGCGATATCGATCGCCCCCTGGCGGCCATTCTCACTTTAAACACTATCGCCAACACCCTCGGTGCGGTGGGCGTTGGCTCCCAGGCCGCCGTTGTGTTTGGCGCCACCCGCATCCAGCTTTTCGGCGTGAATTTCCTGAGCTGGGAAGCGGTGATCGCTGGCGCAATGACCCTCTGCATTCTGACTGTTTCCGAGATTATTCCCAAAACCATTGGTGCAAACTACTGGGAGCAGCTAGCACCCCTGGCCGTGCGCATCATCAAAATCCTGTTATGGGTATTGGCGCCGTTTGTCTGGCTGGCGCAATTTATTACAGCAAAACTGAAGATAGAAAAGGGCAAACCCATCCTCACCCGAAATGACTTCCTCAAGATGACCAATTTGGGGCAGGAAACCGGCGCGCTGGAAGTCAGCGAGGGCCGCATCATCCGCAACCTGCTGCGATTCACCAAGATACAGGTAGAAGACGTGATGACGCCGCGCATGGTGGTGGTGACCGCCAGCGCCCAGATGCGGCTGCAGGACTTCATCCAACAGCGCAATAATCTGAACTTCTCACGTATACCAATTTACCGGGAGGACGACAGCACAATCATCGGCTACGTTCACAAGGATGAACTGCTGAAGCACCTGTTGAATAAGCATGACGATGTCCTCCTCGGTGACATTAGCAAAGACATGCTGTCAGTTAGCTCGGAACTGGCTATTACCCAGCTGCTTGATCTGTTTTTACACAAGAGAGAACACATGGCTTTGGTCCACGATGCGGAAAATCATGTAGTTGGCATTGTCACCATGGAAGATATTATCGAGACCGTTCTGGGCCTGGAGCCAATGACTGAAGCCTCTGAAAACGACGAATGGCGAGAACTGGCGCGACAATACTGGCAAGGCCGCCAGCCACCAGAATCCCTCGATCAGACCGATTCTTGACATTTTCACCCCAAATAGCCAAAATTCGCGGCCTTTCGGCACCCGACCCTCAGATCTGGAAAGATTTAAAATTTCGTCGTGAGGGTTTCAAGAATGCCGTAGATGTGGATTTAATTTTCCAATTTGCCCGCAGGCGTACACCTAGTACGTCGAGGACAAATTGGAAAATTAAATCCGCAGATGCGGTATTATTGGAAGCCGCAACAGAAATTTTGGCTATGTAGCTCAGCTGGTTAGAGCACAGCATTCATAATGCTGGGGTCGGTGGTTCAAGTCCACCCATAGCTACCATCTAAGAAACCCGCACTGGCAGCAGTGCGGGTTTTTTATTTCCAACTCCAACAATCCAAGTGTCAAAGTTAGTTTGGTCTCGTTGAAAATGGGAACCATAGCAATCCGCGACCCCAACTACCCCAGCTGCATATCAACTTCTTCCAAATACCGTCTCGTAGTGTCATCGGCAGGCACTAATAAATGATTCGCTTCAACCGGTAGGCCGGATCGTTGTCTAGATTTTGTTTTTCTTTTTGTTCAAGAGCTTTGTCAAACACACAACAGTTATCCCCGCAACATTCCCGGATTCACTCTGAAACGGGCAAACCAAAAGATACTCATTATCTGAAATGGTAACTACTGAATAGTCAACGCGATACAATTTAATGCTGAGAGCATCTAGGCTGCAAATACCGTCACTATACAAAAACTCTCGAATTAAGCCTTCGTCGACAAAATTGTCATCTTCATTTGGCCAGTAACTACCGGATTCACCTTCATAAGTAATAACAAATCCTCTTACGTCGTCCAACTTGAAGTATTGTTCGCCGGGGCTAGACTGATTCTCTCTACCACACCAGCCCCGAATACTGTCTAACAATTCGTCATCGCACCATTTCTCATAATCAAGCTCAATGGTTTTGTGAACCGAGAATGGAACTTTTTCATGCTTTGTATCGGTGAATTTCATTAAACAACGCCTCAATACTCAACAACATCAACTGCGGTATTTGCTGTTCGGAGAACAATAAAAATCTGTGCAAGAGATTAATCAACCAGATCGCAAGTCTTTTCACTCTCGACTATTGTCTTGCCTGTAACATCTGGCAGAGTTCTGTTTAGTGTATAAAATCCAACTGTTGCGGCAAGCAATGATGCTGCAAGAACTGCCACTTTTGAATTTTCGACTAAAATCGGGTCAGTAAAAGCCTCATTACTTATAAAAATTGACATAGTAAAGCCTACACCTGCCAGAAAACCCACGCCGATAATCATTGGCCAGCTAACACCGAGTGGAAGTGAAGCAAATCCACCGCGGGTCACAAACCAACATGCGAGGCCAATGCCCAACGGCTTACCCAGAACCAAGCCAGCAACTATTGCCAATGTTACAGAGCTGGTAGCCTCAAAGCCTGCCAAGGGCACTCCTGCATTTGCTAGTGCGAACACAGGCAAGATAAAGAAGCTAGACCAGGGCTCTAGAGTGCGCTCTATCCTGTGCGCTGGTGATTCGATTCTGTCATGGACCGCATCCAGGGATCGCAAAATAGTGCGCTCAGGAAACTTGTTTGACTCATAAGAAATTGATGCATCTTGTGGCGCAATTATCGCCCTCGCTTGAGCTAAGAGACCGTTTAGATTGGGCGGAGGCCTGGTTGGAATTGCTATAGCCAGTAAAATTCCTGCCAAGGTAGCATGCAACCCTGAAGCATACACACCTACCCAAAGTGTGATTCCCAATACGATATAGGGTACCGCGTTGTACACACCGGCGAAATTGATTCCTAACAGCGTGACAAAGACAAAAATGGAAAACAACGCATAGTCAAAATTGAACCCATGCCCGTAAAACACAGCGATTACAACTATCGCACCCAAGTCATCTACGATTGCGAGCGCAGTGAGAAAGACCTTAAGTGCAATCGGTACGCGCCTACCGAGAATGGCTAAGAGCCCTAAAGCAAAAGCGATATCAGTTGCCATTGGAATTCCCCACCCGGACGTAACAGGTGACCCCCAGGTCAGCAGCAGATAGATGGAGGCAGGAACCAGCATTCCACCCAACGCTGCCGCAATCGGCAAACTGGCTACTTTCAGATCAGAAAGCTCACCAATTGTTAGTTCTCTTTTTATTTCAAGTCCGACTACCAAGAAAAATATACTCATCAGGCAATCGTTGATCACAGCATGCAACGGCATTGCATAGCTCCATCCTCCGATTTGGATACCGTAATCAGTTTCCAGCAAGTCATGCAGCCATTCTTCCGCAGGGGAGTTCGCCAAGCCCAAAGCCATGACAGTGCAAATTGCCAGGAGAAACCCTGTGGCAGGTGCCCAGCCAGCAAAATCCTGCGCTACGCGCTCCAGACGCTGAGCAACAGGAGCATTGAGAGCCTCGATGAGACTCATTTCATCCCATGCACCGTCGTATTTGTGGCCATTAATGATGAAGGAAGGTGTCGTCCGAATTCCTGCATCTAGAAGGGCATCTTCATTTTCGTTCACACGCGCAATCAGATCCTCCCGCCCAAGCGCTTCTTCTACTTCCTCCTCATCGAATCCAAACTGTCCCGCCAATTTAAGCAAATCGTCTTTGGACGAAATGGGGTGCCTCATTAACGCGTTGTGTACTTCCCAAAACTTAGTCTTTTCAGCAGCGTATTCCGCTAGAACTGCACTGGGTATCGACCAGGGATCACTTCTCAGGGGTTTATGGCGAAATACATAAACTAAACTGGTACCAAGTTTTGCTTGTACGCGAGAAATAATTTGCTGCGCTTCCCTACAATGAGAACAAGAGTAACTGCCATATTCAATTAACCTAAATCTAGCATCACTGATACCTGAGATATGATCTGATTGGCTATGTATCTTTTCTATAGATTCCATGCAAACAACTACTCTCCTATTCGGCCCGATTTTTGAACTCGGAATCCTGATTCGAGGATACTGTTACTATATCTTAGAGGTGAGAGCCTATAACAAAAAATAAAAAATGGGGTCAGAGTAAATATACAGTACTGTATATTTACTCTGACCCCATTTATTACAATCGTCTTAAAACTGATAGCGCAGCCCCAAAGTCACCGCATCCACATCCAGATCGTTAATATTCGGAAGTGCGCGATACTCGGCGCGCAGCTGCAAGGAAGATGTGATTTTGTAAGCAATACCAGCCCCAAAGGACAATGCCGCCCCATCATCCTTGATGAAATTATTAACCATCATTGGTCCATTTTGCACATCGGTATCAGGGGTTAAGTCAGCACGCGCAATGCCGGGAATAAAAGTATCTCTAGTCAATAACGACGCAGTCTCTTCTATTTCACTCTCATATCCGAATGCGCCGATCTTCCCAAACACGAGCAGTGAATCCGTCACATCCAAATGGCCAGATAAAGATAGATTGAACCCTTGGAGTTCCGAATCTATGAAGCTTGAAGAATACGGGCCGGCCTGAAACGAGTCGATCCTCTCATTAGTAAAGTCACTGAAATTTAAGAAAGAGACTTCTAAGGACCAGAATTGATGAAACTGCCAACCGATTGCGAAATTTGATACCTCACCGTTGCCGAGCGAAGGCGAGGCAATTGTCTCATCTTGTACGCATGGATTTACATTCACCGGGAACAAGCAAGAGCTACCACCCAGCGGTCTGAAAACCAGCCCGTCATACAAAGTCGAGGGAGCCCGTTCCATCTCACCTGGCCCAAATCCTAGCTCTATAAACCAATTATCTTGTGCGGAGCTATCCATGTGTGAACACGCCAGGATAAGTGTCGCTACTAACAGAGAGGAAAAGCGCATACTTGAGTACCTCATCGCAAACTCATCGAATCAATAATTGGGGTCAGAGTAAATATACAGTACTGTATATTTACTCTGACCCCAATTAGACCACCTCTATAGGCAACGCTGTCGAGTTCTTAATCTCCGTGACAGCAATATGAGAATGCACTTCCCCCACATGCGCCAACTTGGTCAATTTCTCCCGAACAAACAGCTCATACTGCCGAATATCCTTCACGACAATTTTCAGCATGTAGTCCCAGGTGCCAGCCATGGTATAGCACTCCATGACTTCCGGCAGGATTTCCACCTCACGCTCGAACTCCTCGAGATTGTCCCGGCCCTGGGTGGACAAGTTGATCGTGGCGAACACAACCACATCCATGCCGAGCTTTTCCCGGTCTAACAGTGAAACCTTGCGCAGAATGACACCGCTTTCTTCGAGACGGCTGATGCGTCGCCAGCAGGGAGATTGTGAGATGTTGACGCGCTGGGCAATTTCGTTGGTGGTGAGGCTGGCGTCCTGTTGCAGGGCGTCCAGGATCTTGAGGTCGGTCGCAGCGAGATCGATCAATTGTCATCTCCAAATCATTAGATAATTTAGACCTTATAGTAAATTAAAAGGAATATTTTATTCAATAAATACCATTATTCGGTCTTATATAGCATAACTTTCCCCTACCAACAGGCATAGTATTAGTAGATATAGCCTTTCAAGAGGCGGGCCTGCTTCGGCCCGGTACTGCCATGACTGCAGCTCTTAAGACTGTCTCACTCGACGACAAATACGCGCTGGATACGACCCGTGCCTACATGACCGGGATCGAAGCCCTGGTTCGCTTGCCCATCTTGCAACATCAGCGCGACCTCGATCGCAATCTCAACACTGCCGGTTTCATTTCCGGTTACCGTGGCTCGCCCCTGGGTGGACTGGATCAGGCTTTGTGGAAGGCGCAGAAATTTCTTGATGCGCACCACATTACTTTCCAACCCGGCATCAATGAAGATCTCGCCGCGACTGCGGTGTGGGGAAGTCAACAGGTCAACCTGTTTCCCGGTGCCCACTACGATGGCGTGTTCGGCATGTGGTATGGCAAAGGCCCGGGCGTCGATCGCAGCATGGATGCAATTCGTCATGCCAATGCCTTCGGTACATCGAAGTATGGTGGCGTATTAGCCGTGGCCGGCGACGATCATGCCGCCAAGTCATCCTCCCTTCCCCATCAGTCGGAGCACATGTTCATCGGTGTCTCCATGCCAATCCTTAATCCTTCCAATGTGCAGGAAGTGTTGGATCTCGGTATCTATGGTTGGGAGCTCTCCCGTTACTGTGGTGCCTGGGTGGCGTTGAAAGCGATTACCGAAAACATGGATTCGGCTATTTCCGCCGAGATCGATCCCAATCGGGTGAGCATCGTGATACCAGAAGATTTCGAATTACCCGCAGATGGTGTGCACGCACGCTGGCCGGACACTGCGCTGGAACAGGAACGGCGACTGAACAAATACAAGATTTACGCGGCGCGTGAATTTGCGCGAGTCAATCACTTAAACCGCGTTGTCATGAACAGCCCGCATGCGCGGCTTGGCATCATCACCACCGGCAAGGCTTATCTCGATGTGCTGCAGGCACTGGAAGATTTGGGCATCGACGACGCCAAGGCTGCGCACATTGGCTTACGGGTATTCAAGGTTGGCATGAGTTGGCCTTTGGAACCGCGCAGTACTCATGAGTTTGCCGAGGGTCTGGAAGAAATACTGGTAGTGGAAGAAAAACGTTCCATCATCGAAGACCAGCTCACCGGTCAATTGTACAACTGGCCGGTGGAACGTCGTCCGCGGGTGATCGGGGAATTCGACGAGTTGGGACAGGATCTGTTGCCCAACCTGTCGGAACTGACTCCAGCCATGATCGCCCGGGTTATTGCCAAACGGATTGCCCGCTACTATGAGGACGACACTATTGAAAAACGTCTGCAACTCTATGCACACAAGGAACAGATACTGTCGGCGCCGCGTCCGCAGACCAAACGCACACCGCACTACTGTTCCGGCTGTCCTCACAGCCAATCAACTCGTGTCCCCGAAGGCAGCCGTGCTTTAGGCGGTATTGGCTGTCACTACATGGGCATCTGGGAAACCGGCAGCCGCCGGGCGGAGACCTTTACTCATATGGGTGGCGAAGGGGCAACCTGGATTGGACAGGCCCCATTCACCGAAACTCCCCATGTCTTTCAAAACCTCGGCGATGGTACCTACTTTCATTCCGGTTTGCTGGCGATACGCCAGACCCTTGCCGCCGGAGTCAACATTACCTACAAGATTCTCTACAACGATGCGGTAGCCATGACCGGCGGTCAGCCTCTGGACGGGATGCTCAGCATAGCGCAACTAATCCAGCAACTACGTGGTGAAGGGGTAAAACGCATTGCCCTGGTTTCCGATAATCCTGACCAGCATCGACATATCGAATACTTCAGTGGCTATTCGCTGCATCACCGCGATGAGCTGCTTACACTGGAAACCGACTTGCGGGAAGTGCCAGGTACCAGCGTGCTGATCTATGAACAAACCTGCGCCGCGGAAAAGCGTCGCCGACGCAAGCAGGGAATATTGGAAGACCCGCAACTACGGGTTGTGATCAATCCGGAAGTCTGCGAGGGCTGCGGCGACTGTAACGATGAGTCTAACTGTCTTTCTGTGGTGCCGTTGCACACTGAGTTGGGGGTCAAACGGCAGATAGATCAGAGCGCCTGCAACAAAGACTACAGTTGCCTGCGCGGGTACTGCCCGAGTTTTGTTACGGTCACCGGTGCTGAGCTGAAAAAGTCCGGCACCCCATTGCAGCAAGCCAATCTGCCTGCACTGCCGACGCCGCAGCTCGCAGCGATTGATGATCAGCCGTGGAACGTAATCGTTACCGGGGTGGGTGGCACTGGTGTACTTACCATTGCCTCTATCATGGCGATGGCGGCCCATCTCGAAGGACTGGGCTGCGCCACCATGAACCAAACCGGTCTGGCACAAAAATTTGGTGCTGTGGTCAGTCACGTGCGCATTGGTAAAACCCAGGATGCCATCAAGGCAGTGCGCATTGCTGCCGGTGACGCGCATCTGCTATTGGGTTGTGATCTGATGGTAGCGGCTAGCGATGAAACCATCGTCAAGCTGAATTCCAGGCACTCCCATGCCATCGTTAATAACTATGTGGCGCCGGGCTCCGATACCTTGGCCAATCCCGATGCGAAAGTGCCAGTCGATGCGTTGAAGAAGCTAATCGAGTCCGAGGCCAAACCCGGCGCTGCCGAATTCGTTAAAGCAACCGCACTGGCAGTCGGTCTGTTAAACGACAGCATCGCCAGCAATATGTTCATGCTGGGCTATGCTTATCAGCGCGGATTGGTGCCGGTGTCGGCGGAAGCCATCTGCAATGCTATTCGTCTCAACAACGTGGCGGTAGATTTTAATCTGGACGCCTTTACCTGGGGTCGGCACGCTGCTTGTCATTCCGATATCGTCACTGCCGCTGCGAAGCTGCCAGCGCCTTTTGAACCGATTACAGATTTACCGTCGCTAATTGATGACCGCAGCAAACGCCTGCGAGATTACCAGAACACCGCGTATGCCAAACGCTACCGAGATCGGGTCGAACAACTAGCCGCAGCTGAAAAATTACTGGGCCTTAACCCGGAATTGCCATTGACCATGGCTGCGGCGCGCTCCCTTTATAAGCTCATGGCCTACAAGGATGAATACGAAGTGGCCAGACTACACAGCGATGGCAAGTTTGCTGCCGCTATCGAGCCCCAGTTCGAACCCGGTGCGCGGCTGAGCTATCACATGGCGCCGCCGTTTCTCAGCCGTAAAGACAGCAACGGCCGCCACCGCAAATGGCGATTCCCCGGCGGCATCAACCTTTTACTGAAATGGCTGGCCCGTCTGCGTTTTCTGCGCGGAACCGCATTCGATCTGTTCGGCTACCAGGCCGATCGCCGGGAGGAGCGTCAGCTCATCACAGAATTTGAGACACAGTTAGATCAAATCATCGCGTCGCTGAATCAAGATAACTACGAAACGGCGCTGGAACTGGTGGCGCTGCCAGACAAGATTCGCGGCTATGGTGTTGTTAAATCCAATGCAATTGCCGCCGCGCGCAAACGCCAACAAATCTTGCTACCAAAATTTCTGGGTGAGGTTCCACAAGCGCTAAACCTGGAAGAAAAGGCGGCGTAACGAAAATGTCACTCGAGAGAACTAACAGGAACAGTTTGATGAATTCAGGAATGAATGCGCAACACAATACGGTAGCAGCAAAAAACACGATGCAACTTAAAGCACACCCTGAATACGACCAGCACGAACAGGTTGTCATTCGCGATACGCCAGAATTGCGTGCCATCATTGCGATTCACAATTCCAGTCTTGGCGTTGCCACCGGTGGCTGCCGCATCTTTCCCTATCCATCTATTGACGAAGCACTGACCGACGTCCTGCGTTTGTCGCGCGGCATGACTTACAAGTCAGCGATGGCGGAGATTAACTTCGGTGGCGGGAAATCAGTGATCATCGCCGACCCGGCACGGGAAAAAACTGAGAGCTTGCTGCTGGCCATGGGCGAGTTCATCGATTCACTGCGGGGGTGCTATGTGGCTGCGGAAGATTCAGGCACCACGGTCGCCGACATTGCCGTGATGGCACGGCGCACTCCTCACGTCTCTGGCATCATGTCCGCAGAGCAACACCAGGGTGATCCGTCACCGCGCACTGCGCTCGGCGTTTTCCTTGGCATCGAAGAAGCCGTGCGCACTCGCCTCGGCAGTTCTCTGCCGGGAATCACCGTGGGCATTCAGGGTGCCGGCAATGTGGGACTGCATTTAGCCCGCTTACTGAAACAAGCCGGGGCGGAAGTGCTCATCGCCGACATAAACGTCCAGCGGGTCGAGTCGGCTGTAGAAACTTTAGGGCTCAGCACTTGCAGCGTCGACGAAATTCTAAGCGCCCAGGTAGAAGTGCTAGCTCCTTGCGCGCTGGGCGCAGTAATCAATCCCGAGACAGTGAGTTCGATCCGGGCCGACATCGTTGCCGGTGGGGCAAACAATCAACTCGCCAGTGAGGAAATGGGCGAAGCCTTGCACAGGCGAGGTATTCTTTATGTTCCGGACTATGTAATCAATGCCGGAGGCATCATTGATATCTACTATCAACGCATCGGGGTCAGGGACACTGAGAAAATAGAATCACACCTGGAAATCATCCCCCACAACCTGGCGAAGATATTTGCCGAGAGTGTGTTGCAGGATCGACCTACCAATCATATCGCCGACGAGCTGGCGCGAAAGAAATTTCTTAAGCCACGATTGCAGTCGGTGTAAGCCAGACCTTACATGCGCTTACATACGAAAGACACCGTAGTTGGTGTCTTCGATCTCGGCATTGCGACTGATAGCCAGACAGCGTGCGAGCACCTCGCGGGTTTGCGCAGGTTCAATGACGCCATCATCCCACAGCCTGGCTGACGCGTAATAAGGATGGCCCTGGGTCTGGTAAGTTTCCAGAATCGGTGCCCGGTATTCCTGTTCCTCTTGTTCACTCCACGGCTGGTTTTTCGCTTCCATCTGGTCTCGCTTGATGGTGGCCAGCACCGAGGCCGCCTGCTCGCCACCCATCACCGAGATGCGCGCATTGGGCCACATAAATAGAAAACGCGGATCGTAAGCGCGACCGCACATGCCATAGTTGCCAGCACCGAAGGAACCACCGATGATGACAGTGAACTTGGGTACCTTGGCGCAGGCCACAGCCATAACCAACTTTGCGCCGTGTTTGGCGATGCCTCCTTCCTCAAACGCTTTGCCCACCATGAAGCCGACGATGTTCTGCAAGAAAAGCAGCGGTATTTTGCGCTGCGCGCAGAGCTGAATGAAATGCGCCCCTTTTTGCGCCGATTCACTGAACAGAATACCGTTGTTGGCAACGATGCCGATAGGCTGCCCTTCGATGCGGGCGAAGCCACACACCAGGGTCTTGCCGAACAGTGCCTTGAATTCATCGAAGTCAGATCCATCGACAATGCGCGCGATAATTTCCCGCGCATCGTAGGATTCCATATTATGCTCCGGCACGATGCCTTCGATTTCTTGTGGATCATAGGCCGGTGGTTCGAACGCTTCGTTGCTCTTGCTAGACACCGGTTCACGATTGAAATTGCTGACGATGTCTCGGGTAATCTGCAAAGCGTGTGCATCATCCTCTGCATAATGATCCGCCACACCGGAACGGCGGCAGTGAACATCAGCGCCACCCAGTTCCTCGGCTCCAACCACCTCCCCCGTGGCGGCCTTCACCAGGGGTGGACCGCCGAGAAACACTGTGGCCTGGTTCTTCACCATGACACATTCATCCGACATGGCAGGCACGTAGGCACCACCGGCAGTGCAGGAACCCATTACCACGGCAACCTGCGGAATCGCCTGCGCCGAGAGATTGGCCTGGTGATAGAAGATGCGACCGAAATGTTCACGGTCTGGAAAAACCTCATCCTGACGCGGTAAGTTAGCGCCACCTGAATCCACCAGATAGATGCAGGGCAGTTTGTTTTCCAGCGCGATTGCCTGCGCGCGCAAGTGTTTCTTCACCGTGAGCGGATAATAAGTACCGCCTTTTACCGTGGCATCGTTGGCCACGATTACACAGTCTGTTCCATGTATCTTGCCGATACCGGTAATGATGGCAGCAGCCGGCACGTCTTCGTTGTAGACATCCAGGGCAGCCAGCGCGGAAAACTCCAGGAACTCTGAATCGTCGTCAATAAGTGCCGCGATGCGCTCGCGTACCAGCAGCTTGCCTCGAGAATGATGTTTTTCACGGGCCGCTTCTGAGCCTCCCTGGCTTATGCCATGCAGTTTCTGCCGCAGGTCTGCAACGAGTGCCTGCATGGTTTCGGCGTTACGCTTGAAGGAATCACTGTTGCTGTCAATTTTGCTGACGATCTGTGCCATGACGATTTACATTCCGCTTCAGATTTACTCAGGCCGACTCGCGAAACAGTTCACGACCCACCAGGATGCGACGAATTTCTGATGTGCCGGCTCCAATCTCGTACAGCTTGGCATCCCGCAGCAGACGCCCGGCCGGATAGTCATTGGTGTAGCCATTGCCGCCCAAAGCCTGGATTGTCTGCAGTGCCATCTGCGTTGCCTGCTCGGATACAAACAGAATAAGTGCTGCACAGTCCTTGCGACTGACCCGGCCGTGGTCGCAAGCGGTGGCCACACTGTACAGATAGGACCTGGCCGCATTCAGGCTGGCATACATATCCGCAAGCTTGGCCTGAATAAGCTGAAACTCTCCGATTGGCTGACCAAACTGTTTGCGCTCATGCACATAAGGCAGCACCAGATCCAGACAGGCCTGCATGATGCCCACCGGACCCGCCGCCAGTATGGTTCGCTCGTAGTCCAGACCGGACATCAGCACGGAAACACCCTCTTCTGCTCCACCTAACACATTTTCTCTGGGCACATCGCTGTCCTGAAACACCAGCTCACAGGTGTTGGACCCACGCATGCCAAGCTTGTCCAGCTTCTGCGCCTGACTGAAGCCAGGCGTGTCGCGTTCCACAATAAACGCCGTTATGCCGTGCGAGCCTTCGACACTATCAGTGCGGGCGTACACTACGAAAACATTTGCGTCCGGGCCATTGGTGATCCACATCTTGCTACCGTTCAGGCGGTAATGGTCACCAATACTCTCTGCCTTGAGAGTCATACTCACCACATCGGAACCCGCTCCTGACTCTGACATGGCTAGTGCGCCAACCTGCTCGCCGCTACACAATGGCGGCAAATACTTTTGCTTCTGCGCTTCGGTACCGTTGCGGGCAATCTGATTGATACAGAGATTAGAGTGGGCACCATAGGAGAGACCTACTGCGGCAGACGCTCTGGAAATCTCTTCCATGGCCACGGCATGTGCCAGGTAGCCCATATTGGAACCACCATAGGCTTCATCTACGGTGATTCCCAGCACACCAAGCTCTCCGAATTTTCGCCATAAATCGGCGGGGAAGTCGTTTTGCACATCGATGTCCGGGGCGCGTGGGGCCAGTTCGCGCTGACAGAACTGCATGACGGACTCGCGCAACATCGCGACCTCGTCCGAAAAATCAAATTGCAATGAGGGATAGGATAGCGGCATGGCAGACCTCCGCGCTTAACTACCTGTCCTACCTGCGACTTTGCGGCTGCGTTTAGGCAAAGCCTCAAGACACATCGACTCGGTCTGTCGCAGGTCTTTAAGCATGGAGTCGATTTCTTTTCTGCGCTGCTCCAGCACAGTCCGTTTCTCCTGAATTTTTGCCAGCAGCGATTCGAGTTGTCGCAGATTGCCAGTAGTCGGCTCGTACATGGTGATGATGTCGCGGCTTTCGTCCAGGCTGAATCCAAGCCGTTTGCCGCGCAAAATCAGCTTCAGCCTGACCCGGTCCGTACAGCTATAGACACGGGAATTACCGCTGCGGACCGGACTCAACAGCCCCTTTTCCTCGTAAAAACGCAAGGTGCGGGTAGTGACCCCAAATTCCCGGGCCAGGTCGCTTATGGAGTAATTGTCTGCAGCCATGGTGGTCTCTAGAAACTCGATTGATAACACTTTTTGAGTATAGTTTACGTTAACGTAAACGTAAAGATAGGCTCGGCTGGCAGCAGCTGGATGTGTCCACTCTTGATAAATGGGGTCAGAACGCTTGAACTATCAACGGCTGGACGGGAACTACAACAAATTAGTGGCGATGCGCTCTATTCGAACCGGATAGAATCGATAGGATTCGACACCGAAGCCCGTAATGACTGGTAGGCTACACTGGCGAACGCGACAACCAGCGTGGCCATTCCCGCCAACAGGAAACTACTTGGGCCGATCTCGATGCGATAAGCGAAACCCTCTAGCCAAAGATTCATAGCGAAATACACCAGGGGAATAGCCGCTAAGAAAGCAAGCACTACCAACCCGACAAACTCCTTTGACAATAGGCGAAGAATGCTTACTGCAGTTGCTCCCAGTACTTTTCGCACGCCGATTTCCTTTCTTCGCTGCGCGATCGTGAAGGTAGCTAGCCCAAACAACCCAGTGCAGGCAATAAGCACCGCCAAACTGGCAAAGAAGCTAAAGAGTTCACCGAGTTGAGCTTCTGTGGCGTATTGCCGATCAAACTCTTCATCGAGGAAATGCATCAGGAACGGCCGATGGGGTGCAGTCGTTTGCCAGAGCTGATTCAACTCAATAATCGTCCGATTTAGGTCATCAGTATCTAGCCGCAATACCAGCATTTGGGTTGCGAGAGGTGACAGGCTTAGAGTTAGAGGTTCTACCTCGCTTTGTAAGGAAACAAAGTTGAAATCATCGACAACACCAATGATCTGACCTTCGCGCCCCCATTGGGAAAACGGTTTACCGATGACATCGGCAGGATTCAGGTAGCCAATCTCCCTAGCCGCGGCCTCGTTGATAATCAGGGCTTCCATTAAATCTGTAGAGAAATCCCGTCTATAAGCTCGCCCAGCCACCATTTCTATCTCAAAATGGGGAATAAAGTCGTAGTCTATTTCAAAGACGTTGAAGGAGTAGTCCTGCATTTGCCCGAAGGCGTTTTCAATGGTCCCACCCGCCCTCGGAAAAAACGAACCTGGCACACTGCGCGGTGCAGTTACACTGCGAACTGCGGGATGGTTTAAGAAAGTCTGTTTTACACTGTCGATCTGATCTCGCACAATCGCATCACCGCCGAAATCCAGAACCAGCATTCGCTCCTGATTAAAACCTAACTCCTGAATACGCATATGGGATAGCTGAGAGAAGACAATGTGTGTGCAGGCAATCAGCATGACAGATACTCCGAACTGGAACACGATGAGACTCTCCCTCAATCGCTTACCACCTACCAGATTCTTGAACAGTCCACGATGAATAACCTCTGGCCTGAAACTCGACAGTACTAAAGCTGGATATAAACCTCCCACAAAGCCCACTGCCGCCACCATGACAAGGCTTGCCAGTACCAGTTCGGGATTGAACAAGGCTGCAACCGCCAGGTTCTTATCCGTTAATGCGTTGAAGAGCGGTAGCGCAACCTGGGCCACAGAATAGGCAACGACCATGGAGATCAGCGCAAGGATCGTAAACTCCACCAGGAAAAGTTTCATGATGCTGGTACGCTGCGCACCCACATATTTGCGTATTCCGACTTCCTTTGCTCTATGCACCGCACGAGCTGTAGCCAGATTCATAAAATTGACGCAGGCAATAATAAGAATGAAGACGGCAATAATGGAAAATATCAGCAGATTGATAGCGTTCCCACGAGGGCCAGCTGCGAATCCACTTACCGGGCTAAGATAGACGTCTTCCAGCGCTTCAAACTGCACGTGGTAACTCAGGTTTTCGTCGGTGCTGAGTTGAGTATTTCGGCGAGTTGCAAAAGCCGACATCTTGGAGCGCAGGTCCTCGATAGAAGCACCTTCCTGCAGCATGACATAGGTGAAAAAATCTGAATAGCCCCACGATGTGAATACAGAATCAAGCTGCCAGTTTTGTTCCGCCGTAGACATGGAGATCAACATGTCGAACGCGAGGTGAGAATTTTGTGGCACACCAGCCATGACACCGGTCACTTCAACCGATAAATCATTGTTCAAGATAAGAGACCGGCCTAATACATCATGACTACCAAAATATCGGAGAGCGGCAGTTTCAGACAGAACAATACTCTGAGGATTTACCAGTGCAGTGGTCGGATCTCCCTGAAGTAAGGAAAAACTGAAAACCTCGAAGATTTCCGGATCGGCATAGAAATACTCTTCTTCCTGATAGCTCTGATCTCCATTCGTCAGCAGAATCGTATGCCGTCCGGACATTCTCACCATGTGGGAGATTTCCGGGTAGTCTTCGAGAAGTGCTGGCCCAACCACAGCTGATCCCCAGCCAGTGAATCCGCTTAACTCAGGTGGAGGCAAATCCTGACCCCGCTGATAACTGGTGATAACCCGGTAGACTCGCTCCTGGTTTTGATGAAAGCTATCGAAGCTCAGTTCGTCGAAGACATAAAGGCCGATAAGCAGGCAGCAGGTCATGGCAGCGGAGAGACTGAAAATATTGATAAGGCTGTAAGTCCAATATCGCCTGAGGCTGCGAAGGGAAATTTTTATGTCGTTAACAAGCATCGTTCTATAGGCTCCCAAACCGGAGGCTATTGTCATATCACTGGTCTAATGTCGCAAGGATCATGCCAGTAAAGAATTGCAAGTAGAACTGCAGGCTGAGGTCTGGATAACGGCTGGATGTACCAATCTGAAACAGAAATTTGTTCCAGATTGGCACAAGCTTAAATAAGTGGGGTCAGAGTAAAAATACAGTACTGTATTTTTACTCTGACCCCCTTTTTATCGAATCCATCCGTAACAATCACCAGGCCCCAGAAGTCTAACCCCAGATACACATTTTTCTAGTTGTTTGCAGGAGGCACTACTGATCGAATTGTCTGACGAAGAGATCATGTCAAAGATTCAGAGCGGCCGATTAGAATTGCTGGGAATGCTCTATGAGCGACATTCGGGCATGTCCTACGCCCATTGTCTCAGAATTACAGGTGATGCTGAGGTCGCTCAGGATCTGGTGCAAGAAGCATTCCTTCGCGTCCTGAGATATCGGAATAGCTATCAGGGGAACGCGAAGTTTGCCACCTGGCTGCACCGTATTGTCAGAAACGTGTGCCTCGATTATCTAAAGTCCAGCAGCAGGGAAAGCGCGATAATCAGCGATGTTTCCACTAATTCTCATGAATCTGAAACCGCATCTATCTTTGACGAGAGCGGATTCTCAACGACACAGGAAGCATTTACGAGACTATCGAAAGATAAACAAGATCTGTTGAAGCTCGCTCGCATCGACGGTTGTGGGCACAAAGAGCTTGCTGCACGTCTGAACCTGTCAGAGGGCGCTGTGCGCGTAAGAATTCACCGGGCAATCATGGAACTAAAATCCATTATCACCGAGATGACGGAATCAGAAGCATGAATTGTGAACGAGCTACAGAACTGATCATCCAATCGCTCGTTGAGCCACTTGATAGTGCCCAATCCCGTGAACTCGATAATCATCTTGAGCAATGTGAGGAATGCCGAGACGTAGTAGCCTCATATCGTGAAATCTGGAATGAGTTGCCTATTGAGGGGAAACCACCTCCCGAAGTCTATTCGAAACTACGTAATTCTGTATCCAGTGAATTCGGAGTGGAGCTAACGACAGACTACCGACCTGAGCGAAAATACTTCACTTGGGTAAATATTGCCGCCTCCCTGGTGCTGGTCGTGCTGGGCTCCATTATCACGCTGGGAATCCAGTCATACACTGAACGTTCAGATTTAGCGTCGATCGACAATCGAAACAGATACCTACTAATAATGACAGCAACCACTGAATCGGCAGCATTGCGAGATCAATTCAACAGTGAGTTTCAAAGCTGGTTAGCAGATTTGTCAGAACGCAGCATGCTCGAAACTGGAATTGGGTTGAGTGACGGACCACCAATCGGAACGCCACCAGATGGTCCGATAATGGACCTCGATGTGAGTGGTTTCATCATAATTCGAGCAAGCGATGATCAAGAGGCGCGGAGTGTAACCGTCGCCTCTCCTGTTATCGACTATGGAGGACTCATAGAAATTCGCCGACTAGATGATTGACCATTAGCAACTGACTCGATGTAACAACTGATTCATACCACAAGTCTAACTCTCCATATTGTCTGGCAAATGAAGCCGGATGAAACGGAACCGGAGTTAACGGATATGAACCGAGCCAATCTGATCTCACATATTTCAGTAGTCTTCTTTGTTTTTTGCTGTACTAGCAGTCAGGCAGCTGAGCTGAGTCCTTCGCCACCCCAATTCCATCAGGCGTTCGCTCAACTAAAGACGCTGGAAGGCACTTGGGATGAAGAAGAATATGGCCGGGTTATCGAGTATCACCTTACAGGGGACGATTCCGCTCTGATAGAGGAATTCATTGGCGACCCTCCGATGACATCGGTTTACCACCTCGATGGCGTAGATCTTCGCATGACCCACTATTGTAATGCGGAGAATCAACCACGCATGATTGCCTCATCGTATGATTCAGACACTCTGCATTTCAGCTTCGTAGATGTAAGCAATCTTGAGTCGCCCCACGCCTACCACACACGCACTTTGAGAATTGAGTTCCTCACGGAAAATTCCGTTGTACTCACATTTACCGGACTGCGATCAGGAGAAGAAGTGGTTACAACTCACACCCTGACGCGTAGACAAACCCAAATATTTTCCGGAGGAGAATAATGCAGACACAACGTATCTCTATAGCAGTTCTCCTGCTAATTACTTCGCTTCAGTCCAGTGCAGAAGTCGATGTAAATGCGACTTTTGATCTGTTAAAGCAGAATCTGGTTGGCGAATGGCGTGGATTCATAGCACACAGTGGCGAGCCGGTCGAAGCAACTTTTTATCTCACCGGCAACGACTCAGCCATCGTGGAATATATTCGACGACCCCAGAAACCCAAAGCAAGCATGTCCAGCGTTTACCATGCCGCAGACGACGAAGTCTGGGTAACCCACTACTGCAGTTTCATGAACCAACCCAGGCTCAAGGCAACATCGTTTTCAGCACAGCACCGTTCTTTGAGCTTTGATCTTATGGATGTTTCCAATCTCCAACAAAGTGGTGACAGATACACCCACAAGATGCGGGTAGCATTTCCGGGCCCCAACAAGGCCAGTGTTACCTATACAGGATTCGCTGAAGGCCAGGAAACTGGCGATTTAACTGTCGAACTCGAACGCATTGAATAGTCCAGTATTCACTACCTTACCAGGAGAAAGAGAAATGAAACTTTTACCTATGTTCGCCTTACTTATTGCGGGATTCATACCATTGACGTCAGCTTATGTAGATGAACTGTCCAACGAGCGGGTTTTTTTCAATAAGATGCTGGAGGTACTGCCAGGCAATTGGCAGGGGAAATATGCCGACGGGACTTACGAAAACCCTACCAGTGATTGGCAACCTATAGAAGTCAACTACCAGATCACTTCTGGAGATACGGCCATCATTGAAAATTATGTGGATGGGAATGAGTCAGCGATTATGACCACGGTTTATCATCTTGATAATAACGATATTCGCGCAACACACTTCTGCGGAGCCCAAAACCATCCTCGCATGGCAGGGCGTGTATTCGATCGGTCATCGAATACGCTATCTCTAAATTTCGTAGATGTATCTAATCTCCAGACCCCCGCTGACTATCACTCACGAGGCATTGATCTAAAGATCATCGACCATGACAATGTACATGTGACTTTTAGCGGCCTGGAAAATGGAGAAGACAGTACAAGAGTTTTCGCTTTAACTCGCAGTCAGAAATAAATGGGGTCAGAGTAAATATACAGTACTCCATCCATGCAGGGGTCAGCAGCTTAAGCCACCCATAGCAGCCATATAAAGGCATAGCCATCGTCTATCCCTTTATATGGCACTCTCCAATCCCAGAATTCATCAACACTTCCATTCTGTAATAAATCCTTAACCTTTCCCCCATAGTATTCACCCACCAAAACAACTTCTCGATCAGGGCTTGAGAAAAGAGCATGAAGACTCTCCTCAGTGTGGCGAACCACATTGTCGTTGCCACGTTGCTAACATTTGGCATTACCTCCCCATCTCTGGCTGACTCGTTTACCTTCTACGGCCTGGGCCATATCTCCCTCGACCTTAACGATACGGGCGACGACACGGACTCGGTACTGGCCAGCAATTCCTCGCGCATTGGCTTCAACGGTGACTTCAGCGTTGGCTCAAATACAGAACTGTTTTACCAATACGAACCGGGTGTCGATCTGACCGGCCGCGGTGAAAATGATGGCAACGGCCCTGGCCGCTTCGACTCATTGTTCACTGAGGAACGGGACTGGTTTGTCGGTTTACGCAGCGGTGCTGTTAGTGCTCGCGTTGGTCGCCTGGGCGTATTGAATCATTGGCTCTATGACTTTGATCCATTTGCCGATCTGGTCGGCGATCTTGGAAACCTATGGGGAGCAACCGGGATTCCGGGTCGCGCTGACCGCGCCGGTCTGCTGGAAATCACTATCGACAACACCGTAGCTACGGAATATATGTGGGTACCTGAACACGATGAGCAAGCAGAGATTCATGTGGGCAAACTCAAACTAAGCGCCGGAGACTTAAACCTGAATCTCATTGCCTTCAGCCAGGACGTTTTTGGAGCAACGGCCAATCACGACATGTTTGCTGTTACCGGAGACTCGGCGCTTGGTCCGGGACAGCTCGGCTATGGAATACAGTCAGAGACCGACATTTTCGGCCTGCCTGGAAATGATCGTGACAGCTTGAATGTAGGTTACACCATGGGAATTGGCTCGGGCATAGGCAAACTGTTATTCACCCATTCCGATTCTGAGTTAGGTCAATTCGATGGCTCACAGTGGTCACTGGGATACGACTACCCTCTTAACCAAAGCCTGCTGGTCTATTCTGCCGCCAGCTATGTGGACAACAGCTCGGCATCGCAATTTCCGGCGAACGGCTATGGTCATGGTTTAGCCATCACTCCGACCCGAGGCAGCGATCCATCTTCCTTTTCAATTGGAGTCATCTACCAGTTTTCAATCGGCGGTGAATTCGGCCGCAGCGACTAGCAAGCCCTAGAGACAATGCTCTCAGGTAGATTCTGTTACTCTATGGGCTATGGAAACGCGTTTTCTAATCGCCCTGCTGCTTCTGCTGCTCCTTGTCTGCGCAGTCATTTTTTTCGTCGTTTTTTGGCCCGGCATCCGACGCCGCCGAATTCAACAAGAACCTTTCCCCGAGGCATGGTTAAAGACGGTACAACACCGCCTGCCTTTCTATTCCAGCTTAGATTCCGTGCAGCAATCGAGGCTGCAGTATCTCATCAAGCGCTTTTTACATGATCATCAGTTCATTGGCTGTGCAGGCCTTGAAATCGACGATGAAATCAGAATTACCGTCGCAGCTCAGGCTTGCCTGTTGATTTTGAACAAAAAGGGATACCACTACCGCAGCCTTAAATCCGTACTGGTTTATCCTTCTACCTTCGTCGCTACCCGTGAAGTACGCGATGATCTTGGTTTGGTTTCAACTAACCACACTGCCCTGCTCGGAGAGTCTTGGAGCCAGGGAAAGGTTGTGCTGGCCTGGGACAATGTTGAAAAAGGTGTCCGCAATCTAACGGATGGGCATAACGTCGTGCTGCATGAATTCGCTCATCAATTGGATGGGGAATCAGGAGTTGTAAACGGCGCACCGATATTACAAACTCGTGGAGCTTATAAGAGTTGGGCACACGTATTTCATGAAGAATACGAAGAGCTGAACTTTCGCAAACAAAATAATTATAAGAGCCTGCTTGATGATTATGGCGCTACCAATCCCGCAGAGTTTTTCGCTGTGGCAACTGAAACTTTCTTTGAAAGGCCAACCGAGATGTTCGCTCATCATCGGGAGCTATTTCAGGAACTGGCTGCCTATTATCAAGTTGACCCAAAGCAATGGCTTTCTCACGACTGATACCAACTAGACACAAAATCATTGCCGCCTCACTATGCTTGTTGAAAAGCATCTGCACTGTGCTCGCGTTTGGGCTTCCAACAGTCACAAGCGCGCAATCCACTACCGCGGTTAATCCAGATTTATCGATTAGCATTCCTGTTCTGTTCAGCAATGGCAAACGCACCACCGCCGCTCTCGATTACCAGGATAATACCTGGCAGTTGGAGATCGGTGGCGAAACTTCTTCAAATTCGCGTTCCGCCACTCTCAACGGAACCACGCTCACCCTGCATTGCTTGCTCTATATGCGGGAAAGCTATCAGGCGGACCTCACACAAGTTAACCCGGACCCAGAGGAACAGGTCTACCAGCTTATGCATGCCGAGAGCAATCCCGGCTGTGCTACTGATATCGAGACTGATTTGCAGTTTGTTCCAGTCCCGGTTCCTGACTATCAGTTGCAGGATACGGCCAGTCTGTTAGCGTCAGTCGATTTACAGCTGACTGGCTTACCAATAGCCGATTTTTTTGAAGAATCTTATGCATTGATTCGAGCAAGGGATCCCGATCGCCTGATTGCTGATGGTAACTTCGATTTGTTCGAACTGGAAACAGCTAATCTCAGCAATCTATCAGATGCTTTCTATTTTCAAACCACAGAGATTCAATCTCTGATTCGAAACAAATTGCTCAGCTATAACAAAGAAGAACTCACCGAAGAAGAACAGCTTTCTTATGATATCTATCAGGCCTATCTCGATATCGAATTGGAATGGGCTGAGTATCGTGATTTCGACTACCCGGTCACCTATGGATTTTTTGGTTTACCAGGCAGCAGCGAACAGTTCTTCAATCAAATCTATACCATTACCAACCTGTTTGAGGCCGAGCTCTACCTCGTCCTGTTGAACCAGACAGATCGACGTTTCCATCAGATTGGTGAACTGCTGGATGCTCGGGTTGCAGCAGGCATCATCGAGCCTGCCTCTACTCTGAGTTTTTCTCAAAGCGCTACAGTATCGATGGCCAACAGTGCTCCTACTGCAACCAGCTATTATCAGGCATTCGATTCACAACTCTCCACGCTGGACTCCATAAGCGAAACCGACAAAGCGCTACTGCGGGAACATATGGTATTGGTGCTTGAACAAAAAGTTCTACCAGCCTATCGAACACTTTCCGAAAAGATGCTGATTGCCTTGCAATCGGCACCCGATGCCATTGGCTTTGGCCAGTATCCGGGTGGTGATGAGTTTTACGACTTCACGCTGCGCTACTACACCTCCAGTAATATGGATGCGGAAGAGATCTATTTGCTGGGCCTGACGGAAATGAATCGAATCCACAACGAAATGGACGTCCTCTTTAATCAATTGGGCTACCCCCAATCGGAGACAATTGCGCAAAAATTTACGCGAGTGGACCAGGCTGCCGGCACAATTTTCGCAGAAGATGCATTAGCGTTTTTTGAAGGGCTGGTTGCGGAAGCCTACACCAGAGTTCCTGATGTTTTTGATCAACTGCCGGAACAGGAAGTTGCTGTGATTGGCGACACTTCGGGAGGGTTCTATATTCGAGGTTCCGACGACGGGTCCCGCCCTGGCGCCTTTTATGCTGATACCGACTCGGACCAGGCTTACACTACCTTACCTTCGCTGGCCTACCACGAGGCAATCCCGGGACATCATCTGCAAATTGCTCTGGCTAACGAGCTGGACATTCCTACATTCCGGCGAAAATTCCGTTCTACCTCATATTCTGAAGGTTGGGCGCTCTATGCCGAACGGCTGGCCAAGGACCTGGGCTGGTATGACGATGACATCTATGGCGACCTGGGCAGGCTGCAATTCGAAGCCATGCGGGCAGCACGCCTGGTAATCGATACCGGAATTCATGCAAGAGGTTGGACCTGGACTCAGGCCAATGACTACAACATCAGAACCGTCGGTTTCCCAGCATCCGTCGCCCGCTTTGCGGTATGGCCTGGCCAGGGGACTGCCTACACAACCGGCATGCTAAAGATCCTGGAGTTAAGAGACCAGGCAGAAAGTGCGCTGGGAGATTTGTACGATATCAGGGATTTCCACACCGCGATCATCGGTCATGGCGCCATGCCACTGTACATTCTCGAAGAAGTCGTCGAGAAGTACATCACCAATACCAGTAATACCTCAGCCACGAATTGATATTTGACTCACCAACTCTGCAACCATCTGGGCTCAGCCAGTATATTCAAGCGGGAGTTCACTGGATAAGACACCGGAAAAGTGCCAATCCCGTTTACCTCCCTCTGCTTAATGCGCAAAAGTGCTGCTTCCAGGTCTTCAACGTCCTGCTTACCCAACTGGGGAATTACAGGTTCGGGTCCGCGGTGGGCCCCATACAAGGCAGCGTCCGGTTCCACCACGGCTAGCACTTTTTCAGCTCCAGCCAAATACTCACCCATATGACTGGTTGGCAGAAACGCATAGAGATTCCCTGGGTACAAGAAATCCCCGGAGAAGATCGCGCCGGTGTTTAAATCCAACAACGAAACAGAATCGGTTGTATGCCCTGGTGTATAGAGTACCTGCAACTGACGTCCGCCCAGCTCGATCAGACTATCCGGTGCAAGCCATTCATCTATTTCCAGCACGGGCAAACCAAAGCCCTCTCCACTTCCCAGGTGTTCTTGCCAGGTCAGGGTCAATACATTGCCGTCTGCGCGATCCCGTAGATAAGGCAAGTCCACAACTGCCACATTCTCAAACGTCACTTCGTTGCCTATGTGATCGAAATGAAAATGTGAAGGAATAAAGGTAATGGGCAAGTCGGTTAATGAGCGTGTCACCATGCGAATATCACGCACACCAGGCCCTGCATCAAACAAGATAGCCTTGTCAGCGCCGATAATCAGGTAGCTATAGTTGAGTTGGGCATAGCGCGGTTCGGCAATGGCAAAGGTAGCACTGTCAATCGGCTCCACCAGAAAGTAATCGTCATACCAGTAGCTATCGGGACTGATGTCGGTGGGCATGGCCAGTAATGGTGGTGCTTCGCCACTACTCCACGGAGCAAAAATCAGCAGATGCCTCTGCCATACTCCCAGACCAATAAATAGAAGCAGGAGCAGTAAGGCAATAAGCGGTTTTTTGAAGGAACCCATGAATAACCGATACAAATATTTACTGGGTTCTGATTCTGCCGCTTAGTTAGTCTCCATTCAATCTATTCGCCGTCAGAAAGAACGCTCTGCCTGTCTCCAAAAGATCTGTGACTGCTCGACCATCACAATCCGCCAGATTCGACGCCTGCAGTACGCCCTCACTATCAACAATGATCACCACCGGATCTGAAGTGAGAGTTTTGTAGAGGGTTTCGCCATCCCTGGTATGGGCGCTGACGTAGAACACCAACTCCTCCCAGGGCAGAAATCCGGTTGGATCCTTCACAGAGCACACTATGGCGTCTGGAAAGCCTTCGATAATTGCCGCTGAAGCCAATTCAGAAGCGAATGTCAGTATCGCGCACAACAGCACACTGCATTTGCGAATCATGTCAGAGCCCTCTTCGTTTCATATTTATCGTGCTGACAAAAAAATACGTTGATTTCACAGCATAGGATTACGTAACCCTGCACACAATTCGATTTAACGGCAGACCTCATCCCCTTGTCTGAACCGGACCCGGCTGCATTTCCCACAATGACAAATCCCGCCGATCCAGGTTCACAGCTATGCCGGCATTGCTACTTTTCGGGCGGTACCTTCCGAATCAATCATGGAATCGCTCACTTCCATTGCCGCCCTGATACCGGAGTGGATAGCTCCCTGAATCCATGAGTGCCAGGGCGATGTATGCTCACCGGCGAAATACACTCGACCTTCTGCTGCCGCAAGCTGAGGATAAATCGCCTTGAAATCCCCAGGATGCCAGAGGGCTACTGCACCTTTTGCCCAGGGATTGGCATCCCAGGAATAGGATGCTGATCCAGTAAGGAACTTATTCAACTCTGGAAACACTTCCGCCATCAGGGACAGACCCAACTCTTCGTTACCAGATAAGAGACCTTCATCAATTGCCCGCGCTATTTGCTCGTGAAAATATCCGATTAACAGCCCACTTTCGGAATTCTCTGAGAAACTGGAATTGAACACTTCAAACGGATGATCAGTCACTGCAAAACCACTGATTCCTTTGGATTCCCAAAACCGCTCCGACACCTCAGCAAAAACCCTTGTCACCGACGCATACTGTAAGTTGCTTACTGCGTTTCGTTTCGCGGCTGTCAATCCCGGTGCAAACTCAATCTCAGACAACACACTCAGCGGCACGGTGACGATCACTTGATCTGCTTCTATGCAATGCTGTTGCTCTGCTTGTGCCACACAAACAGCAACAGAGTCTGAAGTCTGAACGATCTTCTCCACTGCCACCCCGGTTAAAACCCGATCTCCCAGCGTAGCGGCGACGGCTTTGGGCAAAAGATCGTTGCCTCCCCGTATCCTGACCTTGGAGGCAAGCAGGGACTCCAGTTGCACAGCAATATCAAGGCCCGAAAGTTGCTCCAATACTCCAAATCCCAGATCGAGATAGCGGATCAATCCATCAGACACTCCTGCGCTTCTAAACAGCTCGCCTGCGTTTAGCTCGTCCAGCTGTAAAGCAGCAGGCGTCGGCCAGGCTGGATCCGAGATTGATCCGATTTGTTTTTGCAAAGCGGTATTCAGTTGTTGCAATGCGCGAACGGGACCGAGGGTTTTCTCAGAATCAGAGAAGCTGAAAAGTTGAGAAATTCCAGCGTCATCGCTGCGATAGTTTTTCCCTCTTACATGCACTGTGGACGATGGATTCGGAGGTTGAAATGCTGCGGTATCGAGTCCGAAGTGTTTTATGTATTGCATGCTGAGCGCATGGGTTTCAGGAATCCGAGCTGCACCGGCCTCGGCATACAGGCCGCTGCTAAACGGTTCGCGCACAGTATGCACTCGACCTCCTGCGCGCTGGCTGGCCTCCAGCAAAGTAACATCGTGGCCAGCTTGCACCAGCTCATAGGCTGCGATAAGACCTGCGATTCCGGCACCGACGATGACGATTTTCTGCGCTGGGCCGGATTTGTGTAGCTGTCCTGGTTTGCTGTGGAGAGCCAGGATATCGACTGGCCGCATAGCGCCTGCCGCGGCAGAAAAAAGCAAGCTACGGAGAACTTGTCTCCGGGTGAACATATTCATGGATTGTCTCCCAAAAAGACGAAAGCCTTGAATTTACTGGCTTTCAGCGAAAGAAATAGACTAGACTGTACAGTATGATTAATTCTAATCAAACTGGACTGTCTAGTCTAGTTATTTGGGGCTTTTATGAGCGATCAAAAACAACAAAGCAGTGAGCTGTCTCCAAGATCACAGCAGAAACGGGCTGCGATCATGGGCGGTGCATTGGCGTTATTTCTGGAGAAAGGCTTTCTTGGCGCATCGGTGGACGACATCGCCGACCGGGCTGCTGTCTCCAAGCAAACGGTTTACACGCACTTTGGAGACAAGGAAAACCTGTTTAGCGAGGTAGTCATCGACACCATCAGTCGCTTCGGCCAACCCTTTTTTACAGAAGTTGAAGCCCTGGACCAAGTTACTGATATCACCTCTGTGTTGAAGGAAGTCGCCCACTCTCTTTTGAAGACTGTGCTGCAACCTGATGTTATTCGCTTACGCAGACTGGTTATCTCAGAAGCACCAAGGTTTCCGGATCTGGGCAGACACTATTCACAGGAAGGGCCGGACCGTGGAAATAAAGTATTGGCCTCACTCTTTGACAAACTTTCAGCACAAAACCTGTTGCAGGTGAGCAATGGTTCCATTGCAGCACAACAATTCACCTGGCTTATAGTGTCGGAGCCCATCAATCGAATAATGTTGTTAGGCGATACCGCCAGGCCCTCTGAGGAGGAAATTCATGCGCTGGTCGAAGAAGGAGTTGCTACTTTTGTGAAAGCATTCAGCTAACTTAGTCTGTCCCTAAATACCGACTCCTGCCTCCTACATAGTTCGGTGCCCGCTGATCCCAGAACTCTGGAATGTCATTAATACGTCCTGCCCAAGCTCCCTGCGGGGGAAGTGTGTGAATTGTGTACTCGGTCGACTGGTTGCTCACTGCAGATTCCCGGTAGGAATGGTAATGATAACTGTACTCGCCATGGTCATGACCGCCATATTCATCCAGTGCAACACCCACACCATCAGAACTAATATCGCCTGGCTGGTACACACCATAGCCTGCTACCCCATCGAATCCCATACTCACAATGGGTGGATGAGTGCGCCCTTGGTAATCTGAAGCGTTATACAAATTCAATCCGGCACCGGACGCGCTATGGGCATCGGCGTGATAATGCACCCCTAAACCCCGCCCCGAGTGCATCCCTCTTGCCGAAAGCTCCGCGGCAGTCTGCGCCACATTCAGACTGTTGTTGAGGGACGGATAAACGATGACTCCATCCACTGCCACACCAGTTGCCGAAACACTGGCGTAGTTGTGATGGTCCAGCAGGGTTTCACCCACATCAGATGCCAGACTGTGCAGCATTGTGTTTTCCGTCAAGGAACTGACCACACCGTAATCGCGCAGAGGTATCTTCATAAGAAACGCTTCGCGATGGTAACTGCGTGTTACTGGCTGTGTATTGTAGTCCTGAGGATCGCAGCTTCCATCATCACAATCACCTCCAGGTGGGCGTGGCACATCCCATAGCAATGCCTGGGAATCGGGAATACCGTAACTGGCGATCACCATGAAAGGATGGCGGTTGCCGTCGTCATCGGTTGCATTGGTAAAAAACACATAAGGAACTGCTAACTGCCCCAACACCCCGTCGTAAGCATCAGCAGACTGAACCAACCGCGACAACAAGCCATCTCGAAAGGCCATATAGAAGTCAACTGGATAACGCAGGTCGGCGCCCTGTTGCTGCAGATCACTCTGGATCTGTTGCAGTTGAGATTCTGCTGCCGCACGGGTATTGCCATCTACGCCTGGTGCGCTTAACTGAGTAGCGTAGCTGTCATCAACCTGATTCGGCACATCGGCAGTTCGATCATCTGGATCTGTGATTATCGGTGTTGCCTCCGAATTGGAGACTCGTGCCGTGAGTTGTGGATTGAAATCGCCTGGAATATCCAGATTGAGCCCAGGTTGGTAAAACGTGAGTGCCGTACCTGAATCACCTAAGCGGATAGAGCCATTATTGAACTCCAAACGTTGTTGACTAAAACCAGATTCGGACTCAAAAGAAATCGCATCCGCGTTGTAACGCATGCGCCGCGCCGCAATAAGAGAAACCGATGCGCCGGATTCAACATCGAATACCAGATAACCCGCGCGCTCGTCATCGAGGAAGCTGCTGCGAAAATCCCGCAGCACGATCTCATTGGTCAACGAATCCACATCCAACACGTAGTTACTGTGCTTACTGGAAACGATGCGGTAACCACCAGCATCTTCAGCCACCAGCTTGAACAGTGTTCTCAGCAGCACATCATCACTAAGCGACTGTTCTGCTGCCAGACCAGCAACGACTGTTAGCGATTCGTTTATCTGATAACCTGCATCGCTTAATAACACCACATCTGTTGAGTTGTGGGGACCGAATGCAAAGCGGGTGAGGTTCCCGGGTGTGCCTGTGAGAGTCGACCAGTCAACTGAACGCACAGCCTGCAACTGGGTGACGATTGGAGCCGGCGTATAAAAAGGTGAGCTATCTGTACTCTGAGCTGAATTTGAAATACTAAAGTGGGCTCCGGTGGAGGAATAAATCAGGCGATTCGTACCAACTACCTGATAAGCGATATACAGACTCAAATCGGTTTCCTGACCAATCTCTCCGCGCAGGATTTCAAAAGGCAGCGCGGCAGACAAGGTAACATCGGTCACTGCAGGCACCAGTCCTTCCAGAGTGCCATCCCAGAGTTGGAAACCAGTGGCTTGCGTCAAGACAAACTGTTCGCCGCCAGAGATCATCACGCTAAACAGGTCCGCGCTTCGACCAATGTCACTGCTCTCCGGGTTTATAGTTCCTCCCACCAGAATCGAATCTGTCGGACCGGCCTGAGCCTGAAAGCTTGCCCCATTGTCTGCACTCAGAGTGATTGAAAAGGATGCTGTGGTAGCACTCCCATCCACCACCGCGCCGGGAATCGATTGCGCCCTTGTCAGAATTGGTAACAGAATCAAAAACAGGCAGGCGCTATTGCGAGCAAACTGCATTGAAAATACTCCCAGCGAATAATGATAAGAAGTGGCTATGGTGCTTAATCACTAGTAGAGCACTTCGACTAACTGGATACAAGCTTACCGAGGGACTAGACTGTTACCACGATCAGGGCTGAAAATATCTCATGCCAGAGTATCCCGACATAACAGTCTATATAGAAGCTATTGCGACACGAATTGAAGGTGAGGTGTTGCTGGGGTCGCAGTTAAACAATCCGTTTTTGCTGCGCACTGTCGCGCCAGGCCTGGACGAATTCACAAACCTCACTGTCACTGAGATAAGCAGGATGGGCAAGCGAATCATCATCGGCTTTGGTTCGGCTCCCGAAAAACTCACCACACATTGGTTGGTCCTTCACTTGATGATCGCTGGCCGCTTGCACTGGGTGCCGAAGCCGAAAAAACCACCGGGAAAAAATGTCCTGTTCTTCCTTGAGTTTGCGAAAGGCTGGCTGACACTTACAGAAGCGGGCAAGAAAAGACGGGCTTCGTTGCAGCTATTTAACAACGCTGCAGATTTAGACGCCATAAACCCCGCCGGGCTGGAAGTTCTGGAAGCCGATTTCTCCCAGTTCAGAGAGTCATTCACCAAATCGAATCACACTCTGAAGCGAGCCCTGACAGACCCCAGGATTTTGAGTGGCATCGGTAACGCTTACTCAGATGAGATTCTGCATCACGCAAAACTCTCACCCATAAAGATGACACAAAAACTCAACGACGAGGAACTGAACACCCTGTTCGTCGCAATTCAAAAAACCTTGCTGCAATGGACCGAGCAACTGCGCACGGACTATGCTAATGAATTTCCCGAAAAAGTAACCGCCTTCAGAGACGATATGGCAGTTCATGGACGATTTGGAATGCCTTGCCCAGTGTGCGGCACAGCAGTGCAACGAATTCGTTATGCCACTAATGAAACTAATTACTGCCCGACATGCCAGACTGACGGCCGGGTATTGGCAGACCGTTCACTTTCGCGGTTACTAAAAAAAGATTGGCCTCGAACCATGGAGGAACTGGAAAAACGTTTACCTAAATCTTCCGCTTAGCTGACCGTATATGGTTAAGCATACTTTCCCACAAAACCTGCGACGTCCCTCAACTCATCGAAGCGTGCTTCCAACGTTTTCCGATCCCAATCCCACCAGGCGATTGCCATGAGCTTTTCGATCGCTTCCTTATTGAAGTGTTCTCCGACAGGCTTTCAGACAGAACCGCACATACAAGCATTTAGCATCATACTATTCTGATGATATTGTTTCGGATTGGTAATCCTATTGTCACTATAAATGTTATACCTGGCACTTATATTACGAACCATGTAACCAAACTGACATCTAAAATTCATAGTTCTGTCGCAATACTGAAATTGAGCCTGCAGATAATCCAGTTTTTTCTATCAAGGGCTACCAATAATGAATTTGAAGTTAGCGATAAAACTCGCACTGGCTCCTGTTTGTATTTCCTGTGCATCCGGGGCTTTTGCCCAGAGTGACATTCAAGAGATCATTATTTCATCGCCGATACGTGCCAGTCAGGCAGCGGCATTGGAATCGAAACGCCAGGCATTCAATGTCAAGGACATCATCTCCTCGGATACGATTGGCAGATTCCCGGATCAGAACCTCGCCGACTCTCTGGGACGCTTGCCGGGTCTCGCGATTGAAAGAGACCAGGGCCAGGCGCGATTCATTAACTTCCGCGGTTCCCCTGCCCGATGGACTTCTATCGCATTCGATGGCATCGATGTTCTCGGAGCCGACAATGGTCGAATTCCCCGCTTCGACTCCTTTCCATCGGTTATCACGAGTTCAGTGGAAGCGAACAAGGCGATTACACCAGATATGCCGGGCGAGGCAGTCGCGGGCTTCGTCAACATTCATACCTTTAGCCCTTTTGATCGTGAAGGATTTGGACTGTCTCTTGAAGGCGGCTCAGGTGAGCAACAATTGGGCGGTGGCGATGTAGGCAAACTTAATGGCCGTCTCTCCTGGTCCAACGATGAATTTGGTGTGGTTGTCTATGCATCAAGCAACGAGCGTGAGCAAATTACCGACAACCGGGAGTACGTTTTGGAATCGGTGCCCGGCGGCTTGCAGGTTAACGAACTGGATTTTCGTAGTTATCGCGTGGATCGCGAAGACAATGCTTACGGTGGCACCTTTGAATACCGCCCATCGGCGACGTCTCGTTACTTCATCTCAACGCTGTATAGTGAATTCATCGACTACGAAGAGCGCAATCAGTTTATCTTCGAGTTCCTCGATGAAGACACTGGCCTAAGTAACGTCGGCACACCGCTGGATCCAACATCTGGTTACCAGCCAGTCGTACTGGCACAGCGCGCACTGGAAGATGGCGAATATTCCAATTCGACACACACCTCAACCCTTGGTGCGGATTTTGAGTGGAATGATTGGCGTGTAGAAGCCAGGTTCAACTACACCGAAACTGACAACATCACAAATCTGCCTATCCCACGCTCCGTTGGTGGGGCGGTTGCCGCCAGTTACGATGTGACTGACATTCTTAATCCTCAGCTTAATCTGTTCGAGGTTGGCACCCAGAACCCAATTACTGCAGCTGACATTGATTTTGCCTTGGATCTGGCGATTCTGGTGAACTTCGGTATGGACACTGAAGCCACAAAGTTCAAGTTTGACGCCGAACGTGACCTAGATTTGTTCGGCACGGATTCAACACTGAAGGTTGGATTCATGTCGGATAGCAGAGACGCCGAAGGTGGCTCCGCCATCGCATTTGGTAGCTTTCCCGATGATGTCAGCATTGCTTCATTTGCCACTTCGAATCTATGGGATACTGATTTCGACAATACTATTGGGGGCATTTACTACGATAACCCAGGCCTCATCAATGCATGGGGAGCGTCGGTCGGCAGTTTAACTGCACCATTCGATCCGGATTCACTGGTTGGAATTGAAGAGGACATTATTGCTGCCTATGCCATGGTCACCCATCAGTTCGATTGGGGTAACTTCACCTGGGGAGCTCGCCAGGAATACACGGACTACACCTCATCAGGTCCTGATCTAGGCATCGCAGTAGACGGTGACTTCTCCGACTTCCTGCCTTCTGCCCATCTCAATTACGATATCTCTGACGATGTAAAACTTCGCGTTTCCGCATCCACTGGTCTTTCGCGACCCACTTACACCGAATGGCGCGCATCCGCGATCGTCGATCCAGGTGAACGCACTGCAGTTGGTGGCAACCCAACACTGGAAGCGGAAACCACCTGGGGACTGGACACCTCACTGGAGTGGTACTACGCACCGTCGAGTCTGCTGTCCGTTGCCGCCTTCAGCCGTCAGGTTGATAACGTCATTTACGCTGACATAGTGCGAGTCGATGGTGGACTCTATATCCCAAGCGAAGCTGGCAACATCTATAATCTTACAGGTTTTGCCAACGGCACAGATGGTGAATTGACTGGTATTGAATTCAACTTCATCGGTCAGGCAACAGATCTATTGCCATCACCTTTCGATGGATTCGGTGTGTCGTTCAACCACACTGCTCTCGATAGTGAATTCGCCACATTGGATGGCCGAAGATTTCCTCTACCCGGCACGTCAGACGGTATCACCAACGCGTCATTGTTTTATGAAAAGTGGGGGCTATCGGCTCGCATTAACTATATGTGGCGAGATGCCTGGTTGTCCGGCACCGAATCTGACGACCTGGCCGAATTCTGGGACGAGCAGGAGCGAGTCGATCTGTCTGTTCGTTACATCCTGCCTGAGTCCATAACTGGCAATACACAGATCACTCTGTTCGGAAATGTGAATAACCTGACTGATGAAACAGATCTACGATTCATTGGTTCTCCAGCGACTCCGAATCAATATGAAGGCTTCGGTCGCTTCTGGG
>JANQJM010000052.1 GCA_028281635.1 Pseudomonadales bacterium | reverse complement strand
AGCCAGGCCAGGCAGGGCAAGGCTGGCTGCCAAGAGAAGGTGGGCGAGACGGTTCATTGGCCGCTCCTGAGTCATTATTCTGCTATTGGGTTGGCTATTCTAGTTCGCCTGGAGGGACAGAATAAACTGTTTTCGGTGGTTTAAGCGCCCCTGTCGTTGAACGCCTCGTTAACGCTCTGATAGCCGTCTTCGTAGGTGATTACGCGTTGGATTGTCTGAATGGCAGCAGACTCGCGGCATCTTGTTGGTAGGCAAGAATATGAGGACGTTCTTCTTTAAGAAAATTTGTGATGGCTTCCGAGAAGCCTTCATTGGCGATCCAGTGATTCGAGTAGGTGGTAATAGGTTCAAAACCCCGTTGTATCTTATGTTCACCCTGGGCGCCGGAATCGAACGACCGTTGGCCGTGCTTAATTGCATAGTCGATTCCCTGGTAGTAGCAGGTTTCGAAATGAAGAAATTGCAGTTCTTGTCGGCACCCCCAGTAACGTCCAAACAGTTTTTCCCGATTTTTAAAGAATAGAGCGGCGGCTATTTCTTTGCTGTCTTTAATGGCGTTAACCAGGAACAATTGTTCCGGCATAGTTTGCGCCAGGGTCTTGAAGAACCCGCGCTTCAAATAGCCTTGCATACCCCGGGCCAAGTAAGTTGTTTGATAGTAGAGATAAAAATCCGCCCATTGCTGGTCAGTGATGTCTGCTCCCTCCGTCACTGCGAAGCTGATGCCCTGCTCGGCCACTGACCGCCTCTCCTTTCGAACGGCTTTGCGCTTGCGGGAATTCAATGCATCGAGAAAATCATCGAAAGATTGATAGCCTTTGTTGTACCAATGAAACTGTGTCGCAATGCGCGGCTGGGTTTCCAGTTGCGATAACAACTCGTGTTCCTCTTTTTCCGGAAACAACACATGCCAGGAGGAAGCGCCTAGGATCAACGCCTTCTCTTGTATTTTTTCGATGATGAATTTACTTACCACTGCCCGATCACGATCCGATTCGATGAAGAGTCGACGACCATAGCTTGGGGTAAAGGGCGCTGCTGTGACAAACTTTGGGTAATAGTCAAAACCATAGCTCTGGTAAGCATTGGCCCATGACCAGTCAAACACATATTCGCCCCAACTATTGGTCTTCAGGTAAAGGGGCATTACGGCAATGAGATGGCTATCGCCCTCATAGACAGCCACATGGTGAGGTTGCCAGCCGGTTGCCTTCGAGGTACAGCCAGTCTTCTCCAGCGCATGCAAAAACTCATAACGCATGAATGGATTTTCGATGCCGGTTAATCCATTCCATCCATCACCGCCGATGGCTTCAATGGAGTCAACGAAGTGTAAATTTAATTCCGGAACTTCAGTAGTCATGCAACAAGTGCTTCTGTGCTGCTAATTGGGTAGCATTGAAGGGCAAATTTTATTTTACAGGCGAGCCGTGCAATCACCTAATCTCATACGCCGCATAACGGAAAATAGAGCAGCGCTACGAAAATCCGAAGCCAAAGTTGCCGACTTCGTGTTGGCAAAGCCGAATGATGTAATCAATATGCGGATCGTCGATCTTGCTTCACAGACTGAAGTGAGTGAACCAACCGTCATTCGTTTTTGTCGGGCGATTGGTTTCGATGGCTTCCAGGCATTTAAGCTGCAACTGGCCCAACAGCTTGGATTCGGTAGTGTATTCACTCAATTTGCGGTGGATGACAATGACACAGTAGAAGACTTGCGTAATAAGGTGTTCGATACCACCATCGGTTCACTGTTGACCGTGCGCGATGAGCTGGATCCAGAGATTCTGGAAAACGCCATTAATACCATCAGTAATGCAAGAAGAGTGGAATTCTATGGCTTTGGGGCGTCAGGGTCAGTTGCCGCTGATGCGCAGCACAAGTTTTTCCGGCTACAGCTATCCACCACCGCCTATACCGATCCACACATCCAACACATGTCTGCCATTGCCCTGGGCGCAGAAGATGTAGTGGTTGCTATCTCACAATCGGGGCAAACCCGGGCGCTATTGGAGAGTGTTCAACTGGCGATGGAGGCTGGCGCCACAGTAATTGGATTGGCCCCAGAAGGCACAGCACTCAGCCAGAAATGCAGTATTTCAATTCCAGTTAATATGGAAGAAGACCTGCAAGCTGCAACACCGGTTTCTTCACGTATTGCGCACCTGGTGGTAATTGATGTGCTGGCCACTGGAGTGGCACTACATCGGAAACCGCTTTTGAAAGAGCACTTAAAGAAACTGGAAAAAAGCCAGAAAGCTCTACGCACTCCCGGCGCCAAGTAGTTTTCGACTTTCGCTCTCCACTCGATTGTGCTGGAACTGCCAATCCAAGCAGCTCTGTCAGTAGCCTAACGACAGCCGTTAACTGTTATTCAACCGTAACGGATTTAGCAAGATTGCGAGGGTGATCTACATCTGTGCCTTTCATAATGGCCACATAATAGGAAAGTAGCTGCAGTGGCACGGTGAATACAATCGGATCCAACACATCGGGAGAGTTTGGTAGATTGATCACCTTGCAGCTCTTGTCACTCTCGTACCTGATGCTTTCGTCAGCAAACACATAAAGCTTGCCGCCCCTTGCGCTTACTTCGGAAAGATTTGCCCGTAATTTACCAAGCAGATCATTATTGGGGGCGACCGCGATAACTGGCATCTTACTGTCTACCAACGCTAACGGACCGTGTTTTAGCTCACCCGCCTGGTATGCTTCGGCGTGAATGTAGGAGATTTCCTTGAGTTTCAACGCACCCTCTTTTGCCACTGGGTACTGAATACCCCGGCCGAGAAACAGACAGTGGTTCTTATTGGAAAACTGTTTCGACACTTTTTTGATATCTTTGCTGAGCCCAAGAGTTGCTTCAACCAGCTTAGGTAAGCGCGCCAGTTGTTTAACCAACTTGTTTTCATCCTTGACCTTGAGCCCGGTGCGACGTGCCAGAGTAATTGCCAGAATTAATAGCAAACAGAGTTGTGTTGTAAATGCCTTGGTTGAGGCAACTCCAATTTCCTGCCCCGCCATGGTAAGTAAACAGAAATCAGATTCTCTGACCAGGGAGCTCGTCGCAACATTACAGATTGCGAGACTGGCTACGTAGTTTTTTGACTCCGCATAACGCAGCGCTGCCAGCGTGTCCGCTGTTTCTCCGGATTGCGATATTGTTACGAATAAAGTGCCAGGTTGCACAATAATATCGCGATAACGATAGTCACTGGCGATATCGACCTGGCAAGGAATCTTGGCGATGGATTCCAGCCAGTACTTGGCAACTTGTCCAGCGTGAAAACTGGTACCACAAGCAACAATTTGTACTGATTTAACCTTGTCGAAGATGGCCCTGGCCTTGATGCCAAATGCTTCTTCCAGGACCTTGCCTTCGCTGATGCGTCCGTCCAGCGTGTCCTGAATCACCTGCGGTTGTTCATGGATTTCTTTTAGCATGAAGTGCTTGAAAGCGCCCTTTTCAGCCTCATTGCTGCGCCCTTTAACGGTAGTCTCTGGGCGCTTCACCTTTCTTGTTCCATGCCAGATTTCAATACTGTCCAGAGTAACTTGCGCGATATCGCCCTCTTCGAGATAGATAAATCTGTCAGTCACTTGGCCCAGTGCCAAGGCATCTGAGGCTATAAAGTTTTCACCGATACCGACGCCTATTACCAACGGTGAGCCGCTGCGGGCGGCGACAATCTGATTGGGTTCAGTGTTGTCGATAACACAGAGCCCATAGGCGCCATGCAACTTCTTGATGGTCTCCTTGACAGCGTTTAGTAAGGAAACCTTACCTTTCTTTCGAGCCTGATGAATCAGATGAGCAATAACCTCTGTGTCGGTTTCTGTTTTGAAGTTATATCCAGCCTTAGTGAGCTTAGTTCTCAGTTCTTCAAAATTCTCGATAATGCCATTATGCACGATTGAGATCTGTTTGCTTGATTCGTGGGGGTGGGCATTAGTAATGGTAGGTTTACCATGTGTTGCCCAGCGAGTATGAGCTATTCCAACTTTGCCCTTAACCTTGGCCTTCTTCGCTGCAGTAATGAGTTTTTTTACTTTGCCAACGGTTTTAACTGTCGTAATACGCTGGCTGGGAGAATTAATCAGAGATAGTCCTGCCGAGTCATAACCCCGGTATTCCAGGCGTTTCAGGCCCTCCAGTAATATGCCGGATACTTCTCTTTCAGTTACTGCACCAACAATGCCGCACATAAATTCCAGATTTCCTGTGGGTGCGCAGAACGCAGAGCTGCGGTTCTACTTGTTCTTCGTAGGTCTCTTCCAACCCATGATGTTTCGTTGCTTGCTTCTTGCTACTGCCAGGCTATCGGAAGGAACTGTTGAATTGATGGCTGAACCAGCAGCAACGAAGGCGTTGTCTTCGAGTGAAACCGGGGCTACTAACACGCTGTTCGAGCCGACAAATACATTGTTACCCAATATCGTCTTATGCTTGTTAACACCATCGTAATTACAAACTATTGTGCCTGCGCCTATATTACAGTTCTCACCCAGCTCAACATCACCCAGGTAAGCAAGGTGGCTGGCTTTGGAGCCCTTACCAATTTTTGCGTTCTTGGTTTCGACGAAATTGCCGATTTTTGTTCCATCTCCCAATTCTGTGCCGGGCCGCAATCTCGCCATCGGTCCAACAGAAGCATCATTGCCAATAGTGCTGCTTTCGATTTGAGTGCCAGGTAACACTTTTACTCCGTCACCTATCACAGAGTCTTTGATGATCACATTGGCACCGACTTCTACATTGCTGCCTAATCTTACGGATCCTTCCAATATGACATTGCAATCGATAATTGTGTCTTTACCACAGAAAATATCACCGCGAACATCCAGGCGAGAGGGGTCCCTTATAGTTACTCCTTTGGAAAGCAATTCTTCTACTGTTTTCATTTGGTAGTGCCGTTCGAGTAATGCCAACTGGCTTTTATCATTAACTCCCATGACCTCCATATCATCATCGATGACCATGGCATTTATGCTGCATTTGTCCTGCACCGCCATGGACACAATATCAGTCAAATAAAATTCCTGCTGATCGTTGTTATTCTGCAAAGCGTTCAGCCACTGTTCAAGCCGTGACGCAGGAATTGCCATAATGCCACTATTGACTTCCTTTATCTGCTTTTGTTCCGCACTGGCGTCCCGCTCCTCGATAATCGCTGTCACCTGGTTATCGTTGTTGCGAACGATCCGACCCAGACCGTCCGGTCGCTGTGTATTTACCGAGAGTAGCGCAAGGTTATTGTCATCGCAGTGCTCAAGTACCTCTTTCAAGGTTTCGGGTTTAATCAGTGGCACATCACCGAATAAAACCAACACTGGATTAGACGCTGCGTCTGTATCAATCTGCGGAAGCGCCTGCTGCACAGCATGACCGGTACCCAACTGTTTTACCTGTATCACCCAATTAAGGATGCTTTTGTGTGGAGAAGAATCAAATGCCTGCTTGATGGCGTCCGCCCCAAATCCAATCACTACATGTATTTTTTCTGGCCCGAGGCTTTGCGCTGTGTCTATGACATGAGCCAACATGGGTTTACCGCCGATGGTGTGCATAACCTTCGGGTGGGCTGAATGCATCCTGGTGCCTTTGCCGGCGGCCAAGATTACGATTTCCATGGGCGTTGCCTCAGTAAACAGGTCGATAGAAAAATGAATGGAATCAATGAGAGTACCAAAAAAAAAGGTAGCTCTCGCTACCTTTCCTTTAGTGAATAACTTTAGAAATTTCGCTAGTTATTGCGCTCGATTTTTTAACTGACGCAGCGCTCGCAATTGTGCCGCTGCTTCTGCCAGCTGCGCGGCCGCCGTACCGTAGTCAAGTTCGGCACTGGCATCCTGCATTGCCCTTTCTGCCTCGGCCATGGCCTCCTGTGCCGCAGCTTCGTCAACATCGTCTGCACGCTGGGCAGTATCAGCCAGTAGCGTCACGACATTGCGCTGTACTTCGAGGAAGCCACCAGATACGTAAAACACTTCTTCTTCGCCACCATCCTTGATCAAGCGTACTGGTCCAGGAATCAGTGCAGTCAGAAGCGGCGCGTGGCCAGGCCCGATTCCAAGATCACCCAGGGAACCTGCTGCAATCAACATTTCGATGCGACCGGAGAAGATACCTTCTTCGGCGCTTACGATGTCGCAGTGCATTGTCATGGACATGTGCGTTTACCTATTGTTTCTTTGCTGCCAAGTTTCACGGGCTGCCGCAATGACTTTATAGCGTCTTTGCTTTCTCTACAGCTTCTTCGATCGTGCCTACCATGCTGAATGCCTGTTCAGGCAACTCGTCGTATTCGCCATCCAATATACCTTTGAATCCAGCAATGGTGTCTTTCAGAGATACGTACTTGCCAGGAGCGTTAGTAAATACTTCCGCAACCGTGAATGGCTGAGACAGGAATTGAGAAATTCGACGAGCGCGAGCAACTGTTTGCTTATCCTCGTCTGACAATTCGTCCATGCCCAGGATAGCGATAATGTCTTTCAATTCTTTGTAACGCTGCAGAACTGTCTGAACGCCGTTGGCAACGTCATAATGCTCCTGACCAACAACCAGCGGATCCAACTGTCGAGAAGTTGAATCCAGAGGATCCACCGCCGGATAGATACCCAGGGCAGCAATGTCACGAGACAATACAACCTTCGCATCCAAGTGAGCGAACGTAGTCGCTGGTGATGGGTCAGTCAGGTCATCTGCAGGTACATATACCGCCTGAATTGACGTAATCGAACCGGTCTTCGTCGAAGTGATTCGTTCTTGCAGGGCTCCCATTTCTTCCGCCAACGTCGGCTGGTAACCCACTGCCGATGGCATACGACCTAGTAGTGCAGATACTTCCGTTCCTGCAAGGGTGTAGCGGTAAATATTATCAATGAACAACAACACATCACGGCCTTCATCACGGAATTTTTCCGCCATGGTCAAACCAGAAAGCGCAACACGCAGACGGTTTCCAGGTGGCTCATTCATCTGGCCGTAAACCATGGATACTTTGGATTCGCCTTCTAGGTCGATAACCCCAGACTCCTGCATCTCATGATAGAAGTCATTACCCTCACGAGTACGTTCACCCACACCCGCGAATACTGAAAGCCCAGAGTGCTCTGTCGCGATGTTGTTAATCAACTCCATCATATTTACGGTCTTACCAACACCCGCGCCACCAAACAGTCCGACCTTACCGCCCTTGGCGAAAGGACAAACCAGGTCAATCACCTTGATGCCTGTTTCTAACAACTCATTAGTGGTCGATAGTTCTTCATAAGTAGGAGCTTTGCGGTGAATGGGCATTCTATCCTGCTCACCAATTGGGCCGCGCTCATCGATAGGTCGCCCCAGCACGTCCATGATTCGGCCCAATGTCTCTGTACCAACAGGAACCGATACCGGCGCGCCAGTGTCCTGGACTGTTAGTCCGCGGCTCAATCCCTCAGTACTACCAAGGGCAATGGTGCGGACAATGCCATCACCTAGTTGCTGCTGAACTTCCAGCGTAATTTCTCTGTCGTCGACAGTTAACGCGTCGTAAACCTGTGGAATGCTTTCTCTGTCAAACTCCACATCAATAACGGCGCCGATAATTTGTACGATTCGACCGCTGCTCATCTTCGATTCCTCAATCTTTTCTTAATTCAAATCAAATGTTCAAAAACTAGTAAATCTTCCCAGGCGTTGGGCTATACTGCAGCCGCGCCTCCGGCAATTTCTGACAGCTCTTGGGTGATTGCTGCCTGACGGGCTTTGTTGTAAACCAAGCCAAGTTCATCAATCAGATCGCCCGCATTATCTGATGCACTCTTCATGGCGATCATTCGTGCCGCTTGCTCACAAGCATTGTTCTCTACCACTGCCTGGTAAACCTGTGACTCTATAAAGCGTAATAGCAATCCATCTAACAGCTCTTTTGCATCGGGTTCATACAGATAGTCCCAGTGATGCTGTAAATCTTCTTCTTTCGAAGGCAGCAGTGGCAGCAGTTGATTGATGATTGGTTTATGAGTCATGGTGTTGACGAAATCGTTACTCACAATCATTAGCTTATCGATTGTGCCTTCATCGAATTTGTCCAACATGATACGAACAGCACCGATAACATCTGATACTTCTGCGGTATCGCCGATGTCACGAACGGAAGCAACTACATTGCCACCATAGTTATTAAAGAACGTTGCTGCCCTTCCGCCGATTGTACAAATATCAATTTCGATATTCTGATCGGCGAACTCTTTCATAGACGCTACAGTTGCTTTGAACGCGTTGATATTCAGGCCGCCACAAAGACCTCTATCAGTGGAAACGACAATATAACCCACTCTTTTCTCATCACGAGTGCTGAAATACTGGTGACGATACTCAGGGCTGGAGTTTGCAATGTGTCCGATTACAGACCGAATGCGATGAGCATAAGGTTTGCCCAATTTCATGCGGTCCTGTGCCTTACGCATCTTACTTGCCGAGACCATTTCCATAGCCTTGGTGATCTTCTGAGTATTCTTGATACTCGAGATCTTGTTGCGTATTTCTTTGCCTCCGGCCATCGTAATCTAATACCTGTGTAAACTTTTAGGGTGTTAATGCTCTATATTCAAACGAACTGTATGGCGATCTCGCTACGGTTAATTCTAAAAAAGGACTCCTGACCCTTAATACGTCTGCGTAGAAACAAACTTCTCCATAATCTCCTTATACTTCGCTTCAATCTCATCATCCCAGTCACCTGTCTCGTTAATTCGAGACAACAGATCACCGTATTCAGAGTTGGCGAAAGACAATAGAGATGCCTCAAAGTCCAATACCTTGTTTAGAGCAACTTCCTTCAGATAGCCCTCATTCGCCGCATAAATAGAAAGCCCCATCTCGGCAATCTGTAGCGGTGAGTACTGCTTCTGCTTCATCAGTTCGGTAACACGCTGCCCATGTTCCAACTGGGCACGTGTTGCATCATCCAAATCAGACGCAAAGGCCGCGAAAGCAGCCAGTTCACGATACTGGGCCAGAGCGATACGAATACCACCACCCAGCTTCTTGATGATCTGGGTTTGTGCTGCCCCACCCACACGAGAAACTGAAATACCTGGGTTCATAGCCGGACGGATACCTGAGTTGAACAGGTCGGTTTCCAGGAAGATCTGACCATCGGTAATGGAAATCACGTTGGTAGGTACGAACGCGGAGACATCACCAGCCTGAGTCTCAATCACTGGCAATGCCGTCAGAGAACCGGTTTGACCCTTCACCTCACCATTGGTGAACTGCTCAACGTAGTTAGCGTTCACTCTCGCTGCACGCTCCAGAAGGCGTGAGTGTAAGTAGAAAACATCACCGGGATAAGCTTCACGGCCAGGGGGTCTTCTCAGCAGCAAAGATATCTGACGATAGGCCCAGGCTTGCTTGGTAAGATCGTCGTAAATAATCAGGGCATCCTGACCACGATCGCGATAGTACTCGCCCATGGTGCAACCGGAGTAAGGTGCAATGAACTGCATAGCGGCAGGATCGGAAGCGGATGCGGATACCACCACGGTGTAATCCATGGCGCCATGCTCTTCCAGCTTCTGTACCACGTTGGCAATCGAAGAGGCTTTCTGGCCGACAGCCACGTAGACACACTTAACGTCTTTACCTTTCTGGTTGATGATGGTGTCGATGGCCACCGCCGTTTTCCCTACCTCACGGTCACCGATAATCAGCTCTCGCTGGCCACGTCCAATCGGGGTCATGGCATCGATAGATTTCAGACCGGTTTGTACCGGCTGGGATACGGATTGACGAGCAATTACGCCAGGTGCGACCTTTTCAATAGCATCCGTTGCCTTCGCTTCGACAGGACCTTTACCGTCAATGGGTCGGCCCAATGCATCGACTACACGACCTTCCAGCTCGGGGCCGATAGGCACTTCCAGAATTCGACCAGTACATTTGCAGCTCTGACCTTCCTTCAGTCCCAGATAGTCACCGAGTACTACAGCACCGACCGAGTCACGCTCGAGGTTCAATGCCATTCCATAAAGACCACCTTCGAATTCGATCATCTCTCCGTACATCACATCGGCCAGACCGTGAATGCGGATGATGCCGTCAGAGACACTAACGATGGTGCCTTCATTCTTTGCCTGCACAGAGACATCGAGATTGTCGATGCGCTGTTTAATAATTTCACTGATTTCAGATGGATTCAGTTGTTGCATCTTTGTTTCCTATTCTCCCGCCAATCAGGTTTTTGCCTGACCAGATCAGGAATTCAATGATTCAGCCAATTTGGTTAGCTTGCCGCGCACAGAGCTATCGATCACTGTGTCGCCCGCTCGAATTACCGCACCTCCGATGAGGTCGGCATCGACATTTGTTGCCAGGTTGATTTCTCGCTGTAAGCGAGATTTTAGAGCTTGTGCCAGCTTGTCGGAGACATCTGAACTGATTTCGAAAGCTGTCGTTATCTCAACATCAACTGATTTTTCCTGAATGGCTTTCAGGTTTTCAAACAAAGCGGAAACTTCGGGTAGTAGCTGCAACCGCTTGTTTTCAGCCAGCAAGCGAATGAAGTTTTGCCCTTTGCTATCCAACTCTTCACTGCACACATCGATAAACGAAGTAGCGACTTGCTCAGTAGAGAGTTCGGGGTTGATGAGTAATGTACGAACTGCATCTTGCGAAGTAACTGCAGCAGCGACTCCCAACATCTTCGACCAGTTGTCGAGAGCACTGTCCTCAAGCGCAACTTCAAAGGCTGCTTTCGCGTAAGGGCGTGCTAATGTAATTAATTCTGCCATTGATCGATTTGCTTACAGTTCCGAGGCAAGTTTGTTGAGCATGTCTTCGTTTGCAGCCTGATCCACTGATCCTTCAAGAATTTTTTGAGCGCCGGCAATCGCAATTTCAGACACCTTGCTTCTCAATTCTTCTTTAGCTCGATTCACTTCCTGCTCTATTTCAGCCTGCGCTCCAGCAATAATACGTTGGCCTTCTTCACGAGCTTGCTCTTTTGCTTCATCAACAATTTGAGCTGCGCGTTTGTTAGCCTGATCAATAATAGCTGCCGCTTCGGACTTCGCTTCTTTCAGTTGCTCTGTCGATTTAGCCTGAGCCAGTTCCAGGTCTTTTTCTGCCCTGGTGGCTGCTTCAAGCCCATCAGCAATCTTCTTCTTTCTTTCTTCCATAATCGCCATAAAGGGTGGCCACACATACTTTGAGCAGAACCACAGAAAGAATGCCATAGCGACCATTTGGCCGAGGAAAGTTGCATTAATATTCACGGTATCACTCCCGCTTTATGGAATCTCTTATCCGCCAAGCGCCGCAGTAAAAGGGTTGGCAAAGGTAAACCACATACCGATACCAATACCGATCATTGTTACCGCGTCGATGAGACCTGCAACCAGGAACATAGAGCCCTGTAGTTTCGGTGCCAATTCTGGCTGACGAGCAGATCCTTCCAGGAACTTACCGCCCAGGATGCCGAAGCCTATTGCCGTACCAGCAGCGCCCAAGCCCAGTACCAGCAATACGCCCAGTACTGTGTTCGCCAATATCATTTCCATCTTTTCCTCCAGGTTTTCTTCAGTTCAGATGTAGTTTAAAAAACGGTTTTTGTTTAGTGATGTGTCTCATGTGCCGCATTGAGATAAACAATAGTCAGCATCATGAATACGAAAGCTTGTAATGGAACAACCAATAAGTGGAAAGCTGCCCATGCGAAGTGCGCCGGCAATTGCCATAGACCTAACATAGAAGCTATTAAAAGAAACAGCAGCTCGCCTGCGTATAAGTTTCCAAATAAACGCAGTCCCAAAGAAATGGGTTTCGCAAACAGGGTGGGTACTTCAATAATCAAATTGAAGGGCAGCATCCATTTTCCAAATGGGTGGAAGGCCAATTCGCCCAGGAATCCACCGAGTCCTTTGTTCTTGATGCTGTAGTAAATGATCATCAAGAACACCATTGTCGACATGCCCATGGTGATATTGGGGTCAGTAGTAGGCACGATTTTAAATGGTGAATTTTCTATATGAAAAACCGTGTGCAACAATGGCTCGAAACCAAATGTAGTTAGCAGATCAACTGGCACCAGATCCATCGTGTTCATCAATAGGATCCAGAAGAACAGCAGCAGGCACAGAGGCCCTATCAGTTCGTTTTTATAGTTGAATCCTTCACTCACTCGAGCATCTACAAATTCAACAACCGCTTCTACAAAATTTTGTATTCCTGATGGATTGTCGACGGACGCGTTCAGTGCAACCCGGCGAAAGAACCAAAGGAATCCTGCACCTAAAAACAGAGACCAGCCCATAGTGTCGACATTGATCGCCCAAAAACCCATCTCAGCGGCTTCTTCAGGCGTGTGAGCAAATCCCCAATGGCCATCAATACGACCGAAGGTGAAAAAGGAAAGGTGATGTGTGATGTATTCTTGAACTGTTAGTTCGGCTGCGGAATGGGCTGCATCGGCCATTGAATCTGTTTACACCCTCTTTCGGAAACAACTCGCGAGTTGTCTTGTTTCTATATAGAGACTAATTCTCAAATCTTAATTAGTCTGGTTAGGTCTTGGACTGTAATTTATAAACGCCGAGACCATTACGCCAATGAAGTGGATTGCAATGAATCCAAGTATCAGCGCAAGTTCATGCAAATTCGTAATCAGAGTAAAACTCAGTGCAAACAGCACCAAGGTAATGCCAATCTTGCCGAGCTCCCCTCTTATGAAACTCTTCACAACTCTATCTGCGTTGCGAGCTCCCTGATACTTGAAAGCTTGCAAGGCGAAGTAGCTGTTAGGCAAAGCGCTAATGAGCCCACCCACCACAATCGAATAGGCTGCGATGGTACCTGACAATAACAGAGAGGCAGCTGCAATAAAGGTTGTCGCTAACAACTGAGCGACGATCACTTTATAGACTGGCGGGGTTCTAAGATTAGTCACAAATCAGACTTATGTACCTGACTTACTGGTCAAGCGGCAAGATTAAAAATCAATACAAGTCGATTAAGACCATTCCCCAACGACACCTAAAACAAACACCTGTTGTTGTATTGGTGGTCACCAAAAAAGCAGGCGCATTATAGGGACTTTAGGGGGGTATCGCAACTACGTCAGAGTATCAGAATAGGCTGAAAATACAGGGCTTTCGGGGGTATTACCGGAGATTGGAAAGCAGCAGAAAACAGACTGTTAAAAAGCCTGAATTCTGTTAGTTGATATGGGAAAGAATGCCGTCGAGTTCGTCCAGGCTATTGTATTTCACCACCAGTTTTCCCTTTCCTTTGGCGGTATGTTGAATCATGACTTTGGCCCCCAGCTTCTCGGCCAGATTTTCTTCCAGATTTTTGATGTCTGGGTCAATAACCTTGCTCTGCTTGTTGCTGTCAGATCCAGCCACCAAACGTCGAACGAGTGCTTCGGTCTGACGAACCGATAGTCCGCGACCGACCACGGTGCGTGCTGTTTCCGGTTGCTGCAGATCCCGCAGCGAGAGCAACGCTCTGGCATGACCCATCTCCAGATCACCGTGCTCGAGCATGCGACGCACGTCGACATGCAGTCCAATGAGGCGCATCAGATTCGTAACAGTGACACGGGACTTGCCGACGGCGTCCGCGACTTCTTGCTGGGTCAATTCGAATTCATCTTGCAGGCGCTTCAATGCCATCGCCTCTTCGATGGGATTCAAATTCTCCCTTTGGATATTTTCGATAAGCGACATAGCAATCGCCGCTTCGTCACCAACCGGCTTAACAATGGCTGGGATAGTATCCAGGCCTGCCATCTGCGTTGCCCGCCAACGCCGCTCACCAGCAATGATTTCAAATTTTTCCGATGAGATCGGGCGAACCACGATCGGTTGCATGACGCCCTGAGTCTTGATCGAAGCCGCCAGCTCTTCCAGAGCCTCCTGGTGCATATCTGTTCGGGGTTGATATTTGCCGCGCTGAATGAGATCGATAGGGATATTCTTCAGATCACCATCTTTGGCTTCGGCAGCCGGGTTTTCGCTTGCTTCCGGGTCTTTGGGTTTCCCCCCCAGCAGACTCGCCATAGTCTGGGTACTACCCGTTGACAGCAGCGCGTCCAACCCTTTGCCTAATTTCTTATTATCGCTCATGTTAGTTAGTACTTATTAACCCCATACCCTGTTGGTGTTAGGTATTTATCGACCTAGAGCTGTTGCAGCCTCATCGTGACGCCTTAGTAGCTCACCGGCTAGCGCCAAATAGGCTATCGCTCCTCTCGATTGTCGATCGTACTTTATCACTGGCTTTCCGTAGCTCGGAGCTTCCGCCAATCGCACATTGCGCGGCACTACGGTTCGATAGACTGCATCCCCGAAATAGTTAAATAGTTGGCCATTCACCTCGGAAGTGAGCTTGTTGCGAGGATCATACATGGTGCGCAAAATACCTTCGATCTTCAGGTCTGGGTTGATGCGTTCCTGAATTGCACGAATGGTGTCCATTAACGCGGACAATCCTTCTAATGCGTAGTATTCGCACTGCATTGGTATCACCACTCCATCTGCTGCCACCAGTGCATTGATAGTCAACATGTTTAAGGAGGGAGGGCAGTCGATGACGATGAAATCGTATTTATCGCGAAGTGACTCTACGATAATCCGCAGCCTGACTTCTCGATTCTCAACGTTCATCAACTCGACCTCGGCCGCGACGAGATCGCCATTGGACGGCAGCAGGTCGTAGTCCGCGTCTTCAGGTCTAACCAGCACAGACTCTACTTCAGCGCGCTCGGTGAGTAATTCATAAACGGAAAGGTCCAGGGCTGACTTATCCACACCTGAACCCATGGTGGCATTACCCTGAGGATCCATGTCAATTAGCAGTACATTCTTGCGGGTGACTGTTAGCGACGCGGCAAGATTTACTGAGGTAGTAGTTTTGCCAACACCACCTTTCTGATTAGCGATTGCTAAGATTTTTCCCACTACGACATTCCCGTAACTTGCCCAATTCTTGCCAGCGTTCTCGTCGCTTGATGACAAATTCTAATTACACTGCCCGCTCCACCTGGATCAAATGCCTCTCCGCATTGTCCCCCGGTATGACGAGTTTCTCTATATTGGTGATTTTATAATCAGATGTCAGTGCCTTGAGTTCCAACTCTGGACACCGGCCCTTCATCGCCAACAATCGACTTCCCTGAGCCAGAATTGAGGCGGTTTTCTCCACCATATCTGGCAACGAAGAAAAGGCTCGACATGTCACGATATCAATTTGCCGATTACTTTGATAGTGCTCTATTCGACAATTTTCGACACTGACATTATCCAGTTCCAAGGCCAATTTTACCTGAAAAAGAAAACGAGTTTTCTTGCCATTGCTATCCAGTAATACGAAGTCGGTATCTGGGTGAATAATGGCTAAGGGTATGCCCGGGAACCCTGCACCGGTTCCAGCATCGAGTACACAGTTTGCTGTGATGTATGGGCTAATGCTAAGACTATCAAAGATGTGCCTGCCCAAAATCACATCTGCAGCACTATCTGCAACCAGGTTGTAGCTCCCATTCCATTTTTGCAGCAACAGAACAAACTCTTCTAATTTTTCAATCTGTTCCTTGTTGTAACTCGGTGTGAGTGTTTGCAGACCCTGCTCTATTTTTTGGCGCAGCTGATCAGTCACAGCGGTAGCTTGCAAGTTTAACTTGCTTTGCGATTCTCTTGGCTGTGTTGCTTCTTAAGGTAAATTAACAGCAAAGAGATGGCAGCCGGGGTCATACCAGGTATGCGGGAAGCGCGACCAATGTTTTCCGGTCGAGCTGCGATAAGTTTCTGCTTGAGTTCATTGGACAGCCCCTGCATTTGCTCATAGTCGAGCGCTGCAGGTAACTTGGTATCTTCTTGCTTTTTGAGACGCTCAATTTCTTCCTGTTGCCGATCAATGTAGCCCTGATACTTGATTTGGATCTCTGCCTGCTGTCTTGCCTGCAATTGAATCCTTGCATCCAGATCTTCGTTTTCGCTGGAGTGGGTAGAACCACTAAGCTCGGCAACATTCGGTGTATTCGTCTCTAATGAACGCATAAGGTCCTGATAGCGCAGTTTTGGTCGCGCCAATAAATCCGCCAGGCTGTAGTCACGCGAGATTGGTTTTTCCAGCAGGGGATTTATGCGTGCAGCTTCGTCTGTTCCAGGTTGAATCCACTTCGAACGCAACCATTGCAATTCAGTTTCTATCTTTTCTTTTTTATCGTTGAAGAATCTCCATCTTTCCTCATCAACGATACCCAGCTCTCTCCCTTTTTCCGTCAGCCGCAGGTCAGCATTATCTTCTCTAAGCGTTAATCGATATTCCGCTCTACTGGTAAACATGCGATAAGGCTCATTAGTGCCCAGGGTAATAAGATCATCAACCAGGACACCGATGTAAGCTTGATCACGCCGTGGGCACCAGGCTTCTCTTTCCCGCACTGCCAGAGCTGCATTTAATCCTGCCAGCAGCCCTTGCGCTGCTGCTTCCTCATACCCGGTTGTACCGTTTATTTGACCAGCAAAATACAAGCCTTTTACAAAACGTGTTTCCAGTGAATAGTGCAAGTCTCTCGGGTCAAAGAAATCATATTCGATTGCGTAGCCCGGCCTTGTGATATGTGCGTTTTCAAAGCCTTCTATATGACGCACCATTTCACTCTGCACATCAAAAGGCAAACTGGTGGAAATACCATTGGGATAAAGTTCGTTGGTGTTTAAACCTTCAGGTTCTACGAAGATTTGATGCGAAGCTTTATCAGCAAAGCGCATTACCTTGTCTTCAATCGATGGACAATAACGTGGACCGGTTCCTTCGATAACCCCCGTGTACATCGGAGACCGATCCAGGCCACTTCGAATAATTTCATGACACTTCTCATTGGTGGCCGTGATATAACATTTAATCTGTGGTGGATGATCACTTCGTTTACCTAGAAATGACATGACTGGTAAGGGGGTATCGCCGGCCTGCTCTTGCATTTGACTAAAGTCTACTGAACGAGCATCCACACGAGGTGGTGTTCCAGTTTTAAGGCGTTCAACACGGAACGGTAACTCTCTCAGTCTTTCTGCTAGAGCGATAGCCGGCTGATCACCTGCACGACCACCACTGCTATTCGCCAGACCGATATGAATCTTGCCACCGAGGAATGTACCCGTTGTTAAAACCACCTTGCGGGCACGAATGTCCAAACCCATCTGCGTCCGCACTCCACGCACACTATCGTTCTCGATAATGAGATCGTCGACTCCTTGCTGGAACAAAGAGAGGTTTTCCTGACTCTCCAGGATTTCGCGAATAGCTGACTTATAAAGAACGCGATCAGCCTGGGCTCGGGTTGCGCGTACTGCTGGTCCTTTACTCGCATTCAGAACACGGAACTGAATGCCGGCTCGGTCGATAGCCTTGGCCATGGCACCACCCAGCGCATCAATTTCCTTTACCAAATGACTTTTCCCAATGCCGCCGATGGCGGGATTGCAGGACATCTGTCCCAGAGTTTCCATGCTATGGGTAACAAGCAATGTGCTGACACCCTGGCGTGCCGACGCCAAAGCAGCCTCAGTGCCGGCGTGTCCACCACCTACCACGATCACATCAAAATACTTGTCTAGTTGCATGGAAGAGATTCCGATTCAGGGGCCGAGCAGTATATAGATTAGCAATGAAAAGTGAATGCTTTATCGGCCCAATCAGCTACGCGCTTATTCCATTAAATAAGAATAAATAAATAAATTAGTATAGGTAGAAGAAGGTATATATGTTGTTGTTATAGGGCCTCTTAGTTTCTGTTGAAAAGTAACTATTTTCTTTAAATCTCAATACATTAGCGTACTGATAAGTTAGCAAATTTGCTCTTGAAAACAGGCGCAAAGCTTTGGGGCCAACTGTGTATGGAATTCGATGGATCTTCAGTATCTGGATTCATGCACATTTTGGTGCTTGGTTATCCACTGCCTATTCAGTCACTAGTGTGTATTTGCCAACATGATGTCCAAATTGCCTGGAAACTAGCCCAGTCAGTGAGCCATTATTTGCCAATGCAGAAGCTGGAGAATATTTCCCCTAGTAAATCGTCACTGCTGACCTGTCCTGTAATTGTTCCCAGGGACTGCTGAGCTAGCCTCAGGTCTTCTGCAACCAACTCTAGAGGTAATTGCTTACCAACCCCAGAAAGCGCACTATGCAACAATTTCTCGGCTTCCTTCAGGGCTTGGATGTGTCTTTCTCGGGCAATAAACCCGTCTTCGGCCATTGCTTCGAAGCCACAGCTACGCTGCAGATAAGATTTGATGGCATCAATCCCTTGTCCCTGCTTGGCTGAGATGTGGAAGCTTGTCAGAGTATGCTCTTGATAAATTGTTGATGCCTGGCCGTTAACCAGGCCATCAATCAAATCAGTCTTGTTAATAACTACACACAGACGATCGGCGTGTTCACTCAGCCAAGCATTGATATCCTGTTCATTTGCCAATAGCTTGAGGGCGTCGTTCAAGAAATCACTATCATTTATATCGATGGTAGTTACATCTATCAGCAACAGGATTCGATCAGCACGGCTGATTACCTCTCTCGCTCTGCGTACACCTTCCAACTCAACCTGGTCTCCGCTCTCTCTAAGACCAGCGGTGTCGGTGACGTGAACAGGTAGGCCATCCAGGCTTAGCTGTTCCTTCAGCAGATCGCGGGTAGTGCCAGGAATATCGGTCACAATTGCCGATTCGTTGCCAGCTAACGCGTTAAGCAAACTGGACTTCCCGGCATTTGGTGCACCCGCAATAACGACCGAAATTCCTTCCTGCAACAGTGCTCCCTGGTTGGCTTGTTTGAAGATAGCGACTAACACTTGCTTGGCGTCTGCCAGAGCGTCTGCGACCCCGGTGTTGGCCAGAACGTCGATGTCCTCATCACTAAAGTCAATGGCTGCTTCCACGTTAACCCGAATCGCGATAAGTTGATTTACTAACTCTTCAACTCTTGCTGAGAATACGCCCTGCAAGGTTCGCATAGCGCTGCGTACAGCCTGCTCAGAACCAGCATCTATCAGATCGGCAATTGCCTCGGCTTGCAACAGATCCACTTTGTCATTCAAGAATGCTCGTTCCGTAAACTCACCTGGTCGAGCTAGACGAGCGCCACATTCCAGTGTGCGTCGCAACAGTGTATTAATTACCTGATAGCCACCATGCCCTTGTAGTTCAAGAACGTCTTCACCGGTAAAAGAATTAGGGGCGGGAAAATAAAGAGCGATCCCTGAATCCAATACGGTTTCATCCTCACTCAGAAAGTTGGCAACAGTCGCGGTGCGAGCCTCTGGCAAGCCACTGCATATTGATTTGGCAATTTCAGATACCGCAGGACCGGATATCCTGATGATTCCAATACCTCCTCTGCCTGGAGGGGTGGCAATGGCGCTTATGGTGTCGGTATCCAGTTGAGCCATCGCAGATTATTCTAGTTGGTGCTTAGTGGGGTGAATCCATGAAGCGGTTGAGGGGTAGTGGTTGTGTAAGCAACTACTTAGAGGCCTTTGCTTCGTAGGCTGCCTCTATTTTTCTAGTGATATACCACTGTTGCAGGATGCTAAGCAGCCCATTGGTTAACCAGTACAACACCAGCCCAGCGGGAAACCACAGAAACAGCACAGTCATCATGATCGGCATGAATTGCATTACCTTTGCCTGCATTGGATCAGCTGGTGCAGGACTGAGTCTCGTTTGCAGAAACATGGTGGCGCCCATCAAGAGCGGCAAGATAAAGAAAGGATCTCTGACTGACAGATCCTCCAGCCACAAAACAAAAGGTGCATGCCTTAACTCGACACTTTCCATTAGTACCCAGTACAAGGCAATGAATACTGGCATCTGAACCAGCATAGGAAGGCAACCACCGAATGGATTTATCTTTTCCTTCTTATATAACTCCATTGTGGCTTGCTGAAGTTTCATTCGGTCATCGCCGTAGCTTTCTTTTAACTGCTGCATTTTGGGCATTAGTCGGCGCATACCTGCCATTGACTTATATTGTGTTTCAGACAACTTGTAGAACAGTGCCTTCACAACAAAAGTCAGCATTATGATGGATAGACCATAGTTGCCGATGAAGGAGTCAATTTGACGAAGCAGCCAGTAAATAGGTGCGGCCAGAAACCAGAGAAAACCGTAATCGATAGTAAGGTCCAGATTCGGTGCTACTTCAGCGAGTACATATTGATCTTTAGGACCCGCGTAATACGCCATCGACCAACTAGCTGACTCACCAGCCGGCACAGTAAATGCAGTGCTGGTAAATTCGCCAAAATACTGATTAATGCTATTTTTCCTGGTTGTATAACGATTTATAGAGTTAACCGGTGGTACCCACGCCGAGAGAAAATAGTGTTGGCTGAAACCTATCCAACCACCTTCCATGTCGAATGATTGGGATGCATCGTCAACATCATCGAAATCTATTCGTATGTAAGGGTCGTCAGCGGAAGTTGTTACGAAACCGAGATAGCTGCGACCAAAGCCACCAACTGAGCTGGGATCGTCATAACCGTCTCGTTTAATCTGTCCGAATGGGTTGCCCTGAAACTCTGCAGCAGTCTGGTTGTCGACGATAAAGCTGACATCAATCAGATAGCTTCCCCTATGTAGCTGATAGCGCTTAGTGATGTTTACACCAGTAGCACTAGTGGTCGTTAAATCGATATCCAGAGTTTCTTCATTAGCAGCGAGAGAATAGTTTGACTGTGCCGTGTTGTATTGGGCACGTTGTGTGGAATCGATTCCATCACGGCCAATTAATCCGCTTTGGGCGATATAGTTTCTATTCTGACCTGACTCCAACAATACAAAGGGGTCATTTGGCACATCTAATTGTTTCAGATATTGTGGTAACGCCAGAGCAACGATATCACCACCATTTAGGTCTATTGCTAACTCGAGTGTGTCAGTAGAGACAGTAATGACGCGAGATGAAGAGCTCACTGGCTCTTGCGTCTGCGCTGTGATCGAGGCAGACCCAGGTTCAGCAGAGATTGCCGTGGGCAGGCTCGCTGGTAAATCAGTGGCAACCTGAGGAGTCGAATCGGGTATGGACTCTAATTGAGGGGCGGGGTTGCCGCTGTCAACAACTGGTGGGTAGTCTTCCTGCCAGGCAAGCAGTAACAGATAGGTAACGGCGGCCAGAGCTATATAGAGTGAAAAGCGCGTTAGATCCATAACTTTTACTCTGTGCTATCGGTCTTAGCTAATTCTGAACCAGGCACTGGATCGAATCCACCTTCGTGCCAGGGGTGGCAGCGACATATTCTTTGTGTACCGAGCAGCACTCCCTTGGTTGCACCATGAATCGCGATAGCTTCTTTTGTGTATTGTGAACAGGTGGGGTAGAAACGGCAGTTGGTACCAAACAACAAGCTCAAGCTGCGTTGGTAGAGGTTAAGCAAAGCGATGAGAACTCGGGCTAGCATTTGCGTCTCGAAACAGTAATTACTAGTTCGGTGCTGGCTCTAATTATGCTCTTTTGAAAGTCAGGCAGCGACATACTTTTTCTCCAGATCTTTCCACAGAGCTTCCAGGCTGTTTCTAATCTCTGGATTGCCTAGCTTGTCCGTACCTTTCTTGACGAGAACAACAACGTCGAGTTGTTGCAGTCTCTTTGTATTGTTTCGAAAAGAATCTCTTACCAGGCGTCTAATTCGATTTCGTTGTACGGCTAAAGGTATGTTCTTTTTCGCGACAACCATTCCCAGCCGTGCGCTCGATATCTGTTTACTTAATGCAAGAATTAGAAAATATCGATTCGCAACCTTAAATTGGTTTTTTGCAAAGACTGCGTCGAAATCACTGGCATTTAATAAGCGCGATGCTTTGGGAAAGCCGGTAGATGTCACAGGCCATTCTCAGTGCTCAGTCAGAAACCGCAGAAATAGACAAATTATGCTGACAAGCGAGCACGACCCTTAGCGCGACGGCGCTTGAGTACCAGGCGCCCACCTTTGGTTGCCATTCGTGCGCGAAACCCATGGGTACGAGCCCGTTTTAGTACGCTTGGCTGATATGTTCGCTTCATAGCAGATATTCCGGATTATCAAACACTTGCAGAGCTACTCTTGATTGTCAGGAACGGCTCTGAAAAAGAGGCGGAATTCTAGTGGTTTTGCCCCTAAGTTGCAATGTCGGTGGGATTTCTGGGCAGCCCTACTGCTGAACATTGGTCGGCAAGCTCTAATACTAATCGAGAAGCAAAATTATGCCCAAAAGCCGCCCACAAGTTATCCACAGGATATTTATCAACAGGTTTCATAATAACGCGAAAAAATGGCTTCATTGGGACCCTGTTTTTTTCAACGGAAATCATGTAACTAATTGAAAATTAATAATAAAAAATAGAAAGAAAATCTTGGTTTTGGCTCTTTGTCCAGTGGATAACTTTATTGCCCGCAGCTAGAATTGCCTACTTATTTTAGGAAATCATAAAAACAAAGAGCACGGGCAAATAGAAAGTGGTAATAACCCATTGGCAGAAATGCACTGATTATTTAAAGGACGAACTTCCCTCCCAACAATTCAATACCTGGATCCGCCCCTTACGAGCTGAGCAGCGGGCGGAAGCTATTGTGCTGTATGCGCCAAATCGTTTCATCCAGGATTGGGTGAAGAGTAAATTTCTGGATCGCATTCGGGAGCTGTTAACTGAAATCACCGCTGAAGTGGTGGATGTCTCCCTGGAAGTATCACAGGAAGATTTCAAGCGAGGCACTGAGCGAAAGCAGACTGTAGTTTCGACAGTGACATCATCTGCAATCACACAGGAAGTAACCAGCAACGGGCGCAGTCCTAAACCGCAAATAGCTGTGTCGGTTGATCGCAAAAACGTCGACACCATAGTCGAAGGCAAGCTGCGTCATCGCGGCGCCCTTAACCGAGAAAACAACTTCGATAACTTCATCGTTGGCAAATCCAATCAACTAGCTCGCGCTGCTGCTATGCAGGTTGCTGAGAACCCCGGGTATGCCTACAACCCCCTATTTATCTACGGTGGAGTGGGTTTGGGTAAGACCCATTTGATGCATGCTATAGGCAACTTTCTGGTTGATAAAAAACCTGATGCAAAAGTTGTCTATCTGCACTCCGAGACCTTCGTGGCAACGATGGTCACTGCCCTGCAACTGAATGCCATCAATGAATTTAAGCGCTTCTATCGGTCAGTTGATGCGCTGTTGATCGACGACATTCAGTTCTTTGCGGGCAAGGAGCGTTCGCAAGAAGAGTTCTTCCACACTTTTAACGCATTGTTGGAAGGAGGGCAGCAAATAATATTGACCTGTGATCGATTCCATAAAGAAATCAACGGACTCGAAGAGCGACTAAAGTCTCGATTCGGGTGGGGTTTGACCGTTGCCGTTGAGCCACCTGAACTGGAAACAAGAGCAGCGATTCTGATGAACAAAGCAGATCTTTGTAATGTCGAACTTCCCTACGAATCGGCGCTCTTTATCGCGCAACGCCTGCGCTCGAATGTTCGAGAACTGGAGGGTGCCTTAAAACGAGTCATAGCCCACGCGAACTTCAAGGGAGCGCCTATAGATCTGGAGCTGATAAAGGAAGCCTTGCGCGATTTATTCGCTTTGCAAGACAAACTGGTAACAATTGACAACATACAGCGATCTGTCGCCGAGTATTACAAGATCAAAATGGCCGACATGTTGTCAAAAAGACGTAATCGCTCAGTAGCGCGTCCTCGACAGGTCGCCATGACACTGTCGAAAGAGCTTACGAATCACAGTCTGCCAGAAATCGGCGATGCCTTTGGTGGTCGAGATCATACAACGGTACTGCATGCCTGCAAGCAGATTAACAAACTGCGACACACGTCGACGGACATCCAGGAGGACTACAATAACCTCCTCCGGTCGCTGTCTAGCTAGCATGTAACCTATTGAATAATAAAGGGAAATAGAGAAAAATGCAATTTTCGATAAACCGTGAAGCGTTCCTGAAACCACTGCAGTTGGTAAGTGGTGTGGTTGAGAGAAGGCAGACGCTCCCGGTCCTCTCTAATGTTTTGATGGTACTGGAGGGTAATGAGTTAGAGCTCACAGGTACTGATCTGGAAGTCGAGCTGATTGGTCGCGTGGCGGTGGACAGTGCTAATCAAAGTGGCGCCATTACTGTTCCTGCCAGAAAACTTTTGGATATTTGTAAATCCCTGGCAGACGACGCCGTTATCGATGTCGCATTAAAAGACAACAAGCTACAACTAAAATCCGGGCGCAGTCGGTTTACGCTTACTACCCTTCCAGCAACCGAGTTTCCTCAGGTTGAAGAGGAACCCGATACCTTTTCTCTGGCCATTGGTCAGAGCAGATTACGCGAACTACTGGATGCAACCAGTTTCGCCATGGCGCAGCAAGACGTGCGCTACTACCTGAACGGAATGCTGTTTGAAGTGGCAAGCGACTATTTAAGAGTTGTGGCTACTGATGGTCACAGGTTGGCTATGGAAACGATAGCCATGTCCAATTCAATCTCGGAGACACAACAGTTAATTCTGCCCCGCAAGGGGATCATGGAACTTGCACGTCTGCTGCAAGATGATGCTGATGAGATTGTTCTTACTTTTGGGCAGAACCATATACGGGCCAAAGTGCCGGAGTTCACCTTCACTTCAAAGTTGGTCGATGGCAAGTTTCCCGATTACAACAGGGTCCTGCCGAAAGGTGGCGACCGGACCATGTTGGGGGAGTGTCAGGAATTACGCCAGGCCTTTTCCCGGGCCGCTATTCTTTCTAACGAGAAATATCGAGGCGTCAGGGTTATTCTGAATAAGGGTGAGCTTAGAATTCTGGCCAATAACCCGGAACAGGAAGAAGCTGAAGAAGTAGTGGGCGTTGACTATGATGCTGAGTCTATTGAAATCGGTTTCAATGTTAGCTACCTCATCGACGTGCTCTCCACTATAAGTAGTAAAAATGTCAAAATGACACTCTCGGATCCTAATAGCAGTGCGCTATTGGAGGCCGAAGAAGGCAGCGATGCACTCTATGTTGTTATGCCGATGCGGTTGTGATGATTCATGGGGGTTTCCACCCCGCGAACCATGAGTGCGCTATGTAAGCTGGAATTGAGCCAATTTCGAAATATCGAACATTCGAATTTGGAGCTAGCACCTTTTCTGAACCTGATCCATGGTGAAAACGGCAGCGGGAAAACCAGCTTGCTGGAAGCCATCCATGTCCTTGCCACCGGTAAGTCCTTTCGAAGCAGCCTGGTAGACCCACTGATTAGAGAGGGTGCAACGGAAGCCGTTATTTTCGCTGAAAACACGGAACATGCCAGCTTCGGCCTGAAGAAGCCTCGTAACCAGAAACACCAACTAAAGCTCAGCGGCACTGCGCAAACCAATTGGGATGAGGTCGCTAGAGCAATTCCGACTCAGATTCTGGATTCCAGCTCGTTTCAGCTTCTGGAGGGAGGCCCCAAAGCACGAAGGCGATTCCTCGATTGGGGAGTGTTTCACGTGGAACCTCTTTTTGTTGAATCTTGGCGACGCAGCAGAAAGGCGCTGGCCAATCGAAACCGACTTTTGAAAACTCAACCCCTCGACGAATCCCAGCTCGAACCATGGAATCAGGAACTGGCTAGCTCCGCTGAGAAAATGCACATCTCGCGAAAATCCTACATGGAAAACTTGATCCCTGTTTTCCAAGACGTTCATGGTCAGCTGTCAGGGCAGAGCCTGACTAACCTCGCCATCGAGTATAGAAGGGGGTGGGATGGAGACAAAGGGCTCGCCGAGGCACTGACGGCGAATTTGGCTCAGGACGTCAAATACGGGTCCAGCCAACTCGGGCCTCACAGAGCCGATATCGAGATGCGAGTAGGGAAGCGCAAGGCCATCGAGCTGTTATCCCGAGGACAACAGAAGCTGCTGGTCTGCGCGTTGAAAATTGCCCAGGGAAAATTGCTTTCACAAGCGATTGGTCGGCAGTGTCTATATCTTGTCGATGATTTGCCGGCTGAGTTGGACCGAGAAAACCGTGAGCGAGTACTTACACAATTGCTTAATCTGAAAACCCAACTGTTCGTGACCTGCGTCGATCTATCAGCGCTTGATTTCATTCATTTGGAGGGCCCTGAATTAGCCACGTTTCACGTGGAACGTGGTATAATAAGGGATTGATTTTTCGCCAAATTATGGTGTTTTCGTTGCAAAAATGTCGCCCTGGAGCTGGGGTGAAATGCTGGAGAAAGTAACATGAGTGAAGAGCCTCAAACAGAGTACAATTCCGAGAGCATTAAGGTTCTGAAAGGCCTGGATGCGGTGCGGAAGCGGCCTGGTATGTACATTGGGGATACTGACGACGGCACCGGTTTGCACCATATGGTGTTCGAGCTGGTGGATAACTCCATCGATGAAGCTTTAGCCGGCCATTGCGACGAGATCCATGTGACCATACATGTGGGTGAGACTATTACTGTCGCGGACAATGGTCGTGGCATTCCTACCGAGATGCATAAAGAGGGTGTTTCAGCGGCAGAAGTAATCATGACCGTACTCCACGCTGGAGGGAAGTTCGACGACAACAGCTACAAAGTTTCAGGCGGGCTACACGGTGTGGGAGTGTCCGTGGTTAACGCCCTGTCGGAGGAGTTAAAACTCACTATCCGCCGAGGCGGCGAAGTACATGAGCAATATTATCAACACGGAGTGCCTCAGGCGCCTCTAACCGTGGTCGGGGAAACCAGCATCACGGGCACCGAATGCCACTTCAAGCCCTCAAAAGAAACCTTCACCAATATCGAATTTCACTACGATATTCTGGCAAAAAAGCTACGTGAGTTAGCATTTCTTAACGCCGGAGTGGCCATTCGATTAACTGATGAGCGAAGTGGCAAGGAAGAGCTTTACAAGTATGAAGGTGGACTGAAAGCCTTCGTTGACTATCTTAATACCAACAAAAACACGATAAACAAGCTATTCCACTTCGTTTCCGAACGGAATGCCGATGGCATTACTGTCGAAGTTGCCCTGCAGTGGAATGACTCTTACCAGGAAAACATCTTTCCATACACCAACAATATCCCTCAACGTGATGGCGGCACACACCTGGCTGGATTTCGCAGTGCATTAACGCGAGTGCTGAAGAGCTATATCGATAAGGAACTTGCCCAGAAGAAGGGTAAGGAAGTGGTTACTAGCGGCGATGACGCCAGAGAAGGCCTGACAGCGATTATTTCCGTCAAGGTACCGGATCCCAAGTTTTCGTCCCAGACCAAGGACAAACTGGTGTCTTCCGAGGTGAAAACTGTTGTGGAACAGGAAATGGGGGCCCAGTTTAATGACTATCTGCTGGAAAATCCCCAGGATGCCAAGCTTATCGTCAATAAAATGATAGACGCTGCCCGCGCCCGTGAAGCTGCCCGCAAGGCAAGAGAAATGACTCGCCGCAAAGGCGCTCTCGACGTGGCGGGACTGCCGGGTAAACTCGCCGATTGCCAGGAAAAAGACCCTGCTCTTTCTGAAATATACATTGTGGAGGGTGATTCAGCGGGAGGCTCGGCAAAACAGGGACGAAACCGCAGGAATCAGGCGGTGCTGCCACTCAAGGGCAAGATTCTGAATGTCGAAAAAGCGCGTTTCGACAAGATGCTGAGTTCGGCGGAAATCGGCACACTGATTAAAGCGCTTGGTTGTGGCATCGGTAACGAAGAATTCGCACCAGAGAATTTACGCTACCACAGCATTATTATCATGACGGATGCGGACGTGGATGGATCTCACATTCGTACACTATTGTTGACCTTTTTCTTCAGACAAATGCGTGACCTGGTTGAGCGAGGCCATATTTACATCGCACAACCACCCTTGTACAAAATTCGCAAAGGCAAGCAGGAGCAATACCTCAAGGACGATATCGAGCTGGCTAACTATCAAACTCAAATCGCCCTGGAAGGTGCAAGCTTACATGTGAATGCGGATGCGCCAGGGATAGCGGACGATTCCCTGGAGAGTCTGGTCAAACAATATAACGAAGCTTATGCAATCATCAGTCGGCTGGCGCGGGTGTACCCTACTGAGGTATTGGAAGCGATGATTTTCACCAGGCCTCTGAAGGAAGAGGACCTGAAATCCAAGGAAACAACCCAATCCTGGGTGGAGGAATTGACGCAGCGTCTGGAGGAAAAACATCCAGGAGTAAGTGCCAGTTTCAGCCTTCAGCTTGAGGAAGATCCAGAACGTCACACCTTCCTGCCATGTGCTATACAGAATATGCATGGCCTGGAAAAGCGATACAATTTCAGCGCAGATTTCTTTCACTCCGCGGAGTACAACACACTAGCTGATTTAGGCAAGGTGTTGGAAGGATTGATCGAAGACGGTGCCTTCGTGAAACGGGGTGAACGCACGCAAGAAATATCGAGTTTCGGTGAAGCCATTGCCTGGTTGACTCATGACGCCATGAAAGGGCATTACCTGCAGCGCTACAAGGGTCTTGGTGAGATGAATCCGGATCAGTTGTGGGAGACTACGATGAATCCGGAAACGCGACGCATGCTGCAAGTCACTATCGATGATGCCATCAACGCTGATCAGTTATTCAATACACTAATGGGTGACCAAGTCGATCCGCGGCGAGAATTCATCGAAGATAATGCACTTACTGCAGACAACCTCGATATCTAACCTCTACCTCTAACTAATTTGGCTTCATAGCGTTCGTTATTGACGAAGCACTATGTGCGCCCGCACCCATGTTTCTGCCTGCTCGGTCAATTCGTTGACTGATTGTTCAGAAACATCGATGGCTGGACCGAATTCAACGGTGATTTTCCCAGGGTACTTGATGAAAGAGCGAGGGGGCCAGCAATAACCGGCGTTGTGGGCTATAGGCACGATTGGTACTGTCGCCGAAGTGGCCAGAGTTGCTCCGCTGCGTGAGAATCGTTTCAAGGTACCGGGCTTGGAGCGTGTCCCCTCTGGAAAAACAATTACTGAGCTTCCTTCTCTAAGCCGCTCGACACCTTGTGTTAGCAAGGATTTACCTGCCTCTCTTGGTTTGCTGCGATCGATGGCGATAGGCTTAGTCAATCTTAGTGCCCAACCCCAGAATGGAATGTTCATCAATTCTTTCTTCAGGATGGGAGACAAAGGGTAAATCAGCCGATAAAAGAGAAGCGTTTCCCAGCTGCTCTGATGGTTGGACAGATACACGGTAGGAGATTGCCCTATGTTTTCCAGCCCCTTCACTTCATACCGGACACCACAACACAACCTGAGCCAGGTCAGAATCATCAAACACCAAAAAGCTGCAATCCGATAGTGGCCCCGATGACTGAGAAGCGGAAAGGACAAAATGAAAAAAACTGACATGAGTATGGTGACAAGCACATACCCAAAATAGAAAAGTGCGGAACGGACTACTAACAGCACTTTAATCATGGCCTGACAAAAGTAGCTGTTTGGTTGCAGCCAGAAGATCGTCGTAAACTGGCACATCTTCTAGCTTGTTGGTTTCCAGCAGAGCCTCTGATTGAGCACCTTTCCCGGTTCTCACCAGCACAGCCTGCATACCATAAGTCTGGGCCGCCTGAACATCTTTTAAACTATCTCCGACCATATACGCGCCAGGTAGCACACATTGGAATTCAACTTCAATCTGCTGCAACAATCCAGTAGCAGGTTTTCTGCAATTGCATCCGTCATTGGGACCATGGGGACAGAAAAAGACTCCGTCAATAAACCCTCCAGCTTTTTCTACCATAGAACACATCTTATGATGAATCGCCGCAAGTGCGACGCCATCAAACAAACCCCGGGCGATCCCAGACTGATTTGTGGCCACGGTTACTGTAAATCCATGTTTAGTTAGAAGGGCGATTGCTTCGAGGCTGCCTGGTACCGGCGTCCATTCTTCGGGAGATTTGATATAAGCATCGGAATCTTCATTGATGACGCCGTCTCTGTCCAGAACGATTGTCTTCATGAAGTGACCGGGAAGAATTAATCAACTTTTGTGAAGTTGAGAGATATCAGCAGTGTGCAGAAACAGCGCTTGTAGCTTGCCTAGTAATGCGAGGCGGTTGCGGCGAACTGTTTCCTCATCGGCCATCACCAGCACCTGATCGAAAAAGCGATCTACAGGGTCTTTCATGACCGACAAAGCCTGCAACCCTTCCGTGTATTTGCCGGCGCTGAAAAGAGGCCCTACCTCTTTTTCCACTGCACCAAGTAGCTTAAACAGATCGGATTCTGCCATATCCGTGAGTAACGTCTCATCGATTGCAGTGTCGCCACCGACCTCTTCTTTGGAGAGGATGTTGGAAACTCGTTTGTTGGCTGCCGCCAAAGCCGCGGCTTCCGGCAGTGAGTTAAAGTGGTGCACTGCCTGAATTCGTTGGTGGAAATCCAGGGGGCTGGTGGGTCTGAGTTCGAAGACCGACTGAAATTCTTCTGCTGAAATACCCTCGTCGAGATACCAGGCTCGAAAACGATCCAACATAAATTCAAAAACTTTCGCAGCGGTATCTGCTTCGAAGTCTTTGCCTGAAAAGTTTTCCAGAGCAATCTCTATGCAGGAAGCCAGATCCAGGGTCAGCTCCTTTTCAATCATTATTCGAAGTACGCCAATGGCTGCTCGGCGTAAGGCGAAGGGATCTTTTGATCCAGTAGGGGGCTGGCCAATACCGAAGAGTCCAACTATGGAATCCAGTTTATCGGAAATGGCTAGCAGCGCACCGGTAAGCGAATCTGGAACAGCATCTCCTGCAAATCGGGGTTGATACTGTTCATTAATTGCCTGGGCCACTTCTTTTGGTTCGCCATCATTCAAGGCATAGTAGTAACCCATGAGCCCCTGCAGATCGGCGAACTCTCCGACCATATTGGTCAACAGGTCACATTTAGATAACCTGGCGGCCCTTTCACAATAGTTCTGATTTCCATTGGTTTGAGATGCCAGCGCGCTGGCCAGCTTGCTGACTCGCTCACACTTGTCTTTTACGGTACCCAGCTTGTCCTGAAAAACTAGATTTCCAAGTTGTTCATAGCGCGAAGCCAAGGGCGATTGCTTGTCAGTTTCGAAGAAGAAACGTGCATCAGCCAGACGAGGTCGAATTACCCGCTCATTGCCTTCAATCACTTGTGCTGGATCTTTACTTTCCAGGTTGCTGATGGTGATGAACTTGGGTAGCAGCCTTTGATTATCGTCCACTAGATTGAAGCACTTCTGGTGGGACTTCATGGCCAGAACTAGAGCTTCTTGTGGTACTTGCAAATAGTCCACATCGAAATCACCGGTCATTGCCACGGGCAATTCCACTAGTGCAGTCACTTCATTCAGCAATGCATCTTCAATAACGGCATTTGCGTTTGCCCGTTCAGCCTCCGCCAACACTTGTTCTCGAATTAGTTCTTTGCGTTTCTCAAAACGGGGAATGACCTTGCCTTGAGTCTCCAACAAGGTTTCATAGTCCTGTGCTTTGGTCAGCGTTAGCGCCCCTTCACTATGGAATCGATGTCCAAAAGTAGTGTTGCTACTTTCTACATCCAGAATTGTGCCCTCGATAAGCTCCTCCCCAAACAGCAATACACACCAGTGTACCGGCCGAACAAATTCAGTACGGGAACTGCCCCAACGCATGCGTTTGGGAATCGGCAACTGGCCCAGTGCCTGCATAACAATATCCGGCACTAACTCTTTTGTCGCCACGCCTTTCTCCAGTATGGTGTAGCTGAGCTTTTCTACTCCATCCTTTTCAGTGCGTTGCAGGTTTTCAACAGATACTCCGCAGGATCGAGCGAAACCTTCAGCCGCAGGTTTCGGATTGCCATTGTCATCAAACGCTGCCTTGACCGCTGGGCCAAAGCGCGTGTTTTCCTGGTCAGCCTGCGACTCCTGTAGTCGCGTAAGCAGAAGCGCCAAGCGGCGAGGTGTGGCAAAGCGCTGACAAGCGTCGAATTGTAGAGACTTTGCCTTCAGCTGTTGACAGACAGAGTCTTCAAACGCGGCGGACAATCCGGCAAGCGACTTGGGTGGCAGCTCTTCAGTACCAATCTCTATAAGAAGGTCACGAGTAGACATCAGGAATTGGAATCCAGGTACTGTCGTCGCAACTCCTCAGGGGCCAGAGGAAACCCTAGCTGTTTGCGACTCTCAAAATAAGTTTCAGCGACGGCTCGGGCCAGGCTCCGCACCCGCAGGATAAAGCGTTGGCGTTCGGTGACAGAGATCGCATTACGGGCGTCGAGCAAATTAAAATAGTGTGAGGCCTTCAAAACTTGTTCGTATGCAGGCAGTGCGAGTTGTTTCTCCAGCAGGTCGTTGCATAGAGATTCACATTCATCGAAATAGCGAAACAACTTATCCACATCTGCATGCTCAAAATTAAAGGCCGACATCTCCACCTCGTTTTGCTTGAACACATCACCATAAGTCACTTTTCCTGCTGGGCCACCGGTCCAGACGATGTCATAAATACTGTCCACGCCTTGCAGGTACATCGCGATGCGTTCGATTCCGTAGGTGATTTCCCCGCTCACTGGATGGCATTCCAGACCTCCCACTTGTTGGAAGTAAGTGAACTGAGTTACCTCCATGCCGTTAAGCCAAACTTCCCAACCAAGTCCCCATGCGCCGAGTGTGGGAGATTCCCAATTGTCTTCAACAAACCTCACATCGTGGATAGACATGTCAATTCCCAGACTCCTCAACGAATCCAAATACAATTCCTGGATGTCTTTGGGCGATGGTTTGAGAATCACCTGAAACTGATAGTAGTGTTGTAGGCGATTGGGGTTCTCACCATAACGCCCATCCGTGGGTCGACGGCAGGGCTGCACGTAAGCGGTGTTCCAACTTTCAGGGCCGATTGCACGCAGGAAAGTAGCAGGATGGAAAGTTCCTGCACCTACTTCCAGGTCCAAAGGTTGCAGAACCACACAACCCTTTTCAGCCCAAAATTGCTGTAAAGCCAGGATTAGCCCCTGGAATGTTGAGAGGTCGTTGGTGGTACTCACGGTATTAGAATTGCTCAGGATTTCGCGGGGCTGCAATTATCCTCGATTATCTATAACTATTCCACCAAGCCCCGTCGTTTGGGCATCTCAGCAGAGTATACTGAACGAGTTTTGTGATAAGTTAGTGCTTCATATCCCTCTCACTGGTCAAATCAAGAGCAAACATCATCCAGTCCCTTAGCTACATTCTCATACGAGGATTCCTATGGTTCCTGTCATTGTTCCCCCTATCAGTGCTGCACTGGATTGCGGGCGCCTGGGGCAGACTGCTCTACCTTTTTCCGACCAAGGCCAGGGACACTACTACTAAAAACTTACACCATTGTTTTCCCGAACTCTCTGAATCAGAAATCCAAACGCTTATCAAAGCAAGTCTGACCAATACTGCTTGTACTGCGCTGGAGATGGGAAAGGCCTGGGCCGCACCCATGGCAGAAACCTTATCCCTTGTTAAAGCCGAGAGCGGCTACGCTGATTTTCGTCGCGCAGTAGAAAGTGAACAGGGCGTGATACTCATCGCACCTCATTTGAGCAATTGGGAAATCTTTGGATTCTTTGCCTGCGAAGGGCTGCCATCATATTTTATGTACCAACCACCGCGCATTTCCGGTCTTGATCGGTTGCTACGGGAAGTGCGTGCGCGCAATGGCGTGCGGATGGCACCAACCAATCGCAAAGGCGTTGCTGAAGTGCTGAGCGCATTGAAACGCGGGGAACTGGTTGGCATCTTGCCGGATCAAGTTCCTAATGATGAAAGTGGAATCTTTGCGCCGTTTTTCGGAAAACCTGCTCTCACTATGACCCTTGTCAGCAAGTTGGCACAGCGCACCGGTGCCAGAGTGTTCTGTGGATATGCGGAGCGGTTGGCACCAGGTCAGGGATTCAAAGTGGTGTTCTTACCCGCAGATGAAGCCATTTATAGTGAAGATCTTGTGCAGTCAGTAACGGCATTGAATCGAACTATCGAGGACGCGGTTAATAGATCGTTAACGCAGTATCAATGGGAATACAAACGTTTCCGACGACAACCGGACAACTCCGAGTTCTATCGGTTGAATCAATAGTGGGTTAATACTGTCTAGCGCTTCCAGAACATTGGTGTGAATAGCACCAAAAGTGTGAACACTTCCAGACGCCCCAATAGCATGGCAAAACAGAGAATCCATTTTGCGGTGCCGGGCAATTCGGCATAAGTCTGCGCCACACTTGCAAGTCCCGGGCCCAGATTGTTGATGCAAGCACCGACTGCGGAAAAAGCAGTAATGATATCCAGGCCCGTTGCCAGCAGGGCCAACAACATCACCATGAAAGCCATCACGTAAACGGCGAAAAACCCCCAAACTGATTCAACGACACGGTCTGGCATTACTTTTTTACCTAACTTGATTGGAATGACGGCGCGAGGATGGATCAAACGTTGTACTTCTCGTATACCTTGTTTGAAGATCAACAGAATTCGAATGACTTTCATGCCACCGCCGGTGGAGCCGGCACAGGCACCGATAATGGCGGCATAGAGCAAGACATAGGGCAAGAACAATGGCCAGTTGCTGAAGTCGGCTGTTGTGAATCCGGTAGTAGTGGCAAACGACACCACTTGAAAGCTGCCTTTGATTAATGATTCCCCAACTGAGTTATAGGTGTTGGAGAAATACAGGATAATCACAGTAGTGATCGAAACAGAAAGCAGAATGAATCCGTAGAACAAAAATTCTGAATCCTGAAAATAATGACGAATTGTCGTGTCTCTTTTCTTGCTCCAGGTTATGAAATGCAGGGCGAAATTTATCCCAGCGATAAACATAAACAGCACTGCAACCAATTCCACCAGAGGACTCTGAAAGTACCCAAGACTCGCATCATGAGTTGAGAATCCGCCAATCGCGATGGTGCTGAAGCTGTGGGAGACCGCATCAAAAAGATCCATCCCGACTAACCAATACGCCAGAGCGCAGGCGAGGGTTAGTGAGAGGTAGATATACCAAAGGCTTTTTGCCGTCTCAGCCAGGCGGGGCACCAGCTTGTTGTCTTTGATCGGTCCCGGGCTTTCGGCTCGATATAGCTGCATGCCGCCTATGCCCAGCATTGGTAGCAGGGCCAGGGCCAACACGATAATCCCCATGCCGCCCATCCATTGCAGCAATTGTCGGTAGAACAGGATGGATTTGGGCAATCCATCCAGGCCAGAAATGACGGTGGCTCCAGTGGTTGTCAGCCCGGATATGGATTCGAATACAGCATCGGTGAGGGACAGGCTGACAGAATCAGATAACAAAAAAGGCAGGCAACCAGCGCTGCCCAAGACGGCCCAGAACAGGGTTACTACCAGAAATCCATCTCGATTGCTCAGCTCTTTCTTTTGACGAGCAGTAGCTGCCCAGAGCAGAAAACCCACGATGAAGATAATCAGGAAAGAACTTAAAAAAGCACCAGCCACACCATCACCATAGAGCAGGGAAATCAGTAACGGAGGCAAGTTTCCCAGTAAGCTGAATATCATCAGCAGGATGCCAATTATTTTTATGACGATAGCAATGTGCATCGAGCCAAAGGCTCCTAAAAGAAAGTTGGATCGACTTCGAACAGCCGTTCCACTACAGGGATCTGTTTGCTATTGACCAGAAACAATATTACGTGGTCGTTTTGTTCGATGACCGTGTCGTCATGTGCAATCAATACTTCGTCGTCGCGCACGATCGCGCCGATCGTTGTGCCTTCGGGCAGGTCCACATCCTGCACAGTTCTTCCAACAACTTTAGAGTGAGACCTGTCACCATGGGCAATCGCCTCCATGGCTTCTGCCGCACCTCGCCGGAGTGAGTGGACGTTTACTACATCGCCGCGCCGGACATGGGCAAGTAAGCTGCCAATGGTTGCCAACTGAGGGGATATGGCTATATCGATTTCACCGCCCTGAACCAAATCAACATAGGCAGGGTTGTTAATCAGTGCCATGACCTTCTTCGCGCCTAATCGTTTGGCTAACAACGAAGACATAATGTTAGCCTCATCGTCATTAGTTAGAGCGAGGAACACATCAGTGTCTTCAATATTTTCTTCCAACAGCAATTCTTTCTGTGAAGCTTCACCGTTTAATACGATGGCTTTGTTCAAATGTTCCGACAGATAGGTGCAGCGCTTGGTATCCTGTTCGATGATCTTTACCTGGTAGCGCTCTTCAATGTTTTGAGCAAAACGAAACCCGATTTTTCCGCCACCAGCTATCATGAGCCTGCGATAGGGACGATCAAGCCTTCTTAATTCGCTCATACAAGAAAGGATGTTCTCTTGTGCTGCGACAAAGAAGACTTCGTCGTCGGCTTCAATAACCGTTGATCCTTCAGGTATGATGGGCCGGTCTTTACGAAATATTGCCGCAACCCGTGTGTCGATAGACGGCATATGCTGCCGTATTAGACGAATTTCCTGCCCCACCAAAGGCCCGCCGTAAAACGCTTTTACTGCAACGAGTTGCACTCGGCCGTCGGCAAAATCGAGAACCTGTAACGACCCAGGTAGATCGATTAGGCGTGTTACATAGTCAGATACAATCTTTTCCGGACTGATTAACACATCTACGGCGATCCCTTCTTTTCCAAACAATTTGTCGTTGTCGGTGTAAGATGAAGAACGAATGCGACAGATCTTTTTCGGTACCTGGAACAGCGCATAGGCGACACGACAAGCGACCATATTCACTTCGTCTGAATTGGTGACTGCGATGAGCATCTCTGCATCAATGGCGCCAGCTGACTCCAATACGTCCGGTAGAGAAGGCTCGCCCTCGGTCACTTTTACATCGAGACGATCATTAAGTTCACGGAGACGTTCGCCATCCTCATCGACGATAGTGATGTCATTCTTTTCTTTGGAAAGAGTCTCGGCGAGGGCACTGCCCACAGGGTTGGCACCGAGTATGATGATCTTCATGATGGCGTAGCAGTTTGGTCCAGTCGGTTTTGCTTCGAGGGATAAGCAATCCCTTAGCGTTTACGAAGCAAGGAATAGAAAAATCCGTCCGGCCCAATTTGCTCTAGTGGCAGGAGTTGTCTTCCATAACTGCATTCTACTCCCCAATCGGCCGTGACGCCCTCATATTTAGCGTCCCCATGATTGGCGAGAAAGCGATCAATTACCTCGCTGTTTTCTTCATTGAGAACTGAACATGTGGTGTAGAGCAACCGACCGCCCCCAGCCAGGCAGGGCCACAGGCTATCCAATAACTGTAACTGCTGTTGTTGCAGCTTGGTGATGGCAGCATTGGAACGCAGCAGCTTTATGTCTGGATGACGACGAATTACCCCGGTGGCCGAACAGGGTGCATCCAGCAAGATGCGATCGAAGGGTTTGCCATCCCACCAGCTCTGGAGGTCGCCACTGTCGGCTTGTTTCACAACGGCATCTAATTGCAGGCGGTTAAGGTTTTCGTTAACCCGCTCTAAACGGGTGGCATTCAGGTCTATTGCAACAGCTCCAGTTAGTGAATGCTCACTTTCGAGAATATGACAGAGCTTGCCGCCGGGGGCCGCGCAGGCATCAAGGACTCTCTGCTCAGGCTTTAGATCCAGTAAAGCGGCAACCAACTGTGAGGCTTCGTCCTGCACGCTCACCAGACCGGATTCGAATCCTGGCAACTCTGAAATGTCTAGCGGTTGGTCCAGGTAGATTGCTGATTCGGCCAACTGTCCAACTGAAAACTTTACGCCTGCTTCCACCAAGGTCTCGGCATAGGAATCTCGGGATAGCCTACCGAGATTGACCCGAAGTGTCATAGGCGGTCGTTGATTGTTAGCCAACAGCAAGGCATCAAATTCGCCAGGCCATTGTTGCTTCAAGGCTGACACAAGCCAAGCCGGGTGCGAGTGCCTAACCGCCTCGGATTGCTTTGCCAACTGTGCTTCCAGATCTTGTTGCTGTCGGAGGTAGTTGCGAAGAACAGCATTGATGAGCGCCTTGGCCCAAGGCTTCTTAAGTTGTATTGCGGCTTCTACGGTTTCATTGATAGCAGCGTGGTCCGGTGTACGCATCTGACGAAGCTGATACAAACCAATAATTAGCAGACCGAGTAAATCAGCGTCTTTGTCCTTCAGCGGTTTTTTTAGCAGGCATTCGACAAAGAACTGCAGCAGGAAAAACCAGCGACAACAGCCGTAGCAGTACTCCTGTATTAGCTGAAACTCAGGGTGCGCTCGATGTTTCTCTAAATGACTTGAGAGCGACCCTTTATTATCAACTAGGGCTGCAATCGTACGAGCGGCGATTACTCGAGCACTGCTCATAAGAATTCTGAACTACTAAATAAAGCGCCAGTCTGGATGATTTCCGTATTTGAATTGAGTAAATCCTGCACAGCAACAGGATTCTTACCCGGAAGTTGCAATTTCTGAATTTCAATTGTTGAGTTATCACAACCAACAAGGAATCGGTCTTTTAAAACTTTGATAATAGTGCCAGGTAGCCCATTATAAGTATCACGATTTGGTCGCGCTTTAAGAATGCGAATCCTTTGGCCGTTCAAAAACGTAAATGCAGGTATGCGACCAATGCCAGCTCGGATAACAAGATCAATTTCGCTAGCCGACAGTGACCAATCAATCAGGGACTCATGCTTGTTAAGTTTATCGGCATAAGTTGCTTCCGAATCGACCTGAGATACAGGGTTTGCCCTTAAAACATCGAGGTTTTCCAGTGTATACAGCAGTGCTCGCTGTCCGGCCATGCTTACTTTTTCAGTGAGGGATACTCGGTCGTCCTCAGCTGTTATCGTGACAGATTCTTTATATAGCATCGGCCCCGTATCCAGGCCAGCATCCATTTGCATAATAGTGACACCTGTCACTTTATCACCAGCTAATAAAGCTCTTTCTATTGGTGCCGCGCCTCGCCAGCGCGGCAACAGTGATGCATGAGCATTTATGCACCCAAACTTGGGTATGTCTAAAATCTCTTGTGGTAAAATTAAGCCATAAGCCACGACTATAAGTAAGTCAGGTGTAAGGCTCTTAAACTCTTGCTGAGCCTCTTCGTCACGCAGGCTGCTCGGCTGATAGACTGATAGGCCAGCATTTTCGGCAACAACTTTTACCGGACTGGCTTGTAATTTTTTTCCACGTCCGGCCGGCCTATCGGGTTGGGTATATACCGCAATCGGTTTGAGATTGTTGTTTATCAGACAGGACAAATGTTCTGCCGCAAAGGCAGGAGTGCCTGCGAAGCAGAGGCGAAGATCAGACATTGGTTCTAAGCAGACTTTTTGTGTTCTTTTTCCAGCTTCTGGCGTATCCGCTGGCGTTTCAAAGTGCTGATGTAATCGACGAACAACTTTCCATCCAAATGATCGATCTCGTGCTGAACGCAAGTGGAAAGTAATCCTTCAGCTTCCATTTCAAATTGTTCACCGGTTTTATCTTGTGCAGTGATTTTGATGCGTCGAGGTCGGGAGACAGTTTCGTAAAATCCGGGGACAGAAAGGCAGCCCTCGTCATACTCAGACAACTCTTCCTCGATAATCTCAAAACTGGGATTAATAAATATCAGCGGGTTTTCTTTTTCTTCTGAAACATCGACCACTAACAAGCGCTCATGGACATTAATTTGGGTCGCAGCCAGACCGATTCCCTGGGCCTCGTACATGGTTTCAAACATGTCATCGATCAAGACTTCCAGTTTCTCGTCGAAAACAGTTACGGGGCTGGCTATTTTACGCAGCCGGGGATCAGGAAATTCCAGTATTTGCCTTATTGCCATGAGTATTACTATCGATCTTGGGCCCTGGTATAGACAGAGTCTTGAGAAAAAGTGAAGCAGCAGTCTGTGAACTGCTTCTAGTGATAATTATATCGTATTGCTAACATATCGACGCCACTAAGTGCAGAATTTAATTGATGAAAACTTGGTTTAGACAGATTGCTTGCAGTCTCAGCCTGGCACTGATTGCCGGGCTATGCAGCGGCGCCATGTTCGCTCAGGGTGGCTTACTGAGATTAGATCGTCCAGCCTCTTACACTGTCGCAGAAGACGACACGTTGTGGAATATTGCCAGCCAATTTCTGCAAAATCCCGAAAGATGGCCAGAGGTTTGGCAGCCAGACCCTTATCTGGATAACTCCGATTTCATCTATCCCGGAGATACGCTGAAACTGAGTTACGTAGACGGCTCGCCGAGAATTCTCGTGCAGCGTGGTGATCGCCTGGTTGAAGAGTTAGGCCCGGTGATGCGTGAGGAAGCGCTGTCCAGCGCAATCCCTGCTATTCCATTGGAATCCATTGAAAACAGCTTCACCCGCAATCGCATTGTGAGCGAGGAATTGGTGGAGTCCGCCGCCTACATAGTGGATAACGTGGCGGACAATCTGGCGATTGCCACTGGGGACGAAGTGTACGCTCGGGGAAATTGGCCGGCAGGAACCACGTCTTTCGAGGTTTACCGACCGTTCCGGGAGCATCTGGACGATGAAGATGACGACATCGTACTGGGTGTGGAATTGGAATACATGGGTTTTGCCAGCATCACTGACATCGAGTCCCCCGACGTGCGGCGACTCCTCATCAACAACAGTTATAAGGAGATACGGGTTGGTGACCGCTTACTAGTTCGGGAAGAGTCAACAATAGGGGCCACCATATTTCCAACCGAACCGGTGGAAAATCTGAATGGTCGCATCGTCGCATTCCTGGGTAACGAAACGATGGCTTCACAGCTCGATACCATCGTTATCGATCTGGGCCTTTCTGACAATCTGGCAGTCGGCGATGTGCTGGCCATCTCCAAGTTAGGCAGCGAAATGGTGGATGAGATCGAGCGCGAACGCATGAGTTTCCGTGAGCGCATGCGGGCGATCTTTCGCGGTGACCGCCTCGCATTGCCGGGTAACGAGACCGGCACAGTCCTGGTTTATCGTACTTTCGAAGACATGAGCTATGCGGTAATTCTTAACAGCCTGGAACCAATCGAGTTGAGTGATCGAGTAATTAATCCTTAGCTAAATCCTTCATCAGTTTCCAAAAATTCCCTGCCCTCCAATAGGTGAAAGTTTCGCAGTGCTCGCCTATAACTAGATTTAGTTGATTTCTTTTCCAACGTTCAAGGATGAATCATGGAAGAGCCATGTTTGCTGGCGTATCTGCGTCTGCAAAACAATCCCCTCATTGGCCCCCGGTGTTTGTCTCAAACACTGACCCATTTTGGCAGTCTGACTGAGCTAATCAAAACGCCAGACGAGCAATTAATTGCATCAGGTTTAAGTGCTCGGCAAATTGACTCTTTTAAAGACAGCTTACTGTTCAGTGCCGAACCGGAATCAACAGATATGGAAGCGGCGATTGAGTGGCAATCGAGTTCCGAACACCAACTTATCTGCTACGAGTCCAGCGACTATCCTTTTCTGCTCAAAGAGATTGCCATTCCACCACCGCTACTCTTTTGTGCCGGTAATCTGGGCTTACTGGAGACGCCTGCCTGTGCCATCGTGGGAAGTCGTAAGGCAAGTAGCTACGGATTACGAATTGCGAAATGGGTCGCCAATGAACTTTCACAGCTGGGCTTTACCATTATCAGTGGTCTGGCAAGAGGTGTCGATGCTGCAGCTCATGCAGGAGCCTTACTGGGATCCAAAAACACCATAGCGGTGATTGGCACCGGCATCGATCGTGTATACCCGAGCAGCAATCAAGCTTTAGCCAATCAAGTGTTTGATGGCGGTCTGGTGATCAGTGAGTTCGCTCTAGGTGCCCCACCTCGCGCTCACCATTTCCCGCAACGAAATCGCATCATCAGTGGAATGAGTCTCGGTGTGCTTGTCGTGGAAGCCAGCCTTCGCTCTGGTTCGCTTATCACTGCCAATTTGGCCCTGGAACAAAATCGCAATGTGTTTGCTATTCCAGGCCAGGTAGACAGCTTGAATTCAGCAGGTTGTCACAAGTTGCTAAAAGATGGGGCGAAACTTGTAAGCTCAGCAGAAGAGATTTGCGAAGACCTGCTCAATGAGTGGGGAACCCAGTCATTTAAAGCGTCGCTGGGCGCGCCAATGGTCTGCTCCTCACTCAGTACCAAGAAAGACCAGCTCTCTGCGTTGGAGTGGAGGGTCATTGAAGCTATTACAGAATCAAATATGCTTGTGGACACGGTAATAGCAGCCACGCAACTGGAACCGTCTGTGGTCAATCATGCGCTGATGCAACTGGAGATCAAGGGTGCTGTCGAGGTAAGCAGTGGAAGGGTACAGCGTTGTGACTAGGTTCTAACTACATTCGAAACCTTGGCTTGCAACCGGAAAGTGCCTGCTGTAGTTTGCCGGTTCTTCACTACCAGCAGCCAGAAAATAGACATAGATTAAAATTAGTCTATAGGTTTTCCATTAGGATTAATCACGTTTTTAAACCCCTAGTGATCATTGACGGAGAGGAACACCGTGCAAGCCGAAGACATCAATACCGTAAAGGAATTCCTGCTTGGACTACAGGAATCAATTTGCTCAGGGCTGGAGGAAGAAGATGGCAGCGCCAGCTTTAGAACCGACCAATGGGACAGGGAACAGGGTGGTAGTGGCATTACCCGCGTCATTGCAGATGGCGCGGTGTTTGAAAAAGGTGGTGTCAATTTTTCTCACGTGTTCGGCGAATCCATGCCAGCATCAGCCACAGCTGCCAGACCCGAGTTAGCGGGCAGGGCCTATCAGGCCATGGGTGTGTCGCTAGTTATCCATCCTCATAACCCATTCGTTCCTACTTCCCATGCAAATTTCCGCTTGTTTGTAGCGGAAAAAGACAATGAAGAGCCTGTCTGGTGGTTTGGTGGCGGGTTCGACTTAACACCTTATTATGGATTTGAAGAGGATTGCGTGCATTGGCATAGCGTCGCCAAGCAATGCTGTGAAGGTTTCGGTGATGACTATTACAGTAAATTCAAAGCCTGGTGTGATGACTATTTTCATCTAAAACACCGGGGGGAAGCCCGAGGCGTGGGTGGCTTGTTCTTTGATGACTTCAATGAATTGGGTTTCGACCAGAGCTTTGCCTTTGTACAGAGTATGGCTGATGGTTACTTAAAGGCCTATCGTCCTATCGTCAATAAGCGCAAAGACACTCCTTACGAAGAGAGGCATCGACAGTTTCAGGAGTATCGCCGTGGCCGTTATGCTGAGTTTAATCTTGTCTATGATCGTGGCACTGTATTCGGATTACAGTCCGGTGTCGGAAGAATTGAATCCATACTGATGTCCTTGCCGCCAGTGGTACGTTGGATCTATGACTGGCACCCTGAGCCAGGCAGCGATGAAGAGAAACTCACAAGCGATTTCCTCAAGCCCCGGGACTGGGTATAGTTCTTTCTTCTGTTCATTTCGGACCGAGCATCTACCTTGACTCAGTATGCCGTTGTGGGTGATCCCATTGCCCACAGCAAATCACCACAAATTCACAGTCTGTTCGTCGAACAAACTGGTGAAGCTGTCCGCTATGCCAAGCATCGAGTAACTTCAGCAGAGTTTGATGACTTCGTGTTGTCCTATTTCGCCGGCGGTGGTGGCGGATTAAATGTCACTTTGCCTCATAAAGAAGCGGCATTCACTCTGGCACAACATCATTCTCCGCAAGCACTATTGGCTAAAGCGGCGAATACCTTATGGATGGAGAACGGAGAACTTTGTGCAGACAATACTGACGGCAAAGGCATAGTACGTGATCTTCAGGAAAACAATGGCGTCGAACTGAAAGGGAAAAGAATACTGGTGTTAGGAGCTGGCGGTGCTGCACGCGGAGCCCTGGCTGAGTTAATCGAGACTTCTCCTGCCAACATCGTTGTGCTTAATCGAACGTTTTCACGAGCGAGGATTTTGCAATCAGATTTTGCTGATGCTTACCTGTTGGAAATATATGACTACAATCATTCAGATGTTCAACCTTGCGATGTGGTAATTAATGCAACCTCGATGAGCATCGGCGGTGAAGTTCCACCGGTGCACTCTTCTTTACTTGCCGCGGACTGTTGTTATGACATGATGTACAGCAAGGAACCAACAATGTTTATGCAATGGGCGCGTGACAATGGCGCGGTACAAGTACTTGATGGCTTAGGGATGCTGGTGGAGCAGGCGGCGGAATCCTTCTTTCTGTGGCGCGGCGTCCGGCCAGATACAGCACCGGTGATTTCTGCCTTACGTGATCAGCTTTAGTTCTTCCGCTGCAAAAAAGCAGACATAAAAAAAAGGGCTATAGAATTTCTATAGCCCTTTTTTTATGTTTTCAGAGAAGCAGTAGTTAGTGCGCTTCTTCTGCGCCGTGTTCATCACCGTGTAAATCGCTTGGTCCAAGCGCCACAGCATCACGGTCGTGACCACGATACACGAATCGAGTTTCTTCAGTGTACTGTCCTTCGACGGCCATAAAACCGATCAAAAGCAAAAGCACTGCAGGTGGTCCTAAAATAGTAAGTACCAATGCCATACGTTCCCATACTGCGTGCATGAAGATGGCAACGATAAAGCCAGCCTTCAAGAACATGAAGATGATAACCAGAGTCCAGCGCATACCACCCTGAACGTCGAAGTAATCAACAGCATAAGAGAAAGCACTGAGTACGAAGAGCAGAATCCAAATCTTGTAGTAGATACCCAGAGGGTGTTGTTGTCCTTCAGCCGAAGCCATTACTGTGTCCTCTTACAATAAGTAGAAAAATGCGAAGATGAATACCCAAACCAGGTCAACAAAGTGCCAATAGAGACCGGCGATCTCGACGATCTCAAAACCTTTGTCGTCGTAGTAACCTCGTTTAACCCTGAATGCTACCCATAATAAATAGATCACACCGGCCGATACGTGCAAGCCGTGGAATCCAGTCACCATAAAAAACACCGACCCAAACTGCGGTGCTCCAAATGGATTACCCCAGGGGCGCACGCCTTCATCAACGATCAGCTTGGTCCACTCAAAAGCCTGCATGCCAACGAAGGTGGCACCAAAAGCCGCCGTCGCGCAAATCAACCAGAACGTCTTCATCTTGTCTTTGCGGTAACCAAAATTCACTGCTAGTGCCATGGTTCCCGAACTGGTAATCAACACAAATGTCATGATCGCAATCAGAATCAGTGGAATAGGATCTCCACCGAAGGAAAGAGCAAAAATTTCACTTTGTGGCGGCCAAGGTTCCGTGGTGGTTACTCGCACATTGAGATAGCCCACCAGGAAGCAAGAGAATATAAAGGTGTCCGATACCAGGAATATCCACATCATGGCCTTGCCCCAAGGCACGTGATACGCCTGTTTATCAGCGCTCCAGTCGTCGACGAGACCAGTTACCCCGTCGTGAGCGACGACTTCATTTGCAGTTGCTTCACTCATCCATCTTTCCTGTTAGTTATAAAGCAAGTTGTTGTAATGTGTTAAGTGTTCGACAGTAAGGCGAACAGCACCAGCCATACCAAAAGCAAGAAGTGCCAGTACAAAGCACACAGTTCGATGCTGAGTTTGATGTCTTTGGCTTCAGCGCCTGAGATCAAACGAATCGCACTCTTACTCCACACCCAAAGTCCACCTAAGAGGTGGACGGCATGCAGGCCTGTCATTAAATAATAAAAAGCATTGGCTGGATTTGATGTCATGTAGTAACCAGCAGACTGCAGGCTTTGCCAGGTTACTAGCTGACCGACAATGAACAAAATCGCAAATACACCGGCACCAATCAGTGCAGTGTAAAGATTACGTTGTTCGCCGCGGGCCACAATATTGCGCGCCCACTGAAAAAGAATACTGCTGGCAACCAACAAGCCAGTGTTAAACCATAATTGAGCCGGTTCAGACAGTGGCTGCCAGTCTGGCAATTCCATGCGAATGTAGTAGCTCACGGTAAACAGTGAGAACACAACGCTGGCGATTATCAGAAAGAAGGACAGGGCAACCCGTTCTGCTTCCGTATCGAATGCGCCCTCTGGACGCATTCCACCGATTACCCCTTTACGTTCCCAGGGCTTAGTTGTGACGTTCTTGAATAAACTCATACATCCGCCAAAGACTTGTCGTGATCAGGATCGAAATGCTCATCGCTCACTGTGGGCTCTTCACTCTCAGGTGTGTTCTGAGGAATGAAGTCTTCATGCGCGCCAGGCACGCTGTAGTCGTAAGCCCAACGATAAACCGTTGGCAAGCTATCACCCCAGTTGCCATGAGCAGGTGGTGTGTCTGGTGTCTGCCATTCCAAGGAAGCCGCTCCCCAAGGATTAGGATCAGCTTTCTTGCCGTACTTCAGGCTCCAGATAATGTTGATGAAGAACAGTAGCTGAGAAATACCCACGATCAGTGCCGCAATTGTAATAGTGGCATTTAGATCCTGTGCAGATGCTGGGATGAAGTCAGTTGTGCCCAACGCATAGTAGCGGCGTGGTACACCTAAGAAACCCAGGTAGTGCATTGGCAAGTAGATGGCGTAAGCACCCAGGAAAGTCAGCCAGAAATGAACCTTAGCCATGCCTTCATGGAACATGCGACCAGACATCTTCGGATACCAGTGATAGATCGCAGCGTAAAGCACCAGGATTGGCGATACACCCATTACCATATGGAAGTGAGCAATCACGAAGTAGGTATCAGAGAGTGGCAAATCGATAACCACATTACCCAGGAACAGTCCGGTCAGACCGCCATGGATGAAAGTAAAGATAAAACCGATGGCAAAATACATCGGCACATTCATACGAATGTCACCTTCCCACAGTGTTAACACCCAGTTGTAGACTTTGAGTGCGGTGGGTACAGCAATAATCAATGTTGTGGTGGCAAAGAAGAATCCGAAGTAAGGATTCATGCCAGACACATACATGTGGTGCGCCCATACGATGAAGCTCAGTCCGCCGATAGCGATGATCGCCCATACCATCATGCGATAACCGAAGATGTTCTTGCGGGCGTGTACGCTGAGTACGTCAGATACCAGTCCGAAAGCTGGCAGCGCAACGATATACACTTCGGGGTGGCCGAAGAACCAGAATAGATGCTGGAACAGAATCGGACTACCGCCGTTGTGGTCGAGCGCAGTGCCTGCTTCGATTACTGCCGGCATGAAGAAGCTGGTGCCAAGCAAGGTATCGAACAACATCATGATGGCCGCAACCAACAATGCCGGGAATGCAAACAGACCCAGAACTGTTGCGACAAAGATGCCCCAGATAGAAAGCGGCAGACGCATCATGGTAAGGCCACGGCAGCGATACTGCAGGATGGTGACCACGTAGTTAAGACCACCCATGGTGAATGCCACGATAAACACAGCCAGTGACACCAACATGAGAATGATGCCCATGTCGTGACCAGGTGTTCCTTCCATGGCTGTCTGCGGAGGATACAGAGTCCATCCTGCACCGGTGGGCCCACCTCCAACAAAAAAGCTGGCCATCAAAATAATCACTGACAGCAGGAACACCCACACCGAGAGCATGTTCATGAAGGGGAACACCATGTCTCGTGCACCGCACATCAGCGGCACCAAGTAGTTTCCAAAGCCCCCGAGGAAGAGTGCAGTAAGGAAATAAACCACCATGATCATGCCGTGCATGGTGATGGCCTGGTAATAGAAGTTAGGATCTACAAAATCTACCGTGTCGGGAAAACCCAACTGCATACGGAACATCAGCGAAAGCACCAGTCCAACAACACCAGTGAAGATCGCGATGCTGCCATATTGAATGGCAATCACTTTATGATCTTGGCTCCAAACGTATTTTCCGATCCAAGTGTGAGGATGGTGCATCTCCATCTCATGATCTCGGTCCGCTAATGGTACGTAAGCCATTAATACCTCCTAACTCTCTCTAAATATTTCAGCCGCTTTAGCTGGATAAAACTCTAAGACTTTAAACTGTGTTCTAACGTAGCGTATTGATATAAGCCGCTACGTCTTCAATCTCTTCCAGATCTGCCATGGCAGTAGCCATCCACACCATCTGCTCACCGTAATCATCTTCCGGGTGCAAGCCACGAATGCCTGCGCGGAAATTGCTGATTTGGGTGACAAAGTACCAGTCACTCATGCCAGCCAGTTTTGGTGCATCGGTGTACCAGGTGCCAGCACCATCATCCAGGTGACAGGCAGCGCAGTTACGATCATAGATGTCGTAGCCGTTATCGATATCACCAGAGATTGTGGGTTCGGCAGGATTGTCGGGCAGGGATGCGATGTAAGCCGCCATGTTGCGGACCGCATCGTCAGTAGTCAGCATATTTGCGAAGGCGGTCATCTGTTGGCCGTTGGTATCACCTTCGCCGCCGCGCGCGCCTTGCTTGAAGTAGTTCAATTGACGCTCGATATACCAGGCTTGCTGGCCTGCTAATTTAGGCGCATTCAGAGCCTGGTTACCCTCGCCCTGAGTACCGTGGCAGGCAGCGCAGGCAGCGTATTGCGCTTGTCCCGCGGCAACGCTGGGAGCAGCCATGTTTTGAGTTTCAGCGAACGTGGGCTGGGCGGCCAACCAGCTATCGAATTCTACTTGTGGTTCAACAACCACTGAACCACGCATCATGAAGTGGCCGATACCGCAGAGCTCTTCACAAAGAATATCGTAAGTTCCAGCTTCAGTTGGGTCGAACCAGAGGTAAGAAACCAAACCCGGGACCAGGTCCATCTTCACGCGAAATTGGGCGACAGTGTAGTTGTGCAATACGTCATTAGAACGTAGCAGTGCTTTCACTGGCTGGTTCAAAGGCAGGTGCATGACTGGATCGTTGACTACGACGTCATCCTGACCATTTGGATCTTCCGGGTTGATGCCAAAAGGATTGCTTTGGCTAACGAAGGTAGTGTCCACAGTACCAAGTTGACCGTCAGCACCAGGGTAGCGGTATTGCCACTGCCACTGCTGGCCAAGTACTTCGAATTCAGCCGCGTTTTCCGGTGGCGTTACGAACTGTGCCCAGACGAAAAGGCCCGGCGCCAGCATGAGAATTACGCCGATAGTGGTGAAGATAGAAAGGCCTACCTCCAGCTTGGCATTTTCAGGCTCGTAAACGGCTTTGTGGCCTTCGTGCTGGCGAAACTTCCAAACACAGTAGGCCATAAACAGGTTGACGGCGATGAAGACAAAGCCTGTCACCCAGAAGGTGATATTGATGGTTAAGTCGATTGTGCTCCAATCGGCAGCGAGGTCGGTAAACCACCAGGGGCTGGCGAAGTGAAAGACGATAGTAGCGACTACCAGAACAAAGATAACGACCGCAAGAGCCATAAACCAGTATTCCTTTTTTTAAAGTTTGCTCTGCTTGATTGCGGTTAGATTCCCTGACCGGGTTTCCGCGCAGATCCAGCGATGAGTCAAGTGTTGTTCGTTACATTCACCGATTTAAACTCCAATGCCAGTGCATTGAGGACTATGAGCAAGCTGTTGCTAAACTCATTTTTTCGTCAATTTAAACCGAGTGATTGTCCTAATGTTGTTGTTATCTGGACGGGGTAATTCCGCAGCTGATTTCTTCGCTTTTTTATGGCTGAAGCCTTGGGAAAACTTCTGAAAAAATCGAGCAATTTGGCACACCTCACGCGGTCCGGAATGCTATAGAAAAACGCCATTTCTAGCAAGTAAATATGGCTTAGAAAGCCCCGGAAACTGCGATAAATCAAGTAATTTTGACAGGAAACTGTCAGCTTCAATTCGAGACGCTGAAATTCACTAACAATCGGTCAGAAAATCTGTGAAAATGCCTGCCTCGTTAGTGTGCTCAGCTTGAGATCATCAACGAAAAATGTTGAAATACCGCCGCCCAAAAAGATGAGCCATGGGCTCAGCGAACGGGCGGCACTTGTGAACATTCCCATATTCTTACTAACCGTAGAGTAACGACAGTGACGGAACTGACTTCCCAGCGCGCTGCCAGTTGGCGCGACTACTACGAAATGTGCAAACCACGTGTGGTGATGCTGATGATCCTTACTTCTTTGGTGGGGATGTTTTTGGCAGTACCTGGCATGGTGCCACTCGACATTCTGGTATTGGGAAATCTGGGGATTGCCTTAGTTGCAGCCTCAGGCGCTGTTGTGAATCATCTGATTGATCGCAAGATCGATGTGCTCATGAAACGCACACACAACCGACCCCTGCCGCAAGGGCGAGTGGATGCGACGCAGGCAACTGTGTTTGCGGTAGCAATTGGGCTCGCGGGGATGGCTATTTTGATGCTCTGGGTGAACCCTCTCAGCGCCTGGCTCACTCTGGCGTCCTTCGTTGGTTATGCCTTTATCTACACCGGTTATCTGAAACATGCGACGCCACAGAATATTGTCATTGGCGGCTTGTCTGGCGCCATGCCGCCACTATTGGGCTGGTCTGCAGTGACCGGCACTATTGAGGCGGATGCCTTGATTCTGGTGCTCATTATCTTTGCCTGGACGCCCCCGCATTTCTGGGCACTGGCTATCCATCGGAAAGACGAATATGCCAAGTCTGGTGTACCTATGTTGCCGGTAACCCATGGTGAGCGCGTTACTAAAATTCATATCATCGCCTACACCGCCATTCTGATTGCGGTTAGCGCGCTGCCTTATTTCTCCGGTATGAGTGGTTTGCTTTATCTTGCCTCTGCTCTGGCATTGGGTGCTGGATTCATGAGCTGGTCAATCAGGCTCATGGTGAATCCTGGTCCAACCACTGCGATGGATACGTTCAAGTACTCCATCGTTTATCTCGCACTTTTGTTTGTGGCACTGGTGATCGACCACTACCTCTTCTAAGAAGACAGGTATATTGTGCAACTCTCGCGCAACGCCAAAACAGCTTTCACCGCCTTCATCGTTTTCGATCTGCTGGTCGCGGCTTGGTTAATCTATTTGTTTCTTTTGCGCTCCGAGGTCAACGAGATCAATGACCTTCGAGAGTTGGGCGCCACCCGTTACCCAGAGCCAACGGCAATCGAAAGTTTTACTTTGCTCGATGACGACGGCGATCCCTTCACCCAACAAAAACTGTTAGGTAAATGGTCATTGGTGTTTTTTGGTTTTACTTCCTGCCCTGATGTTTGCCCGTTAACCATGACGGAGTTGGCGCAATTCTATCGGCGCTATTCGGAATCTGGTGCTGAAAATAGCCCACAGATTGTTTTTATCTCAGTGGATACAGAACGTGACGGTATAGCCGAATTGTCCGAATACATGTCGCGCTTCGATGACTCGTTTGTCGGTCTCAGTGGGCCAGCCTATGAAACCAAGCGCGTGGCAGAAAGTTTTTTTGTGGCGTACAGCTCTGACAGCGAAAACAGTGAGCATATGGGACACATGACACCTTCGTCACAAAACGACGACTACATGGTTAGTCATTCGGTGCACCTTAGCGTGGTAAACCCTGCTGGCGAACTACACTCCGTGATTCGCCCTCCAATCCGAAGTGAGATTATGTTGGAGCTATACCCGCAGCTAATTCTGGATTGAGCTGCCCCACTATTTTTCTTCTAGAATCAATGGCTTGCCTATAATGAGCCAAATCGCTTCAGGCTAAGGGCCAGAACAACAACCCGCATAGAACAAATTCTACGAGTAACTAGTATTCTCTTGGGATACGATACCCCTGCTAGCGAAAGTTTGTGTTGGGAATGGCTAACTCCAGTTTTCGACTCCTTCCGGACTTGCTTTCCACAATAATAAGCAACGAGAGATTCTGCGGTGGCTACTAAAAAAGAACTCATCCTGGTAGACGGCTCTTCCTACCTGTTTCGCGCCTTTCACGCCTTACCACCATTAGTTAACAGTCGCGGTCAACCGACCGGCGCTGTTAAAGGTGTGATCAACATGATCCGCGCACTCATTAAGGGCCACCCAGACAGCAATATTGCGATTGTCTTCGATGCCAAAGGTAAGACCTTTCGCAATGAAATCTATGATGAATACAAGGCCCACCGGCCACCCATGCCTGATGACTTGCGCAGTCAGATTCAACCCATACACGACATCATAAGAGCGATGGGTTTACCGCTGCTGATAATTGAAGGCGTCGAAGCAGATGACGTGATCGGTACCCTGGCAGTGCAGGCTACCAAGAAAAAGATGCACACTCTGGTCTCTACCGGCGACAAGGATCTCGCTCAGTTGGTCAACGACAAAGTTACCCTGATGAACACCATGACCAATGAAGTTCTGGATATTGAGGGAGTGAATAAAAAGTTTGGCATCGGCCCCGAGCTAATTGTGGACTACCTGGCACTTATGGGTGATAAGGCAGACAACATTCCTGGTGTTCCGGGTGTAGGACCAAAAACTGCGGTCAAGTGGTTACTTGAATATGGTTCGATGGATGGAATCATCGAAAACGCTGAAGCGGTCGGTGGCAAGATTGGTGAGCGGCTGAGAGAAAGTCTTGATCAACTAAGGCTCTCTTATGAGCTGGCTACGATCAAACTTGATTGCAAGATCGACGTGAAAATTACCGAGTTAGTGGCTGGCGAAGAAGCCTCTGAAGATCTGCACGATCTCTATAGTGCGCTTGAGTTTAAGACCTGGATTAAAGAGCTCGAAGAGAAAGGAATAAGCGGTAGCGGCGATGTAACGGTATTGGGCGGGGGCCAGGACTCCAGTTCGACGGCGGCAAAAGCCGAAGAAGTTTCAGTAGTACCAGAAACTATTGAGTATCAATGCGTACAGGACAGTAAAAGCCTGAAAAAACTTGTAGCTGAGCTGGAGAAGTCACAACGCTTTGGGTTTTGTGTCGAGTTTGACGGCGAACATTTTATGGATGCAGAAATAGTTGGTATTTCTGTTTGTCCGAGCATTGGCCGGGCTTTCTATATCCCCTGTGGTCATAGCGAAGAAAAAGATCAATTTACTGCAGACGAAGTTCTCGGAGCCCTCAAACCATGCCTTGAGAATGCAGAGCTAACAAAAGCTGGCTACGACCTTAAGACTCAACGGCATGTGTTGCAAAACTATGACGTGGATCTGCAACCACTAAAATCCGACGTATTGCTCGCCTCTTACGTTCTTAACTCGGTTGCGGTGAAGCATCACCTGGAAGACATCGCGCGCTTTTATTTAGACATTGATCCCAAGAGTCTTGAGAGCTTGTTGGGCAAAGGTCGTAACAAGCTGTCACTACCCCAGGTGGTGATCAAAGATTTCGTAGACTACAGCTGCGAGCGTGCCGACCTGATTCTGCGGTTGGCGATAAAACTCGAACAAGACATGTTGAGCCAAGGCCATTTGGCGGGTTTGTATCGCTACTACGAAACGCCACTCATTGAAGTGCTACAAGTAGTAGAGCGAAATGGTATCAAACTGGATGCCAAGGTACTCGAGAAGCAGAGCAAGCAACTAGCCAAACAACTGGACAAGTTGCAGGACAAAGTCTACGAATTGGCGGGTGAAGAGTTCAACCTGTCTTCGCCGAAACAATTGCAAACCATCTTCTTCGAAAAACTGGACTTGCCGGTATTGAAGAAAACCCCTACTGGTCAACCATCGACTGCCGAGCCGGTATTACAGGAGTTGGCTGAACAGTACGAAATGCCCAGGTTGATTCTAGAGCACCGTTCTCTGAATAAACTGAAATCCACATACACCGATAAGCTGCCATTGGAAGTGAATGCGAAAACTGGCCGCATCCATTCTTCCTTTCAGCAGGCAGTCGCGGCGACAGGCCGACTCTCTTCAACTGACCCCAATCTTCAGAACATCCCGATTCGCACTGCAGAGGGCCGTAGAGTCAGACAAGCGTTTATCCCCGACAAAGGGTGCAAACTGCTGGCAGCAGACTACTCGCAAGTTGAACTACGCATAATGGCGCACTTGTCACAGGACCCTGGTCTGTTAAAAGCTTTTACCAGTGATGAGGATGTGCACCGCGCAACCGCAGCAGATGTTTTCAATACACCCCTGGACAAAGTCACTCCTGATCAACGGCGCGGTGCCAAGGCGATTAATTTCGGGTTGATCTATGGCATGTCAGCTTTCGGCTTAGCGAATCAGTTGAATGTTAGTAGAGGTGATGCTCAGAAATATGTTGACCGCTACTTTGACAAATACCCAGGTGTGAAAGACTACATGGAACAAACTCAGGCCTACGCGGATGAGAAAGGTTATGTCGAAACTTTGTTCGGTCGACGTCTTTATCTTCCCAATATTCATGCTGGCAACGCCATGATTCGCAAAGCCGCGCAAAGAACAGCAATTAACGCGCCGATGCAAGGGTCAGCTGCCGACATTATCAAACGAGCAATGATCGATATTGCCAATTGGCTGGAACAAGACGATATCGAAGCCAAGATGGTGTTGCAGGTCCATGATGAACTCGTGTTTGAAGTTAAAGAGGGAGATGTGGAACTTTTGGCGCAGGGAGTGAAGTTTCGTATGGCAACGGCGGCCTCTTTGGATGTGCCATTGATCGTGGATGTTGGGGTTGGGGATAATTGGGACGAGGCGCATTGATTCATTTCGCAAAAGCGCATCCTTGCGCTTTTGCTCTGTCGTCGGCAATCACTGGCGCAGAAGCGCGGTTATGCTGGTGATTGCCTCCTCGCATTTGCTTCGCAAATGTCGGCATCCCTGCCTCAAGTAGAGCACCTTTCTTAAGATTAGTAGTGCCATATCAATCCTACCGTAGTTCTTCTATTCAACTTCCAGCCAGGAGGCTATGACTTTTTGGGCTTCGGTTATGCCCTGTCCGTTCATGGAAGAGAACAATTGGACTTCTACTTCGGGAAGGTCTTGAATGGTTTTGCGGATCTTTAGCAGGGTGTTTTGTTGAGCGCCGCGTTTGAGTTTGTCGGCTTTGGTTAGCAGCAGTAGCACGGGCAAATCTGATTGTACTGCCCAGTTCACCATCATTTGATCGAACTCTTTTAGAGGATGGCGAACATCGGACAGTAACACGATTCCTGACAGTGCTTCCCGCTTGCGAAGATAGCGTTCCAGTTCCGCCTGCCACTTCTCCTTCACCTTGAGAGGGACCTTGGCAAAACCATAACCGGGGAGGTCAACCAGATAGCGATGGTCAGCCACCTGAAAGAAGTTAATGAGTTGAGTACGGCCTGGGGTCTTGGAAATCTTTGCCAGTTTAGAGTGGCCGGTAATGGCATTAATGGCCGATGATTTGCCGGCGTTGGAACGTCCAGCAAAGGCCACCTCGGCGAGGCTGTCCTTAGGGCAATCCACCAGCGTTGCGGCGCTAGTGACGAATTGGGTGTTGTTGAAATTCATGGCAAAACTCTGTCAATTCCAATGCGCTGGAATGCCGTCCTACATAGTGCGAACAGGGGAATTAGGCTATAATCCGCGTCCGCAAAAATACTGCTCCGGCACCAGATCACCATATCGATCAAGCTGCCTGTGCGGTAGGCGAGAGCAAATTCCCTAAAAATTTAGGAAACAGAAGTCTAGGAACTCTTATTTTTAGGAAGCATTTTAGGAACTTTTTAGGAACTTTCATGAAGAAATTAGCCATTGTTCTTGTATCGGCCTTAATGGGTACCCTTGCAACCCCATCCCTGCTAGCACAGGGTGACCCTGCCGCAGGTCAGGCCAAGGCCGCGCTTTGTGCAACTTGCCACGGTAATGATGGCAACAGCGAGCTGGCGATCAATCCCAAACTGGCAGGCCAGAATGCCAAGTACATGGTTAAGCAGCTTATGGACTTCAAATCGGGGGCACGTTCCGGTCCTACCATGGCTGCAATGGTAGCTGCCCTCTCCGAACAAGACATGGAGGACATCGCCGCCTGGTATGCCTCTCAGGAAGTTACCTTGGGTGGAGTGGATCCTGAGATGCTGGAGCTTGGCGAATCCATTTACCGTGCCGGAGTTCAAGGCCTTTCGGTAGCGGCCTGTTCAGCTTGTCATGCACCAGACGGAAAAGGCAATGCACCAGCCGGATTCCCCGCCTTGAGTGGTCAGCATCCTGAATACACGCTGCAGCAATTGGAACAGTTCCGTTCTGGTGAACGAGCCAATGACATGAGCAGCATGATGCGTACAGTCGTTGAGAGACTGACAGACCAGGAGTTACAGGCACTGGCCAGTTACGTATCGGGGCTGCACTAATTTAGGCGGCAATAGACTCTTATTAAGTAGGCTTTTAGCCAGAAAAACGGCTTCTCGGGTCAGCTGGTCCCATATCGCTCCGCCTGAGATAGCCAGCCAATAATGGCTATGATAGGGTTTTTTAAACTGCACCTGTCTAACCACGGATTAGCATACGGAGTAGCAAGAATATGAAACGAATACTACAGCTGGTGGCTTTCACCGCACTTGTCTCATTGGCGTTCTCGAGCACCGCACAGATCGAACGCTATGTAGCGGGCACTCACTATACCGAGCTACCTGCCCCGGTTAACACGCGCGATGCTTCCAAAGTCGAAGTTCTGGAAGCCTTCTGGTACGGCTGTTCCCATTGCTTCCGCTTTGAGCCATTAGTTATCGCCTGGGAAGAAGGTCAGGGCGAAGATATTGATTTCGTCAGGTTTCCGGCTTTGTGGAACCCACTAATGAAGATTCATGCGCAGGTGTATTACACCGCGGAATCTCTGGATGCCGTTGAAGAGCTGCACCAGCACGTCTACAACGCCATTAATGTGCAAGGCAATCGTTTGGCCAGTGAAGACCAAATCGGTGATTTGTTTGCTGAGCATGGCATTGATCGTGGTGATTTCGAATCTGCCTTCAATTCTTTTTCGGTCCGCACCAAGGTGAATCAGGCAGAAAAGCGTATGCGTGACTATGGCATTCGCAGCACGCCAAACATGATTGTCAACGGCAAGTATCTGGTTACTACCGGAGACGCTGTTCGCACACAGCAGGAAATGCTGGATGTTGTTGATTTTCTTGTAGAAAAAGAGCTAGCTGCGCTGCGCTCTGCAGGCGACTAAGCCTCCAATTCCTTTCACTGGAAAGTATTTCTGCCGGCCTCTTTTACGAGGCCGGTGTTGTTTTGGGCCTGACCCAATTCGAAGGATCTACCCTCAACTCCCGCCAGCCCCGCCAAATCACCGTAATTCCTCCCCTGCGAACTAAAACTATTTCCCGCCTTTGCCAGTCTTAAGCAGTCAGAACTAACACAATTTCAACGGCTTAGCGAAATTGGCAATTCCCGGCCCCTGCCATATCAGAAAAAGGCATGGGGCTGGGTTTTGTCGCGGATTGCCTGGCCCGGGACTTGGTTTAACCGCAGTTGTAGGACATGGCATCACTACCATCATTGAGCGCAATCACATTCAGCTTCCCGGGTGGCTTACGTAAAGCGATCCTGGGAGATACACAGGCTGAGCTGCGCAAATCGATTACCGATCACCTGGTGGTTTGTGGCGTAGACCTGGTACACCTGGAGTCAGGCAACAGCGTATCGTTCGCTCAGACTGCCAATGAAGAAAGGCTTACACCGGAATCTCTGGCACAAGCTGCCAAATCGCTACTAGGACAAATCTCCGGCTCGGGAAATATAGAGTTACTCCTGCCCCCTTCTGAGTTTCTTGCTACCAGCCAGGCCATGCCCGGAGTCAGCACTGAGAATATAAAGTCCGCTTTAGAACTGCAGCGAGAAACGCTTTTGCCTTCCTATGAACAAGCGCTTTCCATAGCAGTCGTTGGTTCAGCGAACGAGAGTTCAGAGGAACAACGGATTACGGCCCTTTGGTTATCAACTGAGAAACTGCAGAACTTCTTCACGGCTTTTGATAAAGAGGGGTTGAATCTAATTGCCGTACAACCCCGAATTCTTTCAACTGAGGAAACAACACCTGATTTCAATCTCATTGAAGAAGACGCAGAACACATAACTGCAATCACCGTTGAACAGGGCGTGCTTACCCAGTGGCTACAGATTGAATCTGCAGAGCTGGAGCAAGCAGAGTTTGCCGAACAATGGCAAGCAGCGACCAGCAACCTGGCTGGTGCAAAGCAGATCGACGGGCGAGATCCGAGTTCATACAGGGCAGATCCAGGTGAATCAGGTGCGGACTATAGATTTTACCCACATGGTGCCTTGCAAGCGCAACAGCGAGTGGAGAAAGGTCGGCAACTGGTAGCCGCCGCCGCGATGTTTGCAGCATTACTCCTGCTGTCTTCCATTCCCTTCCTGTTCCAGTCATTCGAATTGCGCATGGCAAACGCGCGTTTGGAATCGACACAGAACATGTCAGCAGATGCACGAGCCGATCAATCTGTAGTGGTGAATTTTGAGAGCGAATGGGGTGCGATCAACGACTATCCGGATCAACAGTTACGGCAAGCAATGTTTCGATTGCAGGAACTTTTGGGCAATGAACGCCTGTCATCGTTAGAGTTAAACGAAGGGCTTATTCGAATTCAAGGCACCAGCTCGGATCCCCAAGCCATTTTGCAGCGCCTGGAACAGGATCCAATGTTTACTGAAGTGGTGTTTTCCCGGGCCACGAATAACACTCGTTATTACATCGATTTACGTTTAGCGACCGTGAGCTTTGAAGCGTACATGGTTCGCTACTTTCCTGATGCAAGTTAGTGCATAGAAGAACATGGCAATTTCTAAACGAGAAAAAAACATACTAGTACTCGCTGTAGTAGTGGCAGTTGTATTCGCTATTACTCAAATCGTACCGGCAGTGCAGAGCTTCCATGCAACACGCGAGGCTGCAATCGAAGATGTGTTATTGGCTATTGCCCGTGAAGAAAGGCTCATCGAAGATTCTCTGGCCTGGAGAGAACGTCGTATCGATGCCCAAGTACAGCAGGCAGATATGGAGTCGCAAATTTTTAGCGGCGACACCATCCCGTTAATCGAAGCCACTATTCAGCGCGACTTGTCGCAACACGCCCGTGATTCAGGTCTAACCGTGAGTTCTACCCGACTGGCAGAGCGCCTGGAGTCTGATGAATGGCTGTTGATTAGTCAGGAAATGTCTTTCCGTACCGCTGATGCCGGCAACACTGTGGTTTTTCTCGAGCGCCTGGAAAACTCAGTGCCCCGTTTGCAAGTTAAGGACTTCAACCTCGATCGAAATCGCAATCAATACAACGGTGCCATTACAGTCGTGGGCTTTGCCCGTGGAGAAAACAGTGGGGGAGCAAACAATGACTGAGCTCACTGAAAACATGTCCCAGTCCTCGATGACCTTACCCGTGTTCAGTCAGCTACTCGAGCCTGAAGGCATTGCTCCTGCTCAGGATTTTTCCGAGTCAGGCAAACTATTATGTGATCGCTTGCCGTCAATTCAGTTACGGGCCAAGGTGCGGTTTATTCTCAGCGGCAGCTTGCAATTTGTACTGACAGATGACGCTGAAGTGCGACGCTTGATGAAACATTGGCGTGCTGAGCTGTCGCCGCAAATCGAAGGTTCCGATGAAGACGTGTTCGTTTCTGGCTTCGATGATGACGAGTCACTGATGGACATGGCATCGGACGCGCCCATCATTCGTCTGGTGAATCACCTGTTCGCTCGCGCCCTGGACCTCAATGCCAGTGATATCCATTTCGAACCCAACGAGAACACCCTGGACGTGCGTTGCCGGGTAGATGGCATCATGACGCGCATCGAACGCTTGCCGGTAAAAATTCACACCGCTGTGGCATCGAGATTGAAGCTGATGGCGAGGCTGGACATCGGTGAGAAACGTCTGCCGCAAGATGGTCGTATCGACTATCAGATTGGCAGTAATCAATTGGATATGCGGGTATCGACACTGCCGGGTGTGCACGGTGAATCTGTTGTGTTGCGTATCCTCGATCGCAGCGATACCACCGTTGCTCTGCAGCAGCTAGGTATGCCTGAGCAGGTGCTGCAGAACTATCAGGGGGTTATTACTCAACCCCACGGCATGATTCTGATTACCGGACCGACAGGTTCGGGTAAGACCACGACCCTGTATGCGACCCTGGAAAAAATCAATGACGAGAAACGCAAGATCATCACCGTCGAAGATCCTGTGGAGTATCAACTGGACGGTATTACTCAGATCCAGGCCAATGCCAGCATTGGCCTCAGCTTTGCAGCGGGACTTCGCTCCATTGTCCGGCAGGATCCCGATGTATTGATGGTCGGTGAGATTCGCGATCATGAAACCGCGGAGATTGCCATCGAGTCGGCGCTGACAGGCCATCTGGTGTTTTCCACGCTGCATACCAACGATGCGGCCGGTGCCGTTACCCGCCTGCAGGACATGGGCGTGGAAGGTTATTTGATCAGTTCCAGCTTGCTGGCCATTCAAGCGCAGCGCCTGGTAAGACGCGTGTGTACTGAATGCAACGAGATGGCGCCAATAACGGAAGACGAGCTTGCTGTGCTGCAAATCGAAGCAGCTGTTTGTCCTTCTATTAACCGAGGAAAGGGCTGTGATGCTTGTGGCCATACCGGGTATCGCGGGCGAGTCGGCCTCTATGAGCTCCTGCTTATGACTGATGACATCCGACATCACATCGCATCGGGGGCTGATGCCAATGTCATTCGGGAACAGGCCATCGCTGATGGTATGCGCACCCTGCGAGAAGACGCCTTGGAAAAACTGAAGGCGGGACTTACCACGCCGGAAGAAGTCGTTCGGGTAACGAGAGCACTATAAGTCATCATGGGCGCACTGTACTTCAAATATCAGGCTTTTGATCAGGGCGGTAATCTGGAAACTGGCCAGTTAAACGCCGAGTCGGAGCGAGAAGTCGTGCGTCTGCTGCAGGGCAGAAATCTGACGCCGGTGAAAATTCAGGAAACCCGCCCCAGTGCAGATCCTCTGCGCCGCAAGAAGATATCCAATAATGACCTGCTGGATTTTACCAATGGCCTGTGCACGCTGGTTGAAGCACGGGTGCCCATCGATAAGGCGCTGCGCCTGCTTGATGGCATTACCGAATCAGCAGCTATGCGTGAGTTAGTTGTGCAACTGCTGCGCGACGTCAAAGAAGGCAAGAGTCTCGCCGAAGCCATGGAGCAGCACTCCAATGTGTTCAGCAAGATGTACGTGAACATTGTCAGAGCGGGAGAAGAAGGCGGCATTCTACATGAGCTGCTCCCGGATCTGGCCGAGTTTCTCGATACCAGTGCACGTACCCGCCAGGCCGTCATCTCTGCCATGATCTATCCGACGGTGCTATTGATCACCGGGATCATTTCCGTCTTTCTGTTGCTGGTATTTGTGGTGCCTCAATTCGCCGCCATGTTTGAAGATGCTGGAACCGACATCCCACCATCTGCGGCTTTCCTACTGTCACTGAGCGGATTTATCCAGAGCTACGGTTACCTGTTCATCGTTGCGACAGTGTTGGCCATCTGGGGTTGGCGGCGACTTGATCAGGACCCGGTTACTCGGCTGCGAAAAGATGGTTTTCTGCTGACACTGCCACTAGTGGGCAATCTTATTCTCTATCGAGAGTGTGCAGTATTTGCCAGAACTCTTGGTGCTCTCCTGGGGGCAGGTATCCCACTTATTAGAGCTCTGAGGGTTTCTCGGGAAGTTGTTGGCAATAGCCTTTTAAATAAACATCTGCTCACTGTAGAGGATGACGTTCGCGGAGGTTCTGGTTTGGGCATCTCGTTGGAGAAGACCAACCAGTTCCCTACCCTGCTACATCAGCTAGTCGGTGTGGGTGAAGAGTCTGGGCGAACTTCAGACATCTTACTCAAGTCTGCAGTGACCTTTGACACTTATGTTCGAAATCAAATGTCCGCACTGGTTGCTGCACTGCAACCTGCGCTAATTATATTTCTTGCCATCGCAGTCGGTGGCATCACGATCACCATGCTTTCTGCTGTCTTCAGCATGAATTCAGTGGAGTTTTAATTTGGAGAATAATGTGAAAACCCTGGACACTACCCAGAGAGCGGCTAAGACAAATCTGCGCAGGGCCATTGCCTTGAGCGGTCTCTTGCTGGGTATTTCTTCCTGTACTGTGTTGGAACAAAATCCGGCGCCGACGGGAACGGGCACAACTGCTGTGTTTACTCAGCCTGCAGCTACTCAATCCCAAAACAACACAAATATCCCTGAGTTGCCATCTACCAGTTCAGAAGAGCAACAGGCATTGATCAATGCCATAAATCGGCAGGGTCAGGTAGTTAGTTTTGGTGGCTATACAGAAGAAGTGCCGGCACCGGAAGTCATTGAGGGCGAAGATGTAGTCGAGCTCAACTATGAGCAGGCTGAATTACGCCTGGTGCTGGAAGAGCTTGCCAATGCTCTGGACGTTTCCATAGTTATTGATCCTACCATTGATACTCAAGTATCCATTCGCACTTCACCCAATCGACCGCTGCAACGAGATGACATCTGGCCTCTAATGCGTCTGCTAAGTCGCGATGCAGGTGTAGTGATAGAACGCGCTGGTGATGTTTACAATGCGCGTCGGGTTACTTCGAATTTAACTTCAGAAATTGTTACACCTGATACCTTAGGTGATGGAACTGCCGCACGAGTTATGCAGGTAACTCCGCTGGTGTATGTTTCCACTGAAGCAGTTATTCAAGCTATCGAACCACTGCTGCAACCTAACGGCGAGGTGAGGCAACTCGGTGCCAGTAACCTATTGCTTATCAGTGGATCAGAATTTGACCTGGAAAGAGTGAATCAATTGTTGATGCTCGTCGATGCTGATCCATTCGTTAATCAGGGCATTCATCTTTATCAGTTAAGCAATGCTAATTCAGCACAAGTTGCCGAGGAGTTAGCAGAGATCCTGCAGCTCATCGAAGGGCCAAATCCTTCTTATCAGGTGCGCGGTATCGCGCGAATCAACGCTCTGCTCGTAACTGCACCAGCCTCACGTGGATTTGAAGAAATCTCGCGCTGGGTGCAGATACTTGATGCTGACAGCCAGGAACAGGTTGAGCAGCTCTTCATGTATCGCGTGAAAAATCTGGTGGCGCTGGATTTGGCGGAAACCTTGTCCGAGGTGTTTGAAGAAGAGCAAGATGAGGGGGCGTTTTTCGTAACTGACGACGGTACAACATTGGAAAGTCGACGTCTGTTTCCCGAGACCGGTGAAGACGATGAACCGGTACTTTTAGATATTGATACGCTGAGGGAAGGTGATGCGCCGGCCGGGACCCCCGAGGGTGACGGTCCCGTGTCAGCTAACCTGAGAGTAAAAATCGTCGCTGACGAAGCGACCAATAGCTTGTTGATTCGCAGCACGGCCAGAGACTACCGCCAGCTGCTGACCACCATTAGTCAGCTGGATGTAGTGCCATTGCAGGTGATGGTCAATGCAGTGATCGCGCAGATCACACTAAACGATGAAACCAAGTTTGGTGTGGACTGGAGTCGCATCGCAGCGGACGCGGCGCTTGATCCTATCTCGACCACCACGACTACAGATTTCGCCCCCAGTTTAGGTGGCCTGATGTTCTCCAAAGGGTTTCTCGATGGCTCAGCTAGAGTGGAAGCCACCCTGGAGGCCATTGCAGTAAACAACGACGTGCGATTGTTGGCCAGGCCTTCGTTAACCGTAAGTAACAATCAGGAAGGTGAAATTCAGATTGGTGCCGAGGTGCCGGTGGAAGCGGGCGAAGCACTGGGCCCTGGCGGCGTTGCCACCACCAATATTCAATACCGCCCTACCGGTATCGAACTCTATATAACACCCCAAATAAACGAAGATGGTGTGGTCAATCTCATCATTCGCCAGGTGTTGTCATCGGTGGACAGCAGTTCGGCCGGCGTTAACAATAATCCGGTGTTTAACAATCAGGAAATCAGTACAACTGTAGTGGTGCGCAACGGCGAGAACATTGTGCTTGGTGGTTTGATTCAGAATGATTTGGAGAACCTGAATACCGGTGTGCCAGGTCTGAATCGAATTCCGGTACTTGGCAACCTGTTCTCCTATCAACAGCAAAACGTGGAGCGGCGTGAACTGTTCATCGTCTTGCGACCGGAGATCATCAATCTCAATGATGAAGCAGGTGTACAATATGCCAATATCCTGGACCGTTTCGAGCTGGCTTCGGAATTGTTCGAGGATCTCAATATTTGATGCCAGACGGAGCGTCAGCAGCGCGTATAGGAAGCATAGGATGACTACACAATTCATTTGCAGTCGAACCAGCAAGCAATCCGGATTCACCCTGATCGAAATCCTGGTGGTAATGGCAATCATCGGCATGCTTGCCATCATGGTGGCTCCAAATATCTTTAACCAACAGGCGGGTGCACAACGGGATGCTGCCCTTTCGCAGATCTCTTCTCTTGAAACCGCCCTGGACGCCTATCGATTGGATGTGGGTGAATATCCGGATTCACTAGAGGGTCTGGTGGAAAACGACTCTGGCAGGGCTTCCTGGAATGGCCCCTATTTGCGCCGCGAAGTGCCGCAGGACCCTTGGGGAAATGACTACATCTATGAAGCCGATGGCCGAAGCTTTACATTGATGTCCTATGGCCCTGATGGTGAGCGAGGCGGCGAAGGTGATGACGCCGATATCGGGCTCTAGCGCTGATTCCTCAATACTCACTTCCTCTGAGTCCGGCTTCACACTGCTGGAGCTCTTGCTGGTACTGAGTATTATCGGCCTGGCCAGTGTGCTGATCTTTCCCAATGTGGGCGCTCTGGATGCCCGCTCCTTCAATGTTCAGGTGCGAGAGGCCAACACGCTACTCAACTATGCCCGTCGTGATGCGGTAGTGCGGGGGCAGCCCAGCACAGTGCGATTAATTGCCGGTGAAGCGGCCGAAGAAGAACCAGACATGGAGGGGGCTAACCTGGTTGCGAGTTGGGAAAGCGCAGACATTCAACTGCAATTCCTTGATAGCACCGATCAAATAACAGAAGTTGAAGACAGTATCGACATCACGTTTTTCCCTGAGGGTGGAAGTACCGGTGGTACTCTCATGCTGGCCTTCGAATCGCAACAGGCCCGCATCCTTATCGATCCATTTACCGGTCGCATCAGTAATGAGAGTAATGCGGACGATGAGTAACCGAATTCCTATACGGAAGCCGCAAGGGTTTACCTTGCTGGAAGTGATGGTGGCCCTTGCAATTACCGGTTTCGTATTGGGTAGTCTGTTTTCTCTGGTTGGAGGGAGCAAGCAACTGACCTGGCGTTCTGAAGACAGCCTGCTTCGAGCCACAGAGCTGCGAGCCGTCACTAACTTTGCGCTACTGCAGAACGAATTCAATGAAGTAGAGCCGATACTGGAATCGCAGAGCTATCGCATTATTGCGAATCAGGAATTAGAAGATCCTGAGCGTAAGACTCAGCCTACCCTTCACGCCCTGCAAGCCTACGAAATTCTCCATCAAGAAAGAGAAGAACTGATAATAGGTACGCGCTGGATTCAGAGGGATCTTGCACGATGAATAGGCGTCAAAATCCTAACAGTCGATATTGGAAAGGTTTCACCCTCATTGAAGTCATGCTGGCATTGTCATTGACCGCGATGTTGCTTGGGCTGTTAAGCACAGGTGTGTTTGTGGTGGCGGATGACTGGAATCGTAATACGGAAGTATTCGATCAGACATTGGATGAATCTTTAGCCATCTTGCAAATTGATCGCGCACTGCACGGTGCATTTCCCCATAGCTTCACCAATCGTGAACTGTTATCGCGTCAGATCTATTTTAGTGGCGACGATGAATTCATCAGTTGGGTAACCACCGTTTCGCCCCAGCGCCGACCTGGACTGACTGCCTGGCAGATGTACGCGATTCCAGATGAAGGAGTATATCTGAAGACTGTTCCTGCCTTCAGTGATGACCCTACGCAGCGATTGGATGAAGCCGAAGCCACCTTAATCTTGCCCGGCCATGAGCTAGAGTTGAGCTATCTCTATGAAGATTTAGACGAGTCTTTGATATGGACTCAAGAATGGGAAGGTGCAGAACGATTGAGTCTGCCGTTAGCGATCTATGTGCGGTTTATCCCCGATGATAGCCAACCTGAAGGTAGTGTCGACAAAGAAGTACTGGCCCGGGTCCGCAATAATATTCATCGTAGTATTCGTCCCAACCTCAATGAATAGGAATATTGAAGCTGTGATTAATCAAAAGGGGTCAGTTCTAATTATAGTGCTGTGGACAGCAGTGCTATTGACTGTTTTGGTCACGGCCATGGCCGGAAAGGTCAGGCTGTCCGCACAGACGGTAATGCACAACCAGGAGGCTAGTGACGGCTGGGCAGAGCTGATGGGGGCTATCAGTCATGCCGAGATGGAACTCATGTTGGAGCTTATGGCGCAACCGGTGGACTTCGAGCCAGAACTCACCGAAGAAGGCGAAGTGAGAAGGACCGAATACCGGTTTAATGGCCAGCCGCTCGATTTACACTATCCGAAGTCAGAAGATGTCGTGGTCCGTATCTACGACCACGGTGGCAAAATCAATCTTAATCGCATACCCCGGCGCAATATGCAGATGCTGATAGAGAAACGTTTGGGAGGATTGGATGCTGACCCTGAGCAGGTGCAGGACCTGCTGGCAGCCTGGACCGACTGGACTGATCTAAATGATCTGGAAGGGCTCAATGGGGCTGAGGAAGAATACTACCAGAGTCTCGACCAACCCTACTCACCCCGCAACAATCCGGAGTTGGATACAGTGGAAGAGATTCTGCATATCCGCGGCTTTGCCGAGTTATTTGAAGGGGTCAATCTGGATGCCGCGTTCACCATCTATGGCAATGACCGCACAGTGAATCTTAATCTGGCCACGAGAGAGGCTATGGAGCTACTTCCTGGGATGGATGAAGAGTTGATTGAAAATGTCATCGCTTATCGCCAACTGGAGGACATCAGTAATCGTGCTGAAGTGGCAGAGATCATTCCCTTTGAAAACTTACAGGAACTGTCAGCCTGGATCGGTAATAACACTTCCCAGGTGTATTCAATCTTTGTCTACCCTAAGGCGGAAATGGATGAAGAAACCTTACAGCGAATGGAAGAGCAGCAGGATTTTGTGAATCCGGACCCTGTTACCCAGGCTTATATGGAAATCGTCGAAGTGCGCAGCTATAACAATTTGCCCAGGGTCTACAACATCAATCCCTATGGCCGACTACCGGATACTGCGCCAGCTCGCCTATTGCCCGAAGACTATTTGTTTCCCCACTAGACTTGTTTTCGGGTGACTGACCAATCAGAGTCCATGATGATTGGTCCTACGCCCTTGTTTGGCTTGATGCTGAGCTGTTTACTGAACTTGGTTTCATACCAGAGCAAACCGCTCTTGTCGGCCAGTCCACCAAGCACATAATACTCGCCTACTCGCATAGCAAAGTGGTGTACTGTTAGGGATACAGTAAAGATATCACCTTTGTGAAAGGGTCCTTTCTCCACGCTGTCTATCTCTGTTGTCAGAAAAGAGGCATGAGGCTCTTCAGATGATTTCATGAAGGCGAATCCGAAGTTGCCTTCGATACCGTCTTTGAGGACTTCGACTTCCATTTCCATAGTGACGCTGGTCAAGGGTTCCAATTCGTCAATGAGGTTGCCGTCACTGTCCTTGACTGACAGAGAATTGATGCGACAGTCCTGAACTGCGGGTTCGGAATCATCGGATGAATCCTTTTTCTGTTCTTCTAACTCCTCGGGAATATCTTCGCGAATGCTGTTATAGGATTTTTTGCTGTTACAAAAATCCTCATAGTGACCAACGACCTTGTCACTGTCCCCAATCTCACGAATCTTACCCTTATCGATCCAGATGGCTGTATCGCATAACTCCTGAATATGAAACATGGAGTGACTACAGAAAACCATGGTCTTCTGTTCTGCGCGGAACTGGTTCATGCGTTCAACACACTTTCGCTGAAAGGCCATGTCTCCAACCGAGAGTGCCTCATCTATCACCAGAATATCCGGGCGCACCATGGTGGCAATAGAGAAGGCCAGGCGTACAAACATTCCTGAGGAATAGGTTTTAACCGGGCGATCGATGAAGTAGTCCAGCTCGGAGAACTCGATGATGTCATTCTCCAGCTCAGCAATGTTTTCATCGGGTACACCCAGCAATGAAGCATTGAGATAGATATTGCGACGGCCTGTAAACTCGGGATGGAAACCGGCGCCCAGCTCCAGTAATGCCGCCACCTGGCCCTGAATCTCTATATCACCACTGGTAGGTTGCAGGGTCCCCACCAGGAGCTTCAGCAGAGTCGATTTGCCCGCACCGTTCACGCCGATAATGCCCAGGCTCTTACCATCGGGAACGGCGAAGGAGATATCACTTAATACATGGTAGATTTTATGCCGTGATTTTCTCAGTAAGATCTCCCACAGGCGATCCTGCGGCCGATCGTAGATCCTGAAGTCCTTGTGCAGGTTGTTAACTGTGATACGTGGCACTGGTAACTCTTAACTCTTAAAGCACGTCGCCGAAGGCATGGCGAATGCGCATGAACAACCAGCCACCAAAGAAGTAGCTAAACAGGGACACGGGAATGATGATCTGCAGGTTGATCGGTGAAATCTCTCCTAACAACACGATTTCGCGATAGAGAGTAACGAAGCTGTGCATGGGGTTTAGTAGAAACCATTGTCTTGTGGCTTCATCCTGAATCATGGTGATGGGATAGATAATGGGTGTAAGAAAGAACCAGACGGTGACACCCAGCGCGACCATTTGCTGTATATCCCGCAAAAATACACAAAGAGCAGATAACACCGCGACCAGGCCCATAGTGAACAAGAACTGGAAAAACAGAACGATCGGCAGTAGCAACCAGGCAGCGGACAACAGTCCTTGTGTTGCCAGGTAGAGCAACAAGACTCCGAATCCAATGCCGTGAGTCAGATATGGAATCACCGTGCCTACTACCGGCAGGACCTGCACGGGAAACATAACCTTGGTAATTAATGGGGCCTTCTCAACGAGCAAACCAGTTGACTTGCTGACTGCTTCGGCAAAGGCAAACCAGGGCAGATAACCAATCATCATGAAAATGACAAATTGTGTTTCGCCGAAGCCTTCAACCGCCCGAATCTGAAAGATATAGCCGAACACAAATGAATAGATGATGATATTGACGATTGGTGTCATGAACAGCCACAGAAAACCACCGATGGAAGCGGTGAACTGGGCAAAGAAATCTTGCCTGGTGAAGTTGTGGAAGAGTCGATAATGAGTCGCTGGTGTACTGACCCACTCACGAAGCAAGGTGACGAACATGAATCTAAAGCGTTTTCCGTGGAAGCCACATAAACACTGCCGTTTAGGCAACAGCGTTTACTCTCAGTCGGCTGCGCATTTAAGCATGAATCGTCAGGAAAAAGCTAAAATTTAACGGGCCCAGGCCTTATACTTTGCGCTCCTCGTTTCCTCGCAAAATATCGGTGACATGCTCAATCCGGAACACATTCTGATTCCCTTCGATGTCTCTTCCCTGCCTCCCGGCCCCTGGTTGGTGTTTGCACCCCACGCCGATGATGAAACCTTCGGCATGGGGGGAGCGCTGTTGAAAGCTAAAAGAGAGGGAATTGAAACTCATGTGGTGGTGCTTACCGATGGTGCGCTTGGTGGTGACAGAGACGATCTGGTTAGTATCAGACAACAAGAAATAGAACGTGCAGGAGATCTCCTGGGGCTGACAGGATTACACTTCTGGTCTGAACCCGATCGTGGTCTGGACTCTAGTGAGGGATTAGAAGCCAGAACGCAGGACGCGATAGCCCAGCTAGAACCTGCTTCAGTGTTTTTTCCTGGGCCACTGGAAATCCATCCCGATCATCGGGCCACAGCCTTCATCGTTTGGGAAGGCCTGCAAAAAGCTTATGCAACTAATCACAAACCCCAGATCATTGCTTATGAAATCGGTGTGCAGAACCCAGTCAATTTATTTATCGACATCACTTCCGTGATTTCGGATAAAAAGAAAGTTATGAATATCTATGCTAGTCAGAATAGTGAAAACAACTACCCTGAATTGGTTCTGTCGCTAAACAAAGGAAGAACTTTTTCACTTAATGAATCGATTGAGTACGCGGAAGGGTTTTATCGATTCGATGAAGAGGATTTGCAGTTCTCACTGCGAGAAATGACTCATCGGCTGATTGACAAGTATCAGTAATCTATTCGAATGCCGCGTTGGTTAAGAGGATTGACGCCAGGTTTAGTGTTTTTCTAGAGCTCAGTTGGATCAACTAGCCAGCCACCAACTTCCACCATATCTTCAGCATCCAACACACCGGCTTCTCTCTTTAAGACCAAGAGGAACTTAATGTGCTCGTAGCGCGCTGCCTGTAAATCCCTTTCTGCCTGGAATTGATCACGTAGGGCATTTAGAACATCAACCGTAGTAACCGTGCCAAGTTCGAATCCTTGCTGCATGGCTTCAGAGGAAAGTCGTGTCGATTCCACCAGTCGCTCTGCCGCCTGCGTCAGTAACGCGCTTGATTGCACCTGTAGGTATGCTGAGCGAACCCGTTCATTAGCTTCCAGTTCGATCTGCCGTAGCTCACTCTGGGCAATGCTGCGCTGGCTCCGTGCTTCACTTACCCGAGCCCGGTTCGCGCCTCCTGCATAGATTGGAATAGAAACGTCGAGACCTAAAAATGTGGTATCTGTATTTCCTAATAAGATGTTATCGAAACCCACGTTGGAGTCCTGGTGCTGAGCAATTACATTTACACGGGGCATGTAGGCGCCTTTGCTTTCTGCAATAAATTCTTCGGCAGCGCGTACGGCATATCGCTGGGCTTGAATTTGCTGGTTATTGTCTTCAGCAAGTTGCACCCAG